>NZ_JBFTIL010000027.1:0-136583 GCF_056394745.1 Paenarthrobacter sp. 10N417
CTAGCCCTGATTTTTCATGACGGTGGGGTTGGCCGTTTTTTCGGGCGGGCGGGTTGATGGGCGGTTGTTTTCTGTTTCCGGGCAGGATGGTGTGGCCCGTTGGATCGCTCGGGGTTGGCGCCGGTTCCACTTCCGGTGATGGGGCTGGTCGTCGGGACGGGGTCGTGCCCGTTCATCCCGGGGCAGGCTGGGGCTGTTTGAGGCGCCCGGTGTTTTCCAGGAGTAGCTTCAGGAGGCCTTTTTCCGGTGCTGATTCCGGGAGCAGCAGCTGCCTGCGGCGGGCGCGGGTGATGATTTTTCCGGCGGTCGCGAACAAGCGGTAGCGCCAGCGCTTGATGTCCCATGTCTTGGCCTGGTGGCCGTCGGGCAGCGCGGTGAGCTGGAGCCAGGAGACGAGGTTGGACGCCAGCGCGGCGATGTCGGCCCAGGCCTGGTTCGCGGCGAAGTCGTAGAACGGGAGTTTGCCCAGACCGGTGTTCTTCAGGGTCTTGATCCGGTTCTCGCACCGGCCGCGGGCACGGTGGCGTGCGTCCAGGAACGGGCCGTGCCAGCGCGGTGCGTTTGTCAGGAACGCGGTGATGCGGTGCCCGTCCAGGTCCAGCAGGGTCGGTTGCGCGCCGGGGTGCAGCGGCTCGGCCCGGAGGTAGATGTTCGTGCCCGGCGGGTAGTCCTTCAGCGGGATCACTTCGGTGGCGTTGATGACCCACGCGTCCGTGCGGTCGGCCCCGTGCTGGTCCAGGGCCGGTTGCCAATACTGTTTGTCGTTGATCCAGTCGACCATGTGCGCCTTGCCCGCCGGGACCGGGTACGAGACAGAGAACTGTGCTCCCGCGGCGTGCAGGTACCAGAGGAACTTCCGCGACGCGCCGGCACTGTCGGTGCGGACCAGGAGGCGCTGCCCGTCCAGCCTGCCCTGGGGGAAGAACGCCTCGGGAAGCTGGGAGACGGCAGCGTCGAAGACGCGGATGTGGTCATCGGCGCTGTTCGCGCCCGCGCTGCCGGGCCGCAGCAGGCAGGCAAGGATTTCCCCGGTGCCGTTGGAGGTGCCGTAATCGACGCTGGCGATGAACGGGGCAAAGCCGTATCCGCCCTTGTAGGTGCCGGCGACGTTTTCCTTCTCCGAGTGGGAGGTCACCAGCGTGGCATCCAGGTCCAGGACCAAGGGATCGGCCGCGGTGGCCCTGGCCGCAGGGTTCCGGTTCCCGGCCGCGTCCCAGGCCCTGGCCCGCAGTTCCCGGGTGAGGGTTTCGAAGCCGTGGCTGAACAGTTCGGGGTTGGCGACGGTGCGTTCGAAAAACCGGGACACGGTCGCGTTCGAGGGCACCGGGCCGAAGAGTCCGGGCGAGGACCGCAGGATGTCCAGGTCCGTGGCGTGCTCGCCGCCGGCGGCCAGCATCACCCCGAGCGAGCCGAGCAGGCTGCCGGGCCGGTGCCTTGCCCCGGACGGGACGAACTGGCCCAGCCGGTCCTCGCACAAGCCCCGGAACCCGAGTGCATCAACGAAAGAGGTCAGCACCTTCAGGCCGGCGTGGGAGACCAGCGACTGGCCCGTGAGCGCAACGGCAACAGAGGGAAAAACTCCGGTATTCTTGGACATCAGAAAGGTGCTTCTTTCTGCCAGGGGGTTAGTGCGTCAACAACACTATTTTCCCAGCTCAGAAGCACCTTTCGTCGTTTAACACGCCCCCAGACAGCCAACCCTCATGAAATCGCCGGGCTAGCACTGCGAAGGATCTTATCCGGGCAGCTACTCTTCTTGCGGCGTCCCCACCGACGAGTTTGGGGCCTTCGTCCCGGATGGTTGCAGCGCAGCTCGGTTCCAGGACCACGATGTCCCGGTCGGTGCCGTCGTCGAACTTCGTGATCAGCCGCGCGAGCCTGCGCCGGGCACCGTCGCGCTGCCCCGTCGAAATCCAGGTCAACCCGCAGCAGGCCTCCGGGCTGCACCCTACCGATCGTCCGGAATCGCGCAGCACGCGCGCGGCGGCCGGCACCACCTCAGGTCTGAAGGCACGGGTAAAGCTGTCTGCGAAGAGGAGCACGTCCGCCCCGTCCTCGAACCCGGCTTCAGTCACCCGCCGTCGAATTCTGCTCGACGGTGCGAACGCGGGAAGGCGCCTTCGGGCGCTGATGCCCAGCCGCTCTCCGAGATAGCGGAACGGACGGAATCTGGTGCCGTGGTTCGCCAGTGGCGCGATCCTCGTCAGCAGCGGCAACCAGCGTGGCAACCAGCCGATCGAGTAGTGCGTGAAGGGACGGATGCGGCCCGTGTAGTGCTCGTCGACCCGCAGGGATTTAGCTTCGGCAATGTCCACACCTGTGGGGCAGTCAGTGGAGCACGCCTTACAGGACAGGCAGAGGTCCAGAGCCTCACGCACCTCGGGAAAAGGTATGACACCACTGACTCCACCTGCAGGAGCCCGCGCCGGGCTGAAGGCGCACCAAGATTCCATCCGGCTACCCGAGGCCGAGCTGGTCCGCGGCCTTCGAGACATCCTGGGCGCGAACCTTGTCGCGTACATCGGTTCGGTGAAGGAAACCCGGGCGGTGCGCCAATGGGCCGATGGTGAGCGGAAGCCCTCTGCTGAGGTCATGACCCGGCTCCGGCATGCCTACCACGTGGCCGCCTTGCTTGCCGCGCAGGACTCGGCGGCCGTGGTCCAAACCTGGTTCCAGGGCATGAACCCTCAGCTGGATGACGCTCCGCCGGCGCGGCTGCTGCGTGAAGGCCATGTGGAGGAGGCTCCACAATCAGTCCTTGCAGCAGCGCGGGCCTTTGCGGTCGCCGGCTAAGGATGCGGCAGAACGAACTAGGGCCCTTACCGGCGTTTCATCCACAAGAGCACTTGCTCCGCTCCCCGAGATGCCGAGTTTCAAATAACGCATGTTACGTAAAGTAAGTAGTCTGATAGTTGCCTATACATACTAATTTCAGTCTACCTTGATTGTCCTGTCTTACCCTGGTCCGCAACTCCCGCGATGGACTTCCTGCACGCACTCTCTTTGGGGGCTGTTGGCGAATAGCGTGAATTGGTACCGATAGTCCGGGTTGTTGGTACTGCGGTTCCGTGGAGTTGGTACTGCTGTGGTCTTCGGGGGCTGTGCTAGGAGTGAGGCGGTGCACTGGGCACCGCCTCTTCCTATGGGAGGAGGCAGCATGGCTGATTTCAAGGTCATCATGACCCTGGCCATTGCAGGTGGCAGCTATGACGAGATTGTTGCCGCGGCGGGGTGTTCGCGTCGTGACGTGGCGACGGCGAAGAAGACGATCGCGGCGTACTCTCGACAATGGCAGCGAACACGGCCGAATCGAGACCTCTAGCTTAACGTACGATAGCGCTCATCCATCTTGCCGATCGGCAAACGTCCAGTTCGCGCATGTCTACTCCTTAGCCTGCTCTGGCGAGCGGAGGAGGGAGATGATTGCTTTGAGCCGCTGGAAGAACGAGTAATGCTGGTCCGAGTCGATGAGCACCTGGTATCCGGAGTCCTGATCGATGAGTTGTCTGTCGAACCCGGGCTCGGCCGCTAGCCATAAAGCGCGCCCATCATTGGTGGCGTCTTCGACTTGTCCACTTCGGAGGGGCCGGCCGTTGAGTCTGACCTGGACAGGGTAGCCGATGAGGTAGGACCAGTCATGCACAATTGCCGGCCTTCCGATGAGGCTCCCTACGGGTTCGACCCAAACGTTGTTGATGCCGTTGTCCGTTACTCGGTTCATGTTCTTCTTTCGTGCCAAACCCGGATGAATATGATGCGCGCGCCGTTGCAGCTGGGGCGTCAACGTTCGACGCGGGCTGAAGGCGACCGGCGCAGGCGGGCCGCAAAATCCAGCCTTCTGTGATGACAACCATCGAACCCATGGAAATCGGGAAGAGGCCCGGTTCAGGGAGTCCGGCGCGCTGTACATGTCGAAGTGTTTCGGGTCCAAACACATCGCAATTCTATCCAACGTACGTTTGGTTGTCGAGTGGGGTGGGTTGGCATAAATCAGCATGAAGGACACGCACGTTACAAGGGAGTGTCAGGGATGAGACCCCGTGCGGCCCATAGATCCGTGGTGTCGTCAATCTCGCCATCGGGTTTGCATAGGGTCAACCTCGCGTTAACAAATAGGGATACTTGAGGAGTAGTTTCCGCATCGTGGTCGCAGACATCAAGGTAGAGCCAGCCAGGGCCGCAGATCTTCCCCGAAGCAGCCGGGCCTTCACGGCATGTGGTATCGTCCAATCGGTTGGCTGTATCATTGAAAAGCGAAGCTCAGGACGGTTGGCCTCCATCCTTCGGAACGACAGGAAGCGCACCATGACGACGAGCGAGTTGCCACCCCAGAGCGGGGAATCAACACGAACGCGCGAACGATTCAATCGTGACAATAACGTCATGGCGGCGGCGATCGAAGTAATGTCGGCTAAGGGGTACGCGTCGACCTCGATCCAGGACGTTGCGGATCGGGTCGGTGTCTTAAAGGGCAGCCTGTACCACTACTTCAGCTCCAAAGAAGAACTGCTGTACCGGATCCTCGAGGAATCACAGGAGGAGATGCGGGCGATCGAACTGGGAATCGCGGAATTGGATCTGCCTCCCGTCGAATATCTCCTGATGTACGTGCGCCGCTCAAGCGAGTGGTACCTCACCAACCGTGATCGTGCCAACATCTTCTTCACCGAGACGAAGCATCTCACCGGAGACCGGCTGATCGCGGCCCAGGGCTGGGGCAGGGCCTTCGAGCGCACCATCAGTGAGCAGGTCGTCGCGGGGCAGGCGGACCGCAGCATCCGTTCCGATCTCGACCAGCGCCTGATCACCCGTTTCATCGTCGGTGCCGTCAACAATGTGCGATTTTGGCCCAGCCGCCGATCCGGGCGGAAGTTTGAAGATCTCGAGATCATCGATGCGCTGGTGGAACTCGTCGACTCCGCCGTGCGACCTCGCGCCTGACTTACCTGCTCGCCGTCCAACAACCGGCGCGGACAACGGTCTTATCCCGCGGAACCCAACAGCGTGAGTGCCGCGGAAGAGTCGAGGACCTTCCTCACCGCGTGGTAAAGGGTGAGTCTGCGCACAACTGCGTCATTCGGGTCCAATGCTCCCCCCGGGGTCGGTGGGCCTAGTAATGCTATCGTCAGGCACGCACCGGGCCCGAAGCTTTCCACTTGCTTCAACTGGCCCTGACTGGGGCAGGCGACACCGGCCAACTGCAGAACGATGGCTGCCACGATGAAAAGCAGGTCTTCAAAGATGATAAGCAGAAAGAGAACCTGTCGTGCATAATGTGAGCTGCTGACTCCGGAACTCACGACGCTATCAATCGATCTCACGGAAGTTGGGGCCAGCAGCCGTTCAACTCGTGAACGGCGACCGTACCGGGCACTGTCGAGGCAAAAGGATCTTGAAACACCGCCTGGTCCACCGTCAATCAGGCTGCCCGCGCTACGGCCGCCTCACCACAGCGAATTCCCCGACGGCGGTATCTTTGGAGTGCTCCCGTGCGCACATCGCCGCGATTAGACAGCCCTCGATCAAAAAACGTGATGAACGTTCCGTCTAGCCAAAAAGAAGGGGCCGGCATTAGCGCATCGGCAAGGGTGCCGATGCGGTGCGTGGCCGAGGTCTCGATGATCTGTCGGTAGCCCGTACATTGGGAGCGTCGAGGGAAAGCTGTCCCGGCAGCACTGCGTCCTACTTGACGAGGGCGAAACCGCCTGTCCAGCCGACCTTTTCGGAAACTGCCAGGGTGATCTGGAGGAAGCCGAGTGCTTCAAGTTCACGCGCGCGGCGGAGGGATCCTGCGTCGACGGTCTGGAGGCCGCCGGCAGTGATGACGTCGGCGAGTTCGGTTTTGGCGTCGGCGTCATCGCCTGCGATGAGGACGGTGGTCGGCTGGTCACCGACCTTACCGATAGCGAGGGTGGGGCCCAGGATGGTGTTGAAGGCCTTCAGGACCCGGGACTGCGGGAGAGCTGCGGCGAGCTCAGCGGCCGCGGAGGAGTCCGGGGGGACGGTGAGGGAGTCGAAGGTCTGGAAGTTCACCGGGTTGGAAATGTCGACGACAGTGCGGCCGGAGAGCTGGTCGGAGCGCTGCGCGAGGACCTCGCTGATCGCGGGGTAGGGCACAGCGAGGATGACGATGTCACCTGTGACGGGCTGATCGGTGTCCTTGCTGTTGAGGGCTTGCACGGAGTTGCCGCCCTTTTCGGCAATGGCGGCGATGGCCTTGCCCATGTTGCCGGTTCCGAGGATGCTGATGCTGGTCATGATGATCTCCTTATATCTTTATGCACCGCGTGGGTGCCTGGTTGGGGATGTCTTGGGCGAGATTCGCGATGGCCCGACCCTCGTGGTCAAGGGGCGGACTTCCCTGTCAGGCCACTTGGAGGGAGCGGATGGAGTTGCCGAAGCGCATGCGTTCGATGGTCATGGTGACGCTGGTAGGGTCCGTGGCGGCCCCAAGGGTCAGGAGCAGCGGGACGAAGTGGTCCGCGGTCGGGTGTGCGATACGTGCACCGGGGCCTTTGGCGGCGTAGTCGATGAGCGCGTCGATGTCTCCGTGGGTGAGGGCTTTGTTGGCCCATTCGTCGAACTCCTGTATGTACCCGATGAGGTCAGGTCGCCGCATGGCCGCGAAGCTGTGAGTCATGAACCCGGACCCGATGATCAGGACACCTTCTTCACGGAGCTGCTTCAGTCGCTGGCCGAGCTTGAGTAGGGCTTGGGGGTCAAGGCTGGGCATGCTGAGCTGCACGACGGGGACGTCCGCGACTGGGTACATGGCCATAAGAGGTATGAATGCGCCGTGATCCAAGCCGCGGCCGGCGTGGTGGTGGATGGTGGTCGTGTGGGTGAGTGTAGCCGTGATGCGACGCGCCAGAGCCGTTGCGTCCGGGCTAGCGTATTTTAGGGTGTAGTAGCGGGGGTGGAACCCGCCGAAGTCGTAGTACAGGGGCGTCCCTGCCGTGATACCGGTGATTGCCAGCGGGGCGTTTTCCCAGTGCGCGGAGACGACCACTATCGCCCGTGGTTTGGGCATCGATTGGGACCAGTTGAACAGATCCGTGAGCCATTCCGGATCATCCAGGGTCGGCGGGGCGCCGTGGCTGACGAACAATGCCGGGAGCGGGCCGTCTTCGGGTTGCCACGGTTCCTGTGCTTTCGCCTGGGGCAGGGTGCGGGCAAGCAGGTCGTCATAGGCGCCAGCGGGGACGCTCGGGTTGAAGAAGTCAGTGGTGTCTGTCATGACAAAGGGTTTCCTTCAAGGATCCGCGCAGGGGTAGGCGGGTGCTGGCAATCAGGTGTCTGGTACTGCTTGTGGGTGGGTGATCTAGACGGCCCAGGGTCCGTAGCGTCCGATGGCCACAATCAGGGCCAGGGCGGCGAGGATGAGGTTGATGACTACCATCTGCTTCTCGCCGCGCTTTAGGTGGGTGATGACTGCGCCGACCATCACGATGGTCAGGCCGGTCGCGGCTACGGGGACCAAGAATGTTGCGACGCCAGTGACCCCGGGAAGTATCAGGCCCAGGGCCCCCAGAATTTCGGCGAGGCCGATGGCCTTGATCGTGGCACGGCTGGAGGCCTCGGTCCAGCCCATGCCGCCGGAGGCTGCGAGTTTTACTTGGGGCTGGGAAATTTTCATGGAACCGGCGGCCAGGAAGCCCAGGGCGAGGACGGAGGCGATGATCCAGAGGGTGATGTTCATGACGGGTATCCTTTTGCTGCGTGAATGCCGGTAGTGTCACCTAGCGTGGTCGGCTTTCCATTCTCTTCAAGCTTGAACTAAACCATAGACACAAGTGATTCAAGATGCAAGTAAACTATTCAGCTTCTTAGTTAAATGCTGAATCGATGGGTTGGTATACTCGTACCATGGAAACGTCAGTCGGCAGTGAAGTGACAGCCCGGGGCGACGCGAGGGGCACGATGTCCGGGACCCGGTGGCTGAATGAGGAGGAGCGCGCCACGTGGGTTGCCTTCGCCAGTGTGCTCTTGCGGCTTCCCGGAGCCCTGGATACCCAGTTACAGCGCGAAGCTGGTATCAGTCATTTCGAATACATCGTTATGTCTTCGCTCTCCGAAGAGCCCGGGCGCACACTGCGGATGAGTAGCCTTGCCGTTATGGCCGAGTCGGGGCTGCCCCGCCTCTCACAGGTTGTGGGACGTCTCGAAAAGAGGGGCTGGATTACCAGGGCCGCTGATCCCACCGACGGCCGTTCTATCTTGGCCACGCTTACAGACCAAGGGTGGGACAAGGTGGTTGAAACAGCACCCGGGCACGTTGAAGAGGTCCGCCGGCTCGCGTTCGACCCACTTACCAAGGCCCAATTAAAGTGTCTCAACGAGATCAGCCGTCGCATCATGACCACTATCGACCCCGAAGACCGATGCCTCCGTTAGGTGCTACGGACTTCTTCGGTCGTTCCGGTTGGGCGTGCATCGCATGCGCGGCTGGGGCTGTGTCTATAAGCTGTGCGATGAGAGCGGTTCGCGCTGCCGTCTTGTTCTTGATCGGAGTGACCATCAACAGCGCAAGCGGGTGCGCGATGGATGGCAGGACTACGGGTTTCCTGGCCCGCCATGCACGGAGCTGGGTCGTGGGGGCATCACGTAGTCATCCATACTGTGCTTTGAGTACTCATCCGCGTAGTGCATTCCTACCCAAGGAGACACAACTATCTGGCCAGGGTAGACCTCGCTCGGGGACGTGGAGGTAGTTTCTCGAACCAGATCCGTTCCCCTCGGTGAGCAAGCCTTCTCTATCCGCGTCCTTTTGCATCGCATCTTGCTTCCAATCTCATCGTGGTGAAAGGGTGTCGGGTGTTTCGTAGGGTTGGACAGGGCTGCCTCGCATCAGGATGAGCTCTTAGAGCCCATGTCCAGCCTGAATCAGGTCGCCGCTTCGTTCCTCTTCTTGGCGTTTCGGTCGCGAACCTTAACCATGACTTTGGAGAAAGCCACTGCAAGCACGAGAATGCCGCCATTGAATACCTGCGTGATCCAGTTCTGGGCACCTAGGAGAGTGAAACCGTTCACTGCGATGGCGACGAAAAAGACCCCGATTATGGTCCCGACGACGTTCGGATACCCGGACTTGATGGTGGTCTGGCCGAGAAATACGGCAGCGAGGGCAGGGAATAGAAAACTTGGAGCCGAAGCGGCATCGGCCGAACCCGATCTCACGGTCAGTAGAACTCCGGCCAGGCCTGCCACCAGCGCACCGAGGGCATAGGCGATGAAGACGTGCCGCTTGACCCCGATACCCGCGAGCCCCGCGGCGCTCCGATTGGAGCCGATGGCAGCGAGTTTGCGGCCGAACGGGGTCTGGTTCAGTAAATACCAAACGATCGCAGCGGCAAGGAGCAGCAGCCAGAAGGGGCGCGCGATTCCGAGCCACTGTCCAGCACCCCAGTTGCCGATAGACGCCGGGACGCCCTGAACGACCCTGCCCCCCGTATACGCGAGAAGAATCCCGTTGATCAAAACGTAGGTCCCGAGTGTCACGATGAACGGATCGAGATCCAATGTCGTGATGAGCGTGGCGTTTACCATGCCAGCAACCAGGGCCAAGAGTACGGCCACCAGCATCGCAATTTCCAGGGGCACCTGATGCGTCGCCAGTAGCGAGGCCATTGTCACGCTGGAAATACCCGCAATGGCTGCGACCGAAATGTCGAAATATCCCGCCACGAGCGTGATCACCATTGCCAGGGCGATGAGACCCGTCACAGACTGGTTGGCGAGAATGTTCTGAATGTTGGCCGGTGAGAAGAATAGCCTCGACGTCGGTGCGAACACTCCGAACACCAGTACCATCAGGACGAGCAGCCCGCCCAGCCCGTACCTTTCAGCGAAGTTGACGGGATTCAATCGCGCCCGCCCCATCGCTTCACGATCGTTCCTTGCGTCGACCAGTTCAGACAACATTCGATTCCTTTCCCCGTTGGTAAATCAATTCGTTGAGTCCCTGCGCGCTGAGCTCAGACGCATGCATCTCGGCGACGAGCCGACCCTCGTGAAGCACAACCGCTCGGTCGACGACCTGCGCGAGTTCCTCCAAGTCAGATGTGACGATCAGTGCCGCGCTGCCTCCAGACGCCGCAGCCCGCACCGCCGCGTAGATGTCTGCCCTCGCTCCCACATCGACCCCCTGGGTAGGCTCATCAAGAAGCATCAGCGCCGGGTCGAGGCGCAGCCACCGACCCATCACAACCTTCTGCTGATTCCCTCCGGACAGCGACCGGATCGCTACATCTCCGGACGGCGTTTTCACCCTGAACCGATTCCGAAGGACACCCGCGTCACGTTGGAGTGCGGTTCGACGGAACCAGCCGCTACGCCAATATTTACGGAGGACGCCTACCGACATGTTTTCGTCAACGGTGAGGTCCGGGAATATGCCACCGTTGACGCGGTCTTCTGGGACCATGATCACCCCGGCCGCGATCGCCTGACCCGCGTCGCGGAAAGCGACGTGCCGCCCGTTCAACTCGACGCGTCCTGACGTTAGCCGCAGGTCTCCATAAATTGCACGTAAAAGCTCCGTCCGTCCGGACCCGAGCAAGCCGGCCACGCCCACGACCTCACCCGGGTGCAGCTCAAGTGCGATGTTGCGCAGCGGTCCGGCGTCGAGACCTGAAACTTTCAGAACAGGGGGTCTGCGATCGTGCCCATTTGAGGGGGCTTCGAGCGCCACCCGCTGCGTTTGTTCTGGCATTGACCGCTCACCGAGAATCGATCCGATGAGGTCCTGCTCGGTCAGGCGGGCGGTCGCGTGTTCGCTCACCACCCTTCCATCCCGCATAACGGTGACGCGTTGTGTAAGTTCGAGGACTTCGTCAAGCCGATGGCTCACGAAAAGGACCGCATGGCCCTCTGAGGCCATTCGTCTCACCGCGTTGAAAAGTACGTGCACCTCGTGTCTCGGCAGTGAGGCAGTTGGCTCATCTAGGATGATGATTCCGTGGCGACCATCCATGCCCCTCATTGCTCGCGCAGCCGCGATCTGTGCCCGGACAGCAACTGGTAGGTCACGAATGAGGTCACTGGGACGAGCGGCTATATCCAGCTTCTTGATGGCATCCCGCGCGCCTCGACGCAGCTCGCGCCAACGAACCTGCCCTAACCGAGTTGCTGGGTAGTCTGTGCCGAGCCGCAGATTTTCGGCCACGCTGAGGTCCGGAAAGACAGCAAGGTCTTGGTGGACGACTCTGATGCCGAGGTCATAAGCGCGTCGGGGGTGGATACGGGCCGCTTCTACGGTGTGGCCGGCGATGTGCACTTCACCCGCGTCAGCTTCGACGACGCCGCTAAGAATCTTGATCAACGTCGATTTGCCGCATCCATTGCCTCCGACCAGGGCGTGAATCTCTCCCCCGCGAATATCTAGATCCACCCCATCGAGCGCGCGGGTGCCGGGATACATCTTTGATACACCGCGCACCGAAAGAAGCGCCTCGTCGCTGTCGATCACCGCAGACCCCTCAACCAGCAAGCCGTTCGGCTGCCCCTAGGGCAGGCACGCACCGAAAGGGTGCCCGCAACGATGGGTGGCCCCAACTGCCCGAAGGCAGCACATCCTGGCGCATAACGGTTGAGTGACATTTCAGCTCCTTTGCTGGGGTGCCCTATCAAAGCTGTCTTGCAGGCTAGCATTGAAAGTATAATCAAACAACCGTAGGGTTGCTTAATCGCCAGTCGGCGCCCGGGTTTTTGCCGCTGGACCGTAAGTCCATACGCCCGGAACGCTCCCTAAGTTCCGCCAAAACCCATAGGCCATGGGCCGAAGGTTGCATAGACAATCGGTCGGTTGGTCGAATAGAATCGCGATGGCACAACGTAGTGCGATCGAAGTACATGCAGTAAATGGCCTGCTTCGGGATCAAGACCAGCAGAAAGAACACTCATGAAGAACGCGACTAGCTCATCCCGCCTGGGCGACCAGTATCCACCGCGGCTACCAATTGAGCGTGACCCCGTCGACAGAGTGGCACCGTCGTCAACGCTTGCCGAGGCTCGTCGGAGCGGAGAGTGGCCCTCTTTTGACTTCTTCGACCCTATGGTCGGCGGTTCCGGTGTCCGGGACGCTAAGGCCATCACGCGCTACTCCGAAGTGCGCGAAGTACTGCGGGCCCCTGGTACCCGCATGGGCATTCTGGTTGACGCGGAAGAAGAGTCGCTCAAGATGCCGGGCATGCTACTTGTGGGTGAGGGCGAGGAGCATCGGCGCGCTAAGTCGGTGCTTGTTAGGCACCTGAACCCGAGGCGAGTACAGGAACTGCGGCCCGAGCTCGAGCGCATCGTTGACGAACTGCTGGACCGGTTGGAAGCGCACGGTGGGCCCGTAGATCTTGTAGCTGAATACACGTCCCAGCTTCCTGCTTTGATGGTTTCTCACCTCCTTGGGATTCCCTACGACGAAGCGAGCAAGATTGACCACTGGACGCGTAAACAGTCAGACCAGACGGTGAGTGCCGATGAAGTTCAAAATGCAATTACTGAGTTGAAGGCATTCACGGCTGAGAAGGTTGCTAACGCTCGAAAAAATCCAGGCAGTGACCTTTTGAGTGCCTTGGTTCACGACCACACAGACGTCCTTAGCGATGCGGAGTCGGCCGGCCTTGTGTTCAGTGTCATCACGGCGTCGCTGGATACGACGACGAGGTTCAGCACGCTCGTCATCCTGACGTTGCTCCGGAATGCCGAGCAACGCTCCATCATGCAGGAAGCCGGCGGGATAACAGAAGCGAACATCGACGAACTCATACGCTACCTGTCTCCCGCTCCTGCTGCCCAGTGGCGTTACATCACGGAGGACCTTGAAATCGGTGAGAAGTCGCTGAAGGCTGGTGAACGCGTGCAAGTTTCATTGCTCGCAGCGAACTGGGACCCGGAATTGGTCGGTGACCGTCCGGAACTCGATCTACGACGTAAACCCATACCGCACGTTGCGTTTGGCTACGGTATGCACCAATGCCCCGGGCAGCACCTTGCTCGGCTTGAAGTCAGCATTCTGGTAAGCAAGCTCTTCAACCGCTACCCTGGTCTTCGACTCGCAGAGAAAATTGACGATCTTGAATGGCTCAAGAAGGACTTGCTTTACGCGACAAGGACACTGCCAGTCATATGGTAGAAGTCCAGCGGCGACCACACGGGCGCACGCGCTGAGTCCGTCTGGTCATCCGAGTCGCGTTGCGAATTCGTTCGAGACCTATTGCGGCATCGGCCGTATCGTACTTCACCACGGCAAGAATGAACCCGGCTGCAGCTGCCCGGGCAATTGCCAACCTGTTCCTTGGCAGTGGGCGGTCCGCTCGCCGTCGCTCCCGGGCAGGACGGAATCGGTGACGTGAAGAGTCGAGGGCGGCGGTGTGGCATTACTGGCTTCTCATTCCGGGCCGATGGCGGGGCAGCCGAATTGCGGATGAACCGGATTCTGCAACGCAAGGGCATTGAGTAGTTGCAGCCTCTCCCGGTCTGCGTCTGACCAACCCAATATGGCCGCGGCCAGACTAAATGCACCGAAACAACAAGGTGTAATTTCCCTGCTTCGCTTCGAAACAGAGGCGTTGGCTGTGGCTTCGAGCGCCGCTGGTTATATTTTCCCTTTGTCGAGGCCCTGTGGCGAACGGACCGATCGGCATACCCCACTAGCGGCCGCAGCCGGTCAGAGCCTGGGATCACCCGCAGCGGAATGGTGGACTGGGCAGCCCCGGACGCAAGCTAACACTTTACAGAGTTTTCAGGGTGCTGGGGCGGCACTTTCTCGCCAGCGCCATCCGCCCAACCGCCCCAGTCCGCCCCAGCGTCCTCACCTTAGGTACGTACTTTCTGCCGGGAAATGATTTGGGAAACTGCTGGACGATCACCTTAACAGAACGAGGATCTATGAATGGATACAAGGACATGAGAATCGTCATCACTGGCGCAACCGGGCAGCTGGGCCGCCACGTCATCGAGGCGCTCCTGGAACGCAGTGTCCCCCCTGAGCGGATCGTCGCGACGGGTCGCTCTATCTGGAAACTGGCGGATTTCGCCGATCTCGGAGTCCAGGTCAAGGCCATGGACTACGGAAACGCTGCCTCTGTTGCTGAAGCGCTGAAAGGAGCAAGCAAAGTATTACTGATCTCGAGCAGTCAAGTGGGCCAGCGCGTGGAACAGCACCGCACCGTCATAGAGGCGGCCACGGCCGAGAGAGTAAAACTGCTTGCTTACACCAGCATCGCGAACGCCGACACCACTGGAATGAAGTTAGCCGCAGAACACCAGGCCACTGAGGCAATTCTCAAGGCATCCGGCGTACCCTTCGCACTCCTGCGCAATGGCTGGTACTTGGAGAACTACACCGATCAGTTGCGGGGAACCCTGGCTCAAGGGACACTGGCGGGAAGTGCTGGAAAGGGCAAGATAAGCGGCGCCTCCCGCGTCGACTATGCACACGCTGCCGCTTCCGTGCTGATAGCAGAAGACCAGTCGGGCAAGGTATACGAACTTGGTGGGGACGAAGCATTCACCCTAGATGAGCTTGCAGCGGAAATCGCCGCCGCCGTCGGTCGACCGATCAACTATGAGGATCTTCCTGCCGACGACTACGTTGACCTGCTGACCGGCGTCGGTGTACCTGAAGCTTTTGCTCAGATCCTTGCCGATTCTGATCTCGGCATTGCGCGCGGTGATCTTCTGGTTACCGGCGGCGACCTGCCCAAGCTGATAGAACGCCCCCCAACCTCCATGTCCGAGGCCGTGCGTTCGGCTGTCGCCTCAATCCCCCATACATCCCGCCCGTTAGCCAGATGACCCATAGGCCAACATTCCGACACGTTCGGTTGATCGAAGTGCGCCGCAGTGTACTCTTTATAGAACGAACGGTCGGTAATTGTTCCGACCACGGTCCCTTTACACGTCACTTTTCGCGAAGGATGTTCCCATGGTCGAGGCTTTTCTTGTTGGCGGTGCCCGCACTCCTGTAGGCCGGTATGGCGGCGCCCTCTCGGTGGTCCGGCCGGACGACCTCGCCGCCTTGGTGGTCCGCGAAGCAGTGGCGCGTGCCGGCGTCGACCCTGACGCGATCGACGAGGTGATACTCGGCAATGCGAACGGCGCCGGCGAGGAGAACCGCAACGTCGCCCGCATGGCAACCCTCTTGGCGGGACTTCCCCTCCACATCCCCGGGATCACCGTCAACCGCCTGTGCGCTTCCGGCATGAGTGCCATCACCATGGCGAGCCACATGATCAAGGCAGGTGCAGCGGACATCGTGGTGGCCGGCGGCGTCGAGTCCATGAGCCGGGCCCCGTGGGTCCAGGAAAAGCCGACGACGGCGTTCGCCAAGCCCGGCCAGATCTTCGATACCTCCATCGGCTGGCGCTTCGCCAACCCCCTTTTCACCAAGGGCGAGCTCTCCCGCGATGGCAAAATGACCTACTCGATGCCGGAAACTGCCGAGGAAGTTGCACGAGTGGACGGCATTTCCCGCGAGGACGCAGATGCCTTCGCAGTCCGCTCGCATGAACGCGCTCTCGCTGCAATCGCCGGCGGCCGTTTCAAGGAAGAAATCGTGCCAGTGACCGTGAAGACCCGCAAGGGCGAAACGGTTGTGGACACCGACGAGGGCCCGCGGGAAGGAACCACCATGGAGGTCCTCGCCGGCCTTCGTCCCGTGGTTGCCGGTGGCTCGGTTGTTACGGCGGGCAACTCGTCCAGCCTCAACGACGGCGCTTCGGCAATCGTCGTCGCCTCGGAAGCTGCGATCAAAAAGTTCGGACTCACGCCGCGCGCCCGGATCATCGACGGCGGCTCGGCCGGTTGCGAGCCCGAAATCATGGGCATAGGGCCGGTTCCAGCCTCCCAAAAGATCCTCAACCGTTCCGGACTCACGGTCGGTGACCTTGGCGCCGTCGAACTCAATGAAGCTTTCGCGACGCAATCGCTCGCGAGCATGCGGCGTCTGGGCTTGGACCCGAGCATCGTGAACAACGACGGCGGTGCAATCTCTTTAGGGCACCCGCTTGGTTCCAGCGGCTCGCGTATTGCGATTACTTTGCTGGGTCGCATGGAGCGCGAGCTGGGCGCCGCCGAGCGGAAGATCGGCCTCGCGACCATGTGTATCGGCGTCGGGCAGGGTGCGGCGATCCTCCTGGAAGGCGTGTAATGGCACTGAAAGGCGACTTCGCTACCTTGCTGGTCGAGGAACGTGACGACCGGGTTACAGTGCTCTTGAACCGGCCCGAGGTCCGCAACGCGATCGACCAGCAGATGGTGGACGAACTCCACGAGGTCTGCGAGTACCTTGAACGCGAGCCCAAGATCCTCATCATTGCCGGCGTCGAAGGTGTTTTCGCTTCCGGTGCGGACATTGGCCAGCTTCGCGAGCGCCGCCGCGACGACGCCCTGCGCGGCATCAACTCCACAATCTTCGTGCGGATCGCCAAGCTTCCGATGCCGGTCATCGCAGCCTTGGACGGCTATTGCCTGGGTGGCGGCGCGGAGCTCGCCTATGCCGCGGATTTTCGGATCGCCACGCCGAGCCTACGGATCGGGAATCCGGAAACGGGCCTGGGAATATTGGCCGCGGCCGGAGCGACCTGGCGGCTCAAAGAGCTCGTGGGGGAGCCGATAGCCAAGGAAATCCTGCTCGCCGGGGCTGTCCTCCGGGCCGATGAAGCACTCCGGATCAACCTCATCACACAGATCCACGAAGCTCCAGAGCTAATGGACGCGGCACACGCGCTGGCTACCAGGATCGGCCGGCAAGATCCCTTGGCGGTGCGGATTACCAAATCCGTATTTCATGCACCGGCCGAGGCGCACCCCGTGATCGATACGCTGGCGCAGGGGATGCTCTTTGAATCGCAGGCAAAGTTCGATCGCATGCAGGCGTTCCTGGATAAGAAGAGCAGCGACAAGAATTCCAGCGACAACTCCAGCGACAACCCAGACAGGATCCGGAAATGACAGCAGTATCCGCTTTGCCCGCCATTCCACACGTTGTCGGTGTTCTCGGAGGCGGTCGCATGGGTGCCGGGATCGCGCACGCCTTCCTTATCAAGGGCGCCACAGTGATCGTTGTTGAGCGTGACCACGAAGCCGCTGCAGGTGCCCAGGGCCGTGTTGCCGACGCCGTCGCGAAGTCCGAGGCCCGGGGCACCCTGAGAGAAACGGCCGAGGAAGCATTGTCCCGGTTCAGCACTTCCACCGACTACGACTCCTTCGTGCATTGCGGGCTCGTGGTCGAAGCCGTCCCGGAAGACTACGAGCTGAAAGTCGCGGCCCTGAAAGCCGTGGAGGAGCACCTTTCCGCCGACGCTTTCCTGGCTTCCAACACTTCCTCGCTCTCCGTGACCGGCCTGGCCTCGCAGCTACGCAGGCCGGCCAATTTCGTGGGCCTGCACTTCTTCAATCCCGTGCCTGCCTCCACGCTCATCGAGGTGGTCTTGGCGAACGAAACGTCACCCGAACTCGCTGCCACGGCCAAAAGCTGGACCGAGGCACTCGGCAAGACCGCCGTCGTCGTCAATGACGCTCCCGGCTTTGCTTCCTCCCGGCTGGGTGTCGCGATCGCCCTGGAGGCGATGCGGATGGTGGAAGAAGGTGTGGCGTCGGCGGAGGATATCGACGCCGCGATGGTGCTCGGTTACAAGCACCCGACCGGTCCGCTCAGGACCACGGACATTGTGGGCCTGGATGTGCGGCTGGGAATCGCCGAATACCTGCAGTCCACGTTGGGTGAGCGTTTCGCGCCGCCCCAGATCCTGCGCGACAAGGTTGCCCGCGGCGAACTGGGACGCAAGACTGGCAAGGGATTTTTCGACTGGACTGACTAGCGTGCGTCCGCGAAGTGCCTTTACAAGTCAGGGCTCGAAGTTCTGAACGTAGGTCACAGGCTGCATGGCGATGACGCTGGTTGTTGAAGCTCACGGGTGATTGTTGCGTATTGCTGTTGTTTTCCAGGCCGGGGCTAGCTTTCGTAGTGGTTAGTGTCGGCGGACGTAGCTGAGGGGTGCTTCACTGCATTAGCTTGGTTGGTCGGGTGTCTGGTTGGAGAGGCAATGACACTGAAGAGTAACGGGCAACTCTCGAGTGTTCCACCTCGACTCCAATTATGTGTTTAGTGTCTTCTTCTCCTGCATAAGATCCGCAATGACCACCAGACCGGCGCGGCCGCCGCGCCGGTCTTCAACCTGCAGCGGTTATGGCAAGACGCTAAGCTGGCGGCGAGCTTGCTTTGCGCTCGTTGCTGAGCCATCGCTTGAAACGCGCTGCTCGTTCTTTCATGCCGATTAGAACAACGGCCACTGCTGAACCAGCTCGTCGGTACGCGATGGCGCACTCGCCGGAGAGTTCACCCTCGAGAATTTCGATCTGGTCGGCAAGTCCGGGCATTCCGTACGAGGTCAGGCGCACTTCGCCTTGATCAGACCAGAACCAAGGCATGAGGGCAACCGGGGGTGGAGTGTTTTTGGAGACTCCGAGATCGTAGAGAAGGGTTCGCGCCGCGAATCCAGCAGTGTCGATGGCTGTTTGCCAGTGCTCGATGCGAAGCGGAGGGGCATCGAAGACAGGATTCGCGAATCGCGCTGCGTCGCCGACGGCTACGACGCCCAATCTACCTCCTGCGCGCAGCTGAGAATCGCAGAGAATTCCGTTGGTGAGATCGAGGCCGTTTCCGTCGAGCCAGTCGGCGTTAGGTACGGAACCGATCGTTTCAAGGAGAACATCAGCCCGCAGACGCGTTCCGTCGTCGAGTAGCACACCGTTAACCCGCCCGTCACCCTCAGTCGCGAGAATCGTCCGTGACATGTGGAAGCGTACACCTATCGCCTCGTGTCGGCGTTGAACTTCGGCGCCCACCATTTCTCCCAAAGGGATGAACATCGCGCAAGGGTCCATCGCGACCACGTCTACCTCGCAGCCGAGTTTTCGGGCAGTGGCCGCGACCTCACACCCAATGAAGCCTGCTCCCAGGATGACGATGTGGGCACCGGGGACCAATGCTGCCCTAAGGGCGGAGGCATCTTCGAGCGTACGGAGGACGGTTCGCCCCTGCACAGGACCGGGCGCTGACAGGCGTCGCGAGGAGACCCCGGTTGCGGCGACGAGACCGCTGAAGGCTAGCTCATCACCAGATCCGAGGGTTAGGACACGCGCGTCGAGGTCAGCCCTTACTACGGGCGATCCGAGCAGCCAGTCGACATCGGCCACACTGTCACTCAAGGCGAACACCAGGTCATCACGCTCCATCGTCCCCCAGAGGAGCTCTTTCGATAGGGGCGGCCGGTTGTACGGCATCTCCTTTTCGTCAGAAGCAACCACAATGCGATCGGTCCACCCGCCGGCGCGGAGATTCTCGGCCGTGCGGAGACCAGCTAGAGCGCCGCCGGCGATAACAATGGTCATGGCGTCCCCACTAAGCCGGCGGTGCACGTCACGCTGTCGAGCGCTCCGTCTCTAACCGGAGCGGAATGGATTTCAACACCAAACACAAGGTCTCCTATCTACGCACCGTGAGCGGCATGGGATGACCGGCCGGGAGATCCGACCGATCGATAACATCACTGTGTCGCGCCTTCTGACGCATGCTAGAAAACTAGCACCAAGCCGCGAATCAAACAACTGTATGGTTCATAAGATACCTTAATGCTTCTTAAAGCGGGGCTTCGGGAAGCTTGGCGGCAAGCAAATATCACGGGCTCTGCGCAAGCGTCCTGCGCACGCAGGAGGCCCATCGCGTCTCAAGGGTAAGCGAGTCGGAGGCATTAAGCGCGGCCAGCTTCCAGATGCCAGGGGCGGCCGCCATTCCTCATTGACAACCGGTCGGTTGGTTGAAACAATCAGCTTGTATTGCTAAGAGCCACAGTTTGTGGACGTCGAAGTTGGCCACCGTCGAAAGGTAGCGATGTGAATTCGATCGCTTGTCTATGGGGCATTAAAGCGAGCTTCATACGGTACCTCGCCATGCAGCACGGCACAGAAGCCTCGATCGGCGGCGGAGCCGCTGCTACGGCCAATAATCGATTCATGTTCCCGGCAGCAGCCGGAGCTAATTCCCTACCGGCCACCGGGCCAGGCGAGATGAAGTTTGAAGGCGACGTCCACTTCATTGCACACGGCGGTTTACTAAACGTCATTTTCGCGGACCCGTGGATTCAACGCACCGAGAATCAGATCTTGCTCAGTGTCGTCACGGGGGGATACTCGGGATCTTCCGGGAAACCAACGGTTATCGCCGAACTCATCGAACGCGAGAGTGCCGAGGACGGCTCGATCACCTTCGATGCGACTTTGGCATCCTCCGGAGTCCAGGTTTTCGGCGGCGCTTACGCCGCGGGTGAGCCTCTTGATGCGGTCCGAGTCGTGCACAGTCCCCTGTCAACACCCACGCCGAGAGCAAAGAAGAACCAACAATGACTCAGACCACTAAGGACATTCACATCATCTTTGGATCCGAATCCGGTGGTGGAGAACTTACCGCAGAAGACATCGCGGAATCGCTCCCCGAGGGTTTCCAAGCGCGGGTTGAAAGCATGGCTGACGTGGATGTCGCAACGTTAACTGACGGGGCCTTTCTCTTCGTCATTTGTTCAACATATGGGGAGGGGGAACTCCCCATGGGCGCCCAACCGTTCCACGAGGCGCTGACATCTGCGCGACCCGATCTGACGGGCTTGAGATATGCGGTCTTCGGCCGCGGGGACAAAACCTACCTCAAGACCTTTGCACAAGGCAGCGCAATCATCGATAGCTTGCTCACGGAGTTGGGTGCAGAACGCGTCGGTGAAGTCTGCCATCACGACGCGAGCGACTGGAACATCAACGACGAGTTCGCCGTCGAGTGGGCCGGCGGAATTATCGAGATTCTCACTATGGACAAAATATCGTCATAATGGCCGCTGCCAGTCCTCTTATAGTGCCTACCTCGGTCATTGACAGATCAGCTCTGCCTAACGGGGCCCGCTCCAGGACCTTCGGAGCGGCCTATGGTCAACGCCTACGACACCACCAGAACGCGCCCGGTACGGGCCGCCGATAAAGGGCGGGATCGAAGCCCGCCAGGCCGCCGAATGTGTATACGCCTAGTGTCTCGTTTCAGGAGCCAACCGGGCTACAGGAGGGAGTGGCCGGGAACGCCGTCGTCGCCGATCGTAGTTCCGTTCGATCCACGGTTTTGTCGCCGACCAGCGCCTGGGCCTTCACCGGCGGTGTCCGGACCGTTCTTCTGCAGCAAGAACGAATGGCGGGACGGGAACTGGCTCCATTGAATTGAATCCATACTGTTCCTAGCGGGCGCCGTTCGAACGGGCGAGGACACTTCGGTGCGGCAACCGTCTACGATCAGCGGGCAATCACGTGCGCCGATCCGATCCAGTGGGTCATTAGCAAGGCATAGAATCTCATACCCCTGGCCAACGAACGGGAGGCAATCCCGCCGGGGAAACAGCGGTGTGAGCACAACTCCCGGGCCCTAGGAGGCGGGGAGTCACACACGGAAGCATAGATCTAAGGCCGCCTGCTCCTGCCACAGGACGGACACTGCCCCGGAAATCCTGGATCACCTGCAACTCCCCCACCGCTGCTTACCTCACCCGGGTCGCCAACCTCTTCAGCTCGATCGAAGTGTCGGCGAGTTCCTCGCGGGTCGCAGACGTGCCCTGCTCAACCAGAAGCTTGCCCTGGGCGAAGTCCGCGATTGAATTCACGCAGTCGAGAGCGATCACCCGTCCATCGCGAAGGTAGACGATACTGAACTTCGACGCAGCTGGTTCTCCACGAAGTATTGCCTCATCGTGACCGGCCTGCAGTCCCACCGTCTGGAGCCTGGTGTCAAATTGGTGTGACCAGAACCACGGTGGAGCCGTGCTCTCGTTCGGCACCGACAAGATGACGCCTGCAACGACCTTGCCGTGCTCGACAGCGTTGGGCACCGATTCCAGACGGACGCGCGCGCCGCCGGCGAACGGGCTCTTGAAGTTGGCGCAGTCCCCGACTGCGAAAATGTCGGGAGCCGAGGTGCGACATTCGCCATCTACCTCAACGCCGTTGGAGCAGACAACGCCGGCCGCGGCAAGCGGTTCGACGTTGGGGATAAGCCCGACCCCTACAATGACCAAGTCGGCGGGCAAGATTTCACCGTTACTAAGTTGCACACCGACTACTTGATCGTGCTCGCCCAAAATCGTTTCCACGCCCGAGCTAAGAAGTACGGTGGTGCCTACAGCCCGGTGGAGGTCGGAATAGAAGTCGGACACCGCGGGGCAAGTCACACGGGCCAGTAGACGTTCCTGCACTTCGACTACTGTCACCGCAACACCTCGCTGAGCGAGGGCTGCCGCGGCTTCCAGGCCGATATAGCCTCCGCCGATTATAACCGCATTGCGAGCATCTTCGATGCTCACGCGGAGCCGCTGTGCGTCGGCGTGGTTGCGCAAGCTGAAGACCCCAGAAAGGTCCGCTCCCGGGACTGCGATCGTGCGGGCCCGGCCGCCTGCGGCCCAGACGAGGCGCGAGTAGCCGATCCGGAGACCGTTTTCGGTCAGGACTTCATGCGCATCGACGTCGACCGACTCAACTGTGATGCCGGTAATCATCTCGATTGAGTTCTTTTTCCAGTAATCGTCGGACCGGAAGCGGAACTCTCCCACCTCGGCATCGCCGCGCAGGTATGTCTTGGAAAGCGGGGGCCGCTGGTACGGCAGCTCGTCCTCGTCGCCCACGATCGCGATGGAACCTTCGAATCCGCCCTGGCGAAGAGACATTGCTGTCTGCACTCCGGCCTGCCCGGCGCCGACGATAAGCACCTCGTAGGATCCGGCACCCTTCACTGGAGACCCCCCGCTCATTGGTGATCGGAGATACGTGAGGTGAAGCCGTGCATGTCGGGCCCGACGCTTATCTGACAGGCGAGCCGACTCTCAGGCCGCACGTCGTCCATCATCGAAAGAAGCTCACGCTCACCCTCCGATTGAGGTTCGATCCGGTCGCTCCACTCGGCGGACACGTATACGTGGCACGTGCCGCAGGTGAGTTCCCCGCCGCATTCGCCAACGATGCCAGGCACGTCGTGTTGAAGGGCAACCCGCATCAGTGACTCACCATCGGAGGCATCCACTGTGTGTTCTGTGTCGTCGGGTGACACATAGGTTATCTGCGTCATGGTTCGGTCCTCTTCGTTTAGGTCGGGGTCACAACTGCCCGCTGGGGGAGCCGAGCGCGTCCCGCGAGTACGCCGTGGTGAACTGGTCGCTCCGTTGCGCTCGAGAGTGGCTCTAGTCTACCATTCATTTGGTTGATTAGGGATATGTTGGATAGTTCGCACATTGTTAGGAAGCCAGAGATCGGCGAGTGGAAATCCTCGTCGGAGATCTTGCTATGTTGAGGAGGCGGCCCAGAGCTCCGCCACTCAGCAGATAGTTAACCGGGATCCCGCAGCCAAAAAGCGCAGGCAAGCAGAGTTGAAAGCCCCGGCGTGGTTCGCATTGCCGGGAATGCCCGAAACTGCACATGCAGGCCAAACAGCGGCGCGGATCCGGCTGCTCCGCGCCGCTGTTTGGCCTTCATTGACCGCCCTTATGCGCGAGGGCGAGGTTCACCTCTACCCGGCGCTTCCCTCGATGGCAGGCACGCCCGACATTTCACGAAGCGAGTCTCGGATGTCGGTGACCAGGAATTCAGGCTGCTCCAGGGCCGGGAAGTGGCCGCCCTTTGCCTGCGGAGTCCACCGCACGACGTTGTAGTGGTGCTCCGCAACCCGTCGCGTCGAGCGATAGAGCTCCTGTGGGAAGATCGCCACCGCTACGGGCGCATCCACCCGCTCTGCGGATGGGCCCATCATCCCTGCGACCGCGGTCTCGAAGTAGAGGCGGCCCGAGGATCCGCCGGTAGCCGTGACCCAGTACGTCATGATGTTAGCCAGGATCTCGTCCTTGCTGAGTACTGATTCAAGGTCACCACCGTTGTCGGTCCACGTATTGAGCTTCTCGACGATCCATGCCGCGAGTCCGACCGGAGAGTCAACCAGCGAATAGGCGATCGTCTGCGGCTTGCTCGCCTGCAGGGCCAAATAGCCCGTCTCCACCATGTTGTAGACTGCCTGGTCGGCAGCGAGCTGCGCTTCTTCTGGCGTAGGATCGCCATCCTCCGGCCGCAGTCCACCCGTCACCAAAAACGTAAGGTGCAGACCGGAAACCCGGTGGGGGTGGCGAACGGCCAACTGCCCGGCGAGCACCGAGCCGAAGTCGCCGCCGTGCGCGAAGTAGTTGTCATAGCCGAGTCCCGTCATGAGCTCAGCGAATGCATCGGCGATCCGGCCGGGATGCCAGCCCGCGTCGTTCGTCGGCCCGCTGAAGGCGAAGCCGGGAAGCGACGGGATAACGAGGTCGAAGGCATCCTCGGCACGCCCGCCGTGTGCTACCGGGTCGCTTAGAGGTCCTATCACCTTAAGGAACTCCAGAGGAGAACTGGGCCAGCCGTGAAGTAGTATCAGCGGTTTGGCATCAGGTTCAGGCGATTTCACGTGAACGAAGTGCATGTTCTGCCCGTCGATCATCGTGGTGAACTGCGGGAATTTGTTGAACCGGTCCTCCACCGCACGCCAGTCGAACTGGTCTTTCCAGTGCGCGATGAGTTCCTGCAGATAGCCGAGGTCCGCACCGTAGGTCCAGCCGGTTCCGGGGATTGCGTCGGGCCATCGGATGTTTGCGAGGCGGCGGTCAAGATCGGCGAGGACCTCGTCGGATACGTTGACACTAAAAGGTGTGAACTCCATCATCACTGTCCCATCTCAAGCGTTGGTCGGCACGTCAGTGCGTCGAAGGTTTCCGAGCCGGTCCCAGTCCGCGAGCACACGATCCCGGAGTTCCTCATCGCCCAGCCAGTCCGTCGACCGCACCATGTTGATAGTCTCCATGAACTTGAGCGAGATCGACTCGTCTTCTGTGGCAAGGGCGATCACACGGTCGGCGTATTCGGATTCGGGCGACTTGGGGGAATCCATGGTCACGCCATCGATCTCCACCCCTGGAATGCCGTAGTCCGAAGTAGTCGAGAACGTCCAACACGGCGCAATTACCGCTTGCAGGTCCTTTTGGAAACGCTCGGCAAAGCCGTCCAGCCCGGACCCCCGCGTGGTTTCCTGAAGAAAGTCCGTGAGGGAAGACTCCAGCGTGCGCGCGCCGCGCGCAGCAGCAGTCATGCCCTGCCCATAGATAGGGTTGAATGCTGCTGCTGCGTCACCGACCACGACAAAGTTCTCGGGACGCTCCTCGAGCTTTGACCAGTCGCGGAGCCGGTTCGAGGTATTCTGCCAAGCCTCGATGCCGCTCACACGGCCGAACTGTTCGATCAAGTCCCTGAACTCTGATGAACCAAAGCTGGAGATGAAATCGAGGAAGCCGTCGACGTCGCTAGGCGGCAGGTCGCCGGCACAGCCCTGAGCTGTCACGACCATGAGGTTGTCCTCCTGGCGCCACATGGATGCGCCACGCGTCGCGGCATAGCCTTCGCCACTGACTGTTGGACCGACGTAAAAGGCGGTCCAACCCGGGTCCCAGCCCTCGGGCACACGCACATAAGTGGTGGCGTACCCCCACCGTGCATTGATGACCGTTTCGACGGGCTTAGCGTAACCGGCTGCGGCGAACCAATCGGGCGCGATCGAAGGACGGCCGCTCGCGTCCACAATCAAGTCGCCACGAATAACACGGATTTCTTTGGTGTCAAGGTCCTCAACCTCAACACCGACAGCCCGGCCGTCCTCGATGACGAGGCCCCTGGCGGGGGTACGCTGCACGTAGGTTACGTTGCCAAGTCTCGCGGCACGGCCTCGGAGATACCATTCCAGATAGCGACGGGTCCCCAGCAGGATACGCATGTCGGAAGAATGCCGCGGAAACCATCCAAACTTCGACCCATATCGGAAGACAGCGGTTGGATCGGCATACGGCACGCCAGCTGCCTTCAGATCTTCGGTAAGACCGGGGAAGAGCTCCTCGAGGTCCAACCTGCCCCCGGCGCTAAGTATGTGGAACTGACCTGAGTGTGGCACCCCCCGTCGTTTCGTCGGGTCCGCCGGGAGAGTGTCTCGGTCAATGACGATCACCTCGTCGAAACGGGATGAGAGCGCCGCCGCTGCACTTGAGCCCGCGATGCTTGCACCGATGACTACGGCGGTGCCGAGTCCTCCGGTCGAGACATTCTGATCTGCGGTCATGAGTATCGGAATCCTTTCGTCTGCCGGTCGACATTGCCCGGCTTGTTGTCTGGACGTCGTTCCGCTGCCCTCCCACAGGCCCGACAAACGTCGCTTCATACTACCAAACGGCCGATCGATTTAGTCGGCTGTTTCCCTATATTTTTCAAGTGGAGGCCCCGGCATTTGCGAAAAGACCCCTGGTACAGCACATCGGGAAATGCGCGGCTGAACATAGTCCTGGCGCCACAGTGAACGACCGTCGCCGTGGCCCGTGCTTATTGAGCGGAATTAGCTGCTGCGAGGGCGGCTCGATATCCGAATACCATAGCCGCGCCAATAGTGGCGCCGGCTGCAGGGTAGGAGTCCCCCAGCATAGATGCCGTGGCGTTGCCCAAGGCGTACAGCCCGGGGATCGTGGTGCCGTCTTCACGCAGCACCTTGCCGTCACTGTCGGTTATGACGCCGCCCTTTGTTCCAAGGTCGCCCAGCCCGATCTTAATGGCATAGAACGGGGCGGACTCAATCGCTCCCAGCGTGGGATTCGGCTTCTGACGCGGATCACTGTAGTGCCGCTCGAAGGCGCTGAATCCCCGGTTGAAGTCCTCGTCGATCCCGGACTTGGCAAAGCCATTGAAGCGATCAACGGTAGTGCGGAGGGCCCCGGGATCGAGACCTATCTTGGTTGCAAGCTCCTCAATGGTCTCCGCGCGGATCAGGAAGCCACCATCGATCGCGGCCTGAGGAGTCACTCCCGGGGGCATGTACGCGAACGGGTATGACCGGCGATGCTGACTATCGATAATCTGCCACGACGGGACGGCAGGAACGGTCTTGTTCCGTTCCTCCATAGCGGCTCCGAACTCCAGGTAACCGGTGGACTCACTTACGAAGCGTTGGGCGGCCGAATCAACGACAATCGCGTGGGGATGCGACCGTTCCCAGATATTGAACCGTGTGACCCCCTTGTCATCGATCATCGTCGGCATCCACCAGGCCAGGTCCATCTGCGCCGTCGCCGCACCAAGCTCCGTCACCCACTGGTAGGAATCTCCATCGGCACCCTCCGGAACGAGGCTCCAGTCCAAGTCAACGGGGCCCTGCTGGAACTCCTTGCGCATGACCGTGTTCCGCGAAAAGCCTCCCGACGCAATCAGTACGCCATGGTTGGCGCCGATCCGAATCATCTTGCCGTTACGTTCAGCCTCCACTCCGACGACCTTCCCGCCCTCGACGATCAGCTCGCGCACAGGGCTCGAGGGCCAAATCTGAACTCCTCGATCCAATGTGATCTTCAGCAGCTGACCGATGAGTGACTGTCCCACGGCAGCAGTGTGCCTGCCGATAATCTTCTGGACGAAGGACCTAAGACCAACCTTTCCTGCGGTGTAAAAGCCACGGATGGTCCGCCGGATCATCAAAAAATCCCTGGCTTCCGTGTTATAGAGCACAAGCCCCGGCATGCCTTGGGCTCCACGGACGCGCTGCTCCCAAGGGCCAAGGGTCCTCATGTCAAAACTGTCGACTTCCAAGGATCGCCCTTTGACCTCGCCCTTGGGCAACGAAGAGTAATACTCGGGATACGGAATCATTACACGCCAGTGCATGCCTTCGGACTCGAGGAACTGGACCATCTCTGGGCCACTGTCGAGGAATGCCAGCCGAAGATCCATGCTGGTCGCGGGCGTTTCCGGCCCGACAGCAGCATTGATGTAGGTGAGTGCGTCCTGGCGGCTATCGCTCTGTCCCGCCCTATGGAGCAAGTGGTTATTCGGAATCCACACCGCTCCCCCAGAAATGGCCGACGTGCCGCCGACCTTGTCGGTTTTTTCCAGTATGAGGGTCTTCATTCCCTGCTTGCGAGCGGCAATGGCTGCGGCGAAAGCCCCAGCCCCAGAGCCGATCACCACGAAATCAAAATTTGCGTCGAACACAATGTCTCCTCTCTGAGACTGGCATACCTTAGGGCGTAATCCCGTTGAATCGCCTCAGCAGTGCCCTAGAGGTTTCATCTACCAACTGTATGGTAGATTCGGTTTTGGCTGAGCGCAAGCATGACGGCCCGTTTGGTATCGTGGGTCACTGGCCGCGGCCGGCTGTTAGTTCATGCGCGGAGCGGATCGAACAGAGTTCAGGCGAAGGTACCTGTGTCGAACCAATGCTCGAATGACGCGCGCTGGGCATCAACAACGTATTCAATCCGCGCCCCGTGCATACTGGTCGAGCGAGCATAGATGATGGATACAGAACCGTCCTCCTCACGGAATACGGCGTCGACAGGATCACCGGCTTTCTCCAACGCCCGCAGGCGTGCAGTGGGATCCGGCTCCCAAATTCCCAAATGATGCAGCCCCAGGAACTTCTCCCCGTAGATGCCCGCGCCCGTACTCTCGATGACCTCCAGCCTGAACGGGGAGTCGCGGGTATATGCAATGTGAAGGTCCACCGGACCTCTGAATCCGCTTATGCGGTCTTCCATATCCTGCGCTCTCACCTGGGTGGGTTCGTTAAATTGATATCCGAGACGTTCTTCGAGATCCCGTATGCCCTCATGGATGTCAGCAACAATGAATCCAGCGTGATATGGCATCTGCAGCATAAAGTTTCCAATCACTTGTTTTGTTTAGATTGATGAGCCCGGTAGCCGTGTGAAGGCTGAGGTCAGCGGGCCAGCTTGGTGAAGATCGCTGCGAAGGTGGCGTTGATGGCGTCGTCAGCCCAGCTGTACGCATCTGTGCCGCGTAGCAGCACTTCCGCGCCGCCGTCGCAGTAGAGCATCTGACCGCACATATGGCTGTTCTGCTCGGACGTAAGCCAGATGAGCAGGTCCGCAATGGACTCGGGCGACTGGTGATGGTTCAGCGGTGTGGGGACGATCGCGTCCATCATCGCCGCGCTGTCCGCTGTACCGAGTAGTCCTGCCGTCATCGGAGTCTCTACTATGCCTGGGGCGACGGCATTGAGAGGAATGCCTGCGCCTGCCCATGCAGCGGTGGGGGCCTCACGACGAACCCACAGGGATATCGCGCGTTTGGTGGACTGATAGACGAGATTCGCCAAGTGCCCGTCCAACATCATCTCCGTGGCAACCCGGAGCGCAGCGAACTCGTCATCATTCAACAGCGCCTCTACCAATCGCGGGTGATTCGGGTGAACAGACGACACGGAGGACACAAGCGCCGCACGGGGTGCCGGCGACTGCGCCAACACGGGACGGATCCGGGTGAGGAACTCCGACATGCCAAAATAGTTCACCGAAGCCGTCAGTGGCTTCGGCATTGCGATTCCTGCACAAGCGATAACCGCATCTACGGATCCCGACGCTGCCTCGACGGCCGCCTCAACAGCCGCCTCCCGGCCGGCGGCCGTTGACAGATCGCCCTGGACCTCAGCGCCTTGCAGATCCACTCCCACAACGGTCGCTCCCCGCGCAAGCAAACTCTCGGCGGTGGCCTGACCTATACCCGAGCCGGCCCCGGTAACAACGTACGTACGGCCCATGATCATCCCTTCTGGAGGCCTCAAACCCGCCTCTTCGTCTTGGCTCACAATCTTGGGGCTGAGCTCGCTGCGGGAATTGACTGCCCCGGACTCGTTGCGAGGAAACCGGATGACGCAGAACAAGCGCGCGTAGCACCCGGTTTCCCCTGCGTTTTGGAGCTACTTTTTCCCCGCCCACACAGACCTGTAGATGGCTTTGTAGTCGAACGGCACCTGATATGGCTTTCCGGCCGCGGGAATGGCACCCGGATTGTCGGTGTTTACAGCGGCTTGACCAACCCCCTGTGGAGCAGCAGGGACCCCATTGAAATATCTGTTGAGGTTATCCATCGCCGCCCATCCCTTGAATGTGTCATCAGCAGCGCCGGGCCATGTCAGCTTGCCACTGCTGACAAGGTCCGTGGCTTCTGCGATCCCGAGTCCTCCGGCCATGGTCGCCTTGCTGCCCGCTTCGTTCATCGCTGCGGCTCCCCCGAGGGTGCCGTACATGAAGTCAAACGGTAGAAACACGCCATTGGCATCTGCGTTGGTGATGAGGGAGGTCCTGAAGTTTTGGATCCATGGACCGTTAGGGATGAGGTCTGTGCCCGGAGAGTTGATCGACTGAAGAATCTTACATCCGCTGCACTTCGCGACCTCTTCCTGGAAGCCCATGGCAATCGCATGTTCCAGTGGGTCCGGCCCGTCCGTTGAGATCGCTTTGAGGTTCCCGTTCGTTGCTGCGATGAGGTACCACGCTGCCCGTCTACCGTCGTCCTTCCAAAATTCCTCGATGTTGTCACCGACAGACTTATTTATCGCGTTCGGGACCGTGAACAACGGAGTTCCATCGGCGCCATTGCAATTCACTCCGTCAACGCTGATGACGGGAACGCCTTGGTCCTTCGCTTCTTGCAACGGCTGTTGTACGACCGTGCAGCTAAAACCTTGGATATAAAGGGCATCAGGACGGGACGCCAATGCCGTGCGAATCGCGGTGGCATACCCGCCGGCGATGTTCAGGTTTCCGTCCGCATAGTTGTAGTTCCAACCCAATGCCTTGGCAGCTTCTTTGACTGCCCCGGCACCCGAATTGCACGGGGACCCGCAGTTGACGACCCACACCGATTTGCCCTTCGCGGCCGCGGGGCCGTCGGAGGGTGGTTCTGCGGAGGTCCCCTTGTAGAGTTCGGCGAGCGACGGGAAGCCGGCCATGGCGCCGCCGGAGGAGGGTGGCCCGGAAGTGGCTGCTTCAGGCGAGCCTGATGAGCAGCCCGCCAGCAGCATGGCGAGCACGCCCATTACCGCGACGGCCGCGGACAGCCTCCTTGCTTTCGTGAATCGCATCTTGCTTCCAATCTCTGAGTATTGAAAAGGTGCCGGGTGAGGTCCGCTATCCGGGTTCACGTCCATCTATTCCCTGGACCTCGCCGGCTTGTGGATGAATTTGGTGTCGAACGGCACCCGGGCACCGCGCCCCGGGCTGCGAAACGGCAGTCGGGTTGTCGCCTGTTCACGCTGTCTGTCCAACGCTTGCAGCACTGCGTGTTCTCCGTGGTTGCGGATGGGGTGGTCCATCGACCGCTCGACGGTGTCATCGGCAACGGCCGCGCCGTCAGCGCGGGCGTGCTAATGGGTTCTCTGGTCTCGGTCATAGTCCTTGTTGTCCTCCCGCAGTTGCCTTGCTGCAGGTATTGCGGCGAGGCACATTGCAGTCGATCGGCATTCCCAGCTTCCTTGCTGTCGTGACTACCAAGCTCTGTGCACGCTAGCATCGAAACTTGCGTCAAACAACCGTCCGGTAGTTAAAATCGTGATATATTTCACTAACGACAGGCCGTTCTTAAGTTTGGGTTGTCGATTGTCCAGGAGACGGGTAAGGACTTCGTCCTCACGCTCCGGCCAGATGGCGTGCTTGTCGGGGCTTTCGTGCCCGGATCCAGCTCGCGAAAGGAACAGGAGCGACCGGAACCGCCGTTCATAAATGCCCGAGCATACGTGGGCGGAGTCCGTTCAGGTCGGGGAGGCGGAGTGAGGAGGCATGCATTCCTTCAAAGCGGCCCGAACTGCCGACCAGTGGATCCGAACGCGGCCACCGTCTCGAAGCCCGCCCGTCCGAGCGGATCACGGCCTCAACGACCTGGTCGCGGCGCGGCCGCCGCGGGACTGGCTGATGGATTCAAGGAACGACAGCCGTGGCAAGAAGGTTCCTTGTAGTAGCGATCCTTGGACCAAGGGACCTCCAAGGCCCCGGCGACGGGAATATGCCCGATCCGCTGCAGACCCCGCTCATTCGGCCGCGATGCCACGCCACCACCGGTCGGGCAGCCCGGTGGCTGTAGGTTTCGACAATGCCCCGGGCACCTACTATCGGCCAGCACAGCGTAAGAAATCACCTCGGGTTGGCAGACGAGCGCCCCATCCACATGGCAGGTTTTGACGGTGTTGCCACTCTACGTCAGGGATTCCCACACCCAGACGCCCTTCGTCGGGTTCATGAGCCGTCATCCACGCGAGGATCCGCGGAAGTCGACCGCCTGTGATAGCGGTGTAGTGCCTTCGTGAAGAGTAGGTGCGGTTATGTCCTTGGCTATTCAACCCCGGGAAATGCGAAGAATCGCCTCGACCTATCGTGCTTGTCGCGGAGCTCCTCCAGCTTCTTGAGCTTCGGCTCTGAGAGCGGTCTGAAGTAGCGGCGCCCGAGGTTCTCATCGTTGAGCTGCACACCATTGGACCACGGCTCAAGCGCGCGCATATTGTCCGTTACCCACGCCACAGCCCTCTCATCGTCCGCGGCGTCTTCGTAGATCGCGTACGCGGAATAGAACGAGGGCCCAGGAGAGGAAACGGCAGCAGTCTCCTCGTCGTCGGCGGTCCACAGCCACCACAGAAGGTACGACCTGGGCGACGGCAGATTGTCGATGATTGGTGTCAGTTCAGGAATGAGGTCATCGATCGCTGCACTCGTCCACATGTTATCGACCGCATACCTGTAGCCGGGGGGGTCGATGAAATCATTAAGTGCGTAGATCTCCTCGATCGTCGTGGGCATGGCGTCGCCAATCGCCGCCTCCTCCACGGGACAATCCATCAGCGGCTGGAGAGCGGCGCGTGTGCCTTCTTCGCTATCGCCAAATATCGTGGCTGCGACCAAGACGCCGACGTTGATAATCGACGGATCTTCCATGTCAGGATAGCCGCCGATCAGCAGATACAACTCGACATCGTCGTCGAGCTTGTCTGAGATGGTCAAACTCCACCTTAATGCCTCCTCCCATCGCGACAATGGAAAAGTGAGGGATAAATTCATCCCCACGTTCGGTCGGGGGTAGACGTTGAGGTGGAAGGCAGTAACGATGCCAAAGAACCCTGCGCCGGAACCCCGTGCCGCCCAGAAATAGTCAACGTTCTGGGTCTCGTCAGCGCGAATCAGTTCGCCTTGGGGGGTGACTACGTCGATCGCGCGCACGCTCATGCAGGACTCGCGCTTACCTCCGGCAACACCATAGCCACCGCCTAACAGGAATCCGCCCAGACCCACTGACGGGCAGTGACCGGTTGGAAAGAAGAGATTATGAGGAGCCAACGCGGCATTCAGTTGTTCTCCTTTAGTTCCAGGTCCTACCAGGGCAATGTTGGATTCAACATCAAGCTCAATCGAGTTCAGTGCTGAGAGATCGATGAGCACGCCGCCGTCACGCAGACTAGAGGCGGCCCAAGCGTGGCCACCCGAGCGGGCGGAGACTTTCAAATCATTAGCGGCAGCCCATCGAACGACCCGGGCGATCTCGGCTTGATTCTTTATCTTGACTATCACGTCAGGAAATCGGTCTGGAACGTTCTCCTGCCACACAATAGCCTGACGCGCGTCCTCATAGCCGTCCTCGCCACGAGCGACCGCGAAGTCCACCAAACGCTTCACGTCATTCATCCATCAGGTCCTCTCTGACCGAGGAAACGAAGTCCCATACAGGCGCTCACTCTACCCCACCGTCGCTTGAAAAAGGACCGTGAATCCGTCAATAGCAGATGGCCTAGTTGCCATTGGTAGCTTGCATTTTGTTGTGGTTGGGCCCCCGTTAGCAGTCCAGCGTCTATGCGATAGCTAATGTGTTTTCCTGCGTCCAGTTTTCCCAGTAGCGTTTCGGCGTCATGCCGTCCAGGGATCCGTGGGGCCGTTCATGATTGTAGATAGCTTTCCATTCCTCGGCCAAATACTGCGCTTCGACCATGGTGTCCATGATTTCTCCGGAGAGTTGCTCCCTTCTGAACTGGGCATTGAATGATTCGATGAAGCCGTTCTGCCAGGGCGATCCCGGGTCGATGAACGCGGTCTCCACGCTGGCGGTGTTGCACCACTCGATCAGTGCCGCGGCGGTGAATTCCGGTCCGTTGTCACACCTGACGTAGGCCGGGGCGGCGCCGGTTTCGGCGATGATGTCCTCCAGCACCGCGACGACGTCCACGGCTTTGAATGACCGGCGCGGAATGACTGCCAGCGCGGTGCGGGTGTATTCGTCGATGACGTTGAAGAACCGGATGTGCCGCCCGCAGGAGGTCACATCGGACTGGAAGTCGAAGCTGACCACGTGCATCGGATACTCGGCGGTGAGGCGCTTCTGTTCCCCGGCTCCGGGCCCGGTGCGGCGTTTCTTCCGTGCCCTGGGTTTGCAGGCCAAGCCTTCCTCGCGCCAGAGCCGGCGGACCCGCTTCCTGTTCAGCGCCACCCCGTCCCACGCAGGCTGGGCCAGGAGGTGCCAGCGGGCCTTCCGCCAGCCCCACGCGGGATGCTTCACGGCCACGGCCCTCAGGTCCGCACGCAGTTGCGCCTCCTGGAATCCCATGTCGGGTTTCTTCTTGCGGAACGCGGACCGGTTCTGGCCCAGAATTTTGCAGGCAAGGCGCTCTGATGCCCCGAACTTCTCCACTGCCATGCGCACGGCACGGCGACGCGGTTCGGGGCTCAGAATTTTCCCTTCGCCACCTCGTTGAGGATATCGATGGCCAGTTCCTTCTCCGCCAGCAGCCGCTTGAGCCGGGCGTTCTCCTTCTCCAGCTCCTTCGTCCGTCTGGACGCCTCGGCGTTCTTCTCGGAACCGTACTGGTTCAGCCAGCGGTACCAGGTCGCCTCGGTGATCTGGAGCTCCTTGATGACCTCGACCATCGGGCTTCCCTCGTTGAGCATTTTCTGGCCCTGCCGGACCTTTGCGATGACCTGCTCGGGGGTATGTCTGCGTGCCATGATTCGTGAATTTCCTCCTGTGTCCATTCTCGGACACGAAACTCACACAAACACTGGACTTCTACCCGGGGACCCAACCAGTTGCGCGGTCGCGGCGTTTTGTCCTCGGAACATTCCAGCAAGAAAACCGCGGCTGACAAATCATAGGGAAGGGCATCGTGCTCCTGCGTGCAGGAATTCGCGACGGTTCCCGCGAAGGATTAGCACCAACAGATGCGGTCGGCACCGGAACATCTCATGAAGGCGGACTTGGTGACAAAGCCCGGCTTGCGCCTAGCTATGAGGCCTGAGTGGAGGCGCCGACGAGCGTTACAAGCGCGTCGACAATAGAATCGTTGTCGAACTGGCGGCTCGAACGCCGGCTTGGCCAGAACCTGACGTTATTGACGGCACCGATGATGAAGCGCGTCAGCAGCCGCTGATCAATGTCCTCGCGAATGCTTCCATCGGCTTGACCCGCGATCACCTGGTCACTGATATCGCGTTCGAAAGCGCGGCCCCAGCCCGCAGCGGCCACTTGGCGCTCTCCCTTCAAATGCTTCATCTCGGTGAAGAAAATATTCGCTCGTTCGATGTTCGCCAAGTACCACTCGCTTAACCGGCGAACGTAGAGGAGCAGGGTTTCCACCGGCGGCAGGTCGAGCTCGATCACCTCACGGTGGATCTCCCTCGACTGTTCGTGGGACTCCTCGAGGATGCGGTAGAGAAGCTCTTCCTTGGAGTTGAAATAGTGATAGAGGCTGCCCTTGAGGACACCCACCCGGTCCGCGACCTCCTGTATCGACGTCGAAGCGTAGCCCTTCTCGGACATGACCGATACGGCTGCAGCGATCACGTTGTCGTCCCGGTTAAAGCGCTCCCGGATTCTCACCGGCTTGGCTGTTGAGTTTGGACCAGTTTTGGCGGTCAGCATTTTCCTCCTTGGATTCTCCGGGCAACTCGCACCGCGGAGACTTTGCCGAAGTTCGCCGGGCGGGAACCGGCCCTCACCAGCACGCCCAACGAACCTTTGCTACTCGGTAATTTGTTGTGAACCAGTCGACGCACGGGAGATAGAAAGTTGCACTTAATCCCCGCGGACAGTCCAAACAGCGTGATGGCGAATAAACTTCGCCCTGGCGACCTTCCAGGCACCGTCCACCTTTTTGTAATCCTCCTCATAGTGACCGTAGCCCTCGAGTTTGGAATAGCGGAATTCCGTGCCATCTGGAAACCAAATCTGATCGTTTAAGGACCATATGCCGGTAGCCGACTCATCATCCAAAATATCGATGTCCGGCACGTGCCCGTGATGGGACGTTACGGCGTCACCAAGAGCATCCCTCGCCCAGTCTGCCGCTTGTTTAGCGCCTTCGACCCGATAGACGTGCTGAACAATTTTGTCGACGTCTTCCCCTGTGTCCGACTCCGTGAAGTCGAAGACGACATCGTCGGTGAAATTCGCAGCAAACGCGTCCCAGTCTTTCTTGTCGAGTGCTCGAAAATACCGGGACTTCAGCTTTTTGATTTCTTCCACTGCAATGAGTCGTTGAAGTTCGTTCACGCGCTTCTCCATTCGATGCTTCCCCAACATCGGGAGGTATAATTCGGATTTTATCGAATGTTCCACCCCTTGTCAAACAAACGTCCGAATGATCGGTGATCTTCGTGCCAGATCCGCTTCGCCAGGCGTAGTGGTGCCGCTCAGTGTGTTACCCCATGGACGGCCCGGGGCGCTGGTGACGGAGTCTGCGGTGTGGTCGACTGCTGGCGAAGGAGCACCATGGCGTGCTAGTCTCGCGCTCGTTGGGCACTGTCGCCCGGCGACAAGAACATGGCTTGGATGTCCGATGCGGAATTCGAGCTGATTTGTACAAGGGAGAGCAGATCAGGCCGATGCCGGCGTGATCGATCTCCTCAGGCTGGTTCGGTGCAAGCGGCTGGTCGGCCTCCCTGCCTTTCGTTCTGGTCGCGGACTCAAGCGCAGTTTTTACGAACCGCCCTCACCACGCCGCGCGCACCCCTCACTCATACCGAAAACCATGAAGACGCGGACCGTTCTCGGTGCGTCTACGGCTCGAGCTGATGGCCGAGCAGAAGGAGAGAATAATGAAAGCATGGCGGTTTAGCGATACGCATGCCCCCCTCGAATTGGTGGATTTGCCCGACCCCGCGCCGGGCACAGGAGAGGTGCTCGTCGCCGTGGGTGCTTGCGGCATCTGCCACTCCGATGTGGGGCTGTTCGAAGACAGTAAATGGCTGGGCATGATGAATCTGCCCGTCGTTCCCGGTCATGAGATCGCGGGTAACGTTGTCGCCCTCGGTTCAGACGTCACCGACTTCTCCACGGGAGACCGCGTCGTGGTGTGGTCAATTGGGGAGCTCCACGGTTACCTCAGGGATGGGGGGTTCGGACAGTACATAGTGGCCCGCGCCGAGAACCTTGTTCGTATCCCCGATAGCGTCGCGCTCGACCGTGCGGTATTCGCCGAACCTGGGATGACCGCCCATGCAGGCATCGTCAGCGCCGGACAGGTGAAGCCCGGGCAACGCGTCGGGATCATCGGCTTTGGAGCGCTCGGAAGGATCGGCGCGCGGATCGCTGTGCTCAGTGGCGCTGAGATTTACGTCGCCGAAGTAAATCAGGGCGTGTGGGAGGCCGCTCGAGAGATCGGCGCGCGCCGCGTGGTGAGCGACGTATCCGAATTGGCGGACCTCAAGCTTGACGTCATCGTGGACTTCGCCGGGTTTGGTTCCACTACAGCAGGTGCGATCGGTGCTGTGCGCGAGCGCGGACGAGTTGTTCTAATCGGGATGGGCCGTTTGGAAGCGACGCTCGACACCTACCAGCTGGTCTCGAAGAATGTCACCCTTGTGGGCAGCGGTGGTGGCAGCAAAAGCGATATGGAAGCGGTGCTCGCATGGATTGCTTCCGGTGACATTGAGCCGGTGATCTCCCCCACCGACTTCGACGGTATCCCGGACGGAATCAGCCGGCTCGCCAAAGGTGAGGTCCTGGGGCGCCTCGTCGCGGTCTATTGAGCGCCTCGCGACGGTAGCAAAAAAGCGCGTGTCGTCATGCCTTCCCGGAAGGGCGCGATGCGCTCCTCCCCGCGCAAGCCAACTCTCGGCGGTGGCCTGACCTATACCCGAGCCGGCCCCGGTATCAATGTACGTACGGCCAATGATCATCCCTTCTGCCCATCGCAGCCCCCGTCGGTCCGCCTTGAATCAGCTGATACATTTCGCGGCCAGTCTTCCAAACATATGTTTGAAAAAGGCTCTACGCGGAGCTAAAGTTATAGTACGTTGGGCCTACGGAGATGGCCTTGAGTTGCACGTGTGTGGGACAGCCGGCTGCTCTGCTCCATCACCGCCCGCATAGACAAGCGCAATTACGTTCCGAGAGGAAATAATAATGACCCCTGACCAGCAGAAAGTGCGCATCCGAGAGTTCATCGCAGCACTCGACCGGAACGCTACCCGAGAGTTGGCTGACATGATCGCGCCAGGTTTCGAATTTGAAATCGTCAACTCCGCCCCTGGAAGCTCGCAGCGGCTTGACAGAGCACAATTTCTCGAAGTATTGCCTGGAGCGCTCCGCGAAATGTTTCCCAACGGTTTCAATTACACGTGTGGCCACGCTCTTGCCGACGGCATCCATGCCTCAATGCAGGGAAGCTGCGACACGGTTACAGGATTCGGAAAGCAGTACTCCAATCGTTATCACTGGTATTTCCGCTTCGAGGGAGACAGGATCAATCTCTTCCGTGAGCATTTAGACAGCTACGCAGCATTCGAAGCTTTCCAGCCGTAACCCGCTGGGTTCGTGGGGGTATCCTCCCGGGGCGCCGGCGTCTGCCGTTCTCGGACCAGATAGGAATGGATTCTTGACATGAAAACCGGTCCCATCGACGTCTGGTCTGTGTGTGAGGTTACGTCCCTTGCCGTGGTGTAGTTCCCCCGCGGTTGCGCGTTGCTCGCCAACGCGGTGAGCCATCGCTTGACCTCCTTTGCCAACCGAAACTCATCGATGTTTCCGACCGGGTCCGCTCCGCGACGGAAACGCTGTACCAGCAGTTCATCGAGCGGAGACGACGGCGTTCGTCGGGACCGCCCCGTTCGAGCGGCCCCGGGACCGTGGGCCCAACGGAACGGCAGCCGGCCAAAGGCGCTGACGACCACCGCCGGGGCCTGAACCTGAAGATCCCCACGCTGCGGACATGGTCGGTCTTCGCGGGCCTCCTGGAGCCGCGTGGACCAGGCTCTTTACGCCGTCGTGATGGAGGCCTACATGCACGCCGGTTCTCCGCCCAAGGTCGAGAGCAAAGTCAAGCACTCGGTGCGGAAACCGGAATCTCCAAGTCCGAAGAGTCCCGGATCTGGAAGACGAAGTCGGTGCGTTCGAGAGACCGTGACCTCTCCGCCATGGGCTGCCCGTACGGGTTTTTCGATGCCACCAATTGCACGCTCCGCGTCGGCACGGGGTCTTGGCCCAGGCGGTCGCGGTCCCCTTCGGCGCCGCCGCCGACGGTCTGAGGGAAGTCCTGGGCTTCGATGTTGAGAACGAGGGGTTCTGGACGTCGCTCCTGCGGTCGTTGGAGACCCACGGACTGGACGGCGTGAAGCTAGTCATCTCAGATGCCCACCCCGGGCTGAAGAAAACCATCGGAGCCCGCACCGACGGCGCATCCTGGCAGTGCTGCTCCGGGTGCACGTCGTGCGCAACGTGCTCTCGACTGTGGCCAAGGGATCCCAAAATATGGTCGGCTCGATCATCCGCATCGTCTTCGCCCAACCCGGCGCCGGGAGCCGTCAATACCCAGTTCCAGGAGGTCACCCGAAGGGTCGCGGCGATGCTCGACGACGCACGGGCTGACGTGCTCGCATCCGCCAGGTTCCCCGCCACGCACTGGCGCCAAATCTGGTCAGCGAATCCCATGGAACAAGTGAATAAAGAGACCAAAAGGAGGACCTGATGTCATCGGGTATTCCCGAACGAAGCAGCCGTCCGCAGGCTCCCAGACATCCTCGTCGAGCAACGCGACTAATTGGAAGCCAGCGAGCCGCCGAACGGGTCGTCAAACACAGCCAAACGATCGCGGAAGGAGTCAAGGGGTTCATTGTGTCCTGGCCGACGGCGAAACGCTGGGTTAGCCGCTACTCAAACACGGGCGCGAGGCACGGAACATCAACCATCCCGCCCGGCCTCGGCAGGGAACCCGCGGTCTGGTCCATTGCCGGTTCAAAAGGCGCCACATGGACCGAATTACTGGTGAACCGGCCCGCCGTACGAACACAAGGCCCCTTGGCGAGCGGTGCCGCACGTCGATGTCCTGGGACTCTAAACTAGGGCCCACAGGCACCAACTCCAGCGTTACCAAACGCGACAAATAGAACCTGAGCCAGCAAAGGCTGGCAGATTCGTTTCAGTCTGCGCGCCCCCAAGCCTGGTGCGAGTGTCGGCAGCGCGTTCAGCGCCCACTGACTTTGCCAAAGACTCGAGCGAGGGGTGCTAGCACGAGGGGCCTAACGGCGAACCATCCACCTGCGATCAGCACGATAGAGCCGAAGAAAACCCAGAATCCGACCCAGTTCACGGAGTCTTGGCCGCCATACATGTGGTTGAGGTTGCGAAGTGCACCGGTCGCGATCACGAGGGTGACGTGAATGACGAGGAAAAGCACAAAGTAGAGCATCACTGGGAAATGCAGCGCGCGTGCCCATTCGACCGGGTACACCTTGCTTAACCGACGGGCATTCTTGGGCCAGAGCCCTGACATGCGTACACCGGTGATCGCGGCCAACGGTGCAGCTATGAAGATCGTCGTGAAATAGGCTAACAGCTGTAGTCCGTTGTAGTTGACCCATCCGTTCTCCGTCGGCCAGTCCAGGGACAGGTACTGTAGCGCCGCCGAAACCGCGTTCGGGAAAACATCCCATCTGGTGGGAACGACTCGCATCCACTGACCGCTCGCGAAGAGCAACACGACGAAGACAAAACCGTTGACCAGCCACAAGATGTCTAGGAACTGATGGAACCACAGCGAAAGACTGATCTTGGCGGCGCCGTTTTTGGACCATCGCGATGTCCAAAAGACGCGTGGACGCTTATCCGTACGCACCTGCCACCCGGTACGGATCATCAGCACGATGAAGAACGTGTTGAAGAAATGCTGCCAAGCCAACCACCCAGGAATCCCTACAGGCGCGGAGTCTGAAAGATACGACGTCCCTGGATAGGTGGTGAGGAAATCTTGGATGTCGTTCAGCGAGACGAGCCATCGCGCTGCAAGCACCAGCGTCGCCGCGGCGACAAGTAACCCCACGCCACGAACAATGCCCGTCTGCGCACGCTGAGTACCTCGGCGGGATCCGCGGCGGTTCGGCTCCTGTGGCGGAACCTGCTTGCTGCTTGGGGACGTTTTCGGGGTGGATTTCACTGGGGTGCGCGGTCCCTCTGCGGCGACGAGGGAAGCCGTTGGAGTCGCCGCACGTTGTTCTTTGACAGACCCTTGATCGGGGTCGCGGGTAAGCAGTTCCGGTGCCGAGGTTTTTGGCGTCACTGAGCCTGTCTCGACTACTCCCGGAGTCGGGGCCACGGCACGGGGTGCTGAAGGCCAGGGTTCGCCCCCCGGAACGCGTGGGAGCCCCCGACGGAGAGAAAAGATTGCCGACCCGGCGCCCGGCATCGCAGCGATAGTTGAGGCCACCGGGGAGAAATCAATCGTTGTATCCGAGGAACCCGAGGCTGGCCTATTTTCTGCAACTGCCACATGCTTACCGAGCTGGACACTCTCAGCTGCCGACCCGGACGGAGGCCAAGGCTCGCCACCCGTGCGCCGTGGCAGGCCGCGGCGCATCACTCCCCTATATGTCACCACAGGACTCTAAGCCTTCCGTACTTGCAAAGCAGCGATCAATTGGGGCACCACCGTGAATACATCGCCGACGACACCGAAGTCCGCAATCTCGAAAATCGGGGCATCCTCGTCCTTATTGATAGCGACGATCGTCTTTGCTGTCTGCATACCCGCCTTGTGCTGGATCGCGCCCGAAATTCCCAAAGCGACATACAGCTGGGGCGATACTGAGACGCCGGTCTGGCCTACCTGGAATGCCTGCGGCACGTACCCCGCGTCAACCGCGGCTCGCGATGCGCCGACCGCGGCTCCAAGGGCGTCGGCCAATTGGTCGACAAGCACAAACTGTTCCTTCGACCCCAACCCGCGACCGCCCGAAACCACGGAGACCGCTCCCCGCAGCTCCGGGCGGGACGAGCTGACCACCGCTACGTCCACTGACCCGATGGACGCCGACCGTCGCCCCGACGACGAAACCGGCAGCTGCTCCACCACCGCTGGCATTGCCCCGGCCCTTGCCTCAATGGAACCCTGGCGCACTGTAATTACAGGCGTGCCCCAGGTTGCCGCGGAGTCGACGTTGTAGGCACCCCCATACACCGAGTGTTGAACGATGATCCCCTCGGCGTCGCGTGCGATACCGACGGCGTCCACCGCGAGTGTCGACCGAGTGCGTGCTGCATACCGGGCGGCGACGTCGCGTCCTTCAACTGAGTTGGACACAAGGATGGCGTCGGGGCGGATGAGAACCGCCGCGGCAGCCAGTGCATCAACCCGGGGTACGGTCAGTCCAGGACCCGCAGGGGCTATCAGGACCGAAGCCGCGCCGAGCGCCGCGGCGTCCGAGGCGAGTTCGATCCCGTCGGTCACAATCAGCGCGACCGGGGTGCCGACAACCGCTGCGACCCCAAGCAATGCCGCACTGGAACTGGCAAGCTCCCCCGTCGGCGTTACATCGAGATGCACCAAGATCGAATCTTCCGCGTATGCAGCCATATCGGTCTCCTTACGTCAACTGGTTCTGGATGAGAAAATCGGCGAGCTGCTGGCCCGCATCGCCTTCATCGACGATCTTCGTGCCCGCCGCGCGCGGAGGCTTCTCCGAGACGGCAATCACGATCGAGCGAGATACCTCCGGATCTTCCGCGTTTACGCCGAGGTGGTCCAGCGATAACTTCTCGAAGGGCTTCTTCTTCGCCGACATGATGTCCTTGAAGTTCGGGAATCGCGCATCCGGCAGGGCTTCAGTGATTGAGATTACCGCCGGCAGCTCGGCGGAGACCTGCATGGTCGAACCGTCAGAAACACGTAAGCCGGACACCGCACCTTCCGATATTGAGACCGAGTTCAACGATGACAGCTGCGGCGCATCGAGCAACTCGGCGATCATGGCGGCGATCACACCGCCCGAACCGTCCGTGGACTGGTTGCCTGCAATAACCAGATCGAACCCGATCCGGGTTAGTGCTGCCGCGATTACCTCGGCGGTCAGGCCCAAGTCAGCGCCCACCAACGCATCATCGACTACCTGCACGGCCGAGGCCGCGCCCATCGCCAAGCCCTTACGCAGGGTCGCATCCGCATCCGACGGCGCCACCGAAAGCACCACGACTTCCGTGCCCGGCTTATTATCGGCATAGCTCAACGCCAGCTCGAGCGAACGCTCACAGACCTCATCCATGACCATCCCGCCGGCAGGACGATCCGCCAGGCCCGTGTCCAAATTCAACTTTCGGTCCCCGTACGTGTCGGGGACCTCTTTGACCAAGACGACGATTTTCATTGTGCTCCCCTACTGGTTTCCACCCAGACTACCAAACGATTGGTTGATTGTTAAGTTTCGTGGGGCACAAATGTTTCAAGAGATCGAGTCTCCCCCATCGGCGACAATCGTGGCACCGACGACGTAACTGGAAAGCTCAGATGCGAGCCAGACGACCACGTTTGCGATTTCACCAGGGGTTCCCAATCGGCCGGCAGGGATGGATGCGGCCATGTCCGATCGGATTTCGGCGGTAGTAGACGAGGAGAGCATTGGGGTGTCGGTCATGCCGGGGGCCACCGCGTTGACGCGAAGCCCGCGGGGGGCGTAGTCAAGAGCGGCGGATTTGATGAAGCCGAGGACAGCGTGCTTGCTCGCGACGTAGGCGGCGAGACCCGGGGCGCCAATGATGCCAAGTCCCGAGGCTGTCGCAATGAACGACGCGTTCCCGGACTTCACCAGTTCGGGAGCCGCCGCCTGGAAGGTCACGAACAGACCCGTGAGGTTGACCTCGAGTACCCGCTGCCAGAGATTCAGGGGAATATCTCCGGCGAGCGAGGCCGTCTGAGTAACACCAGCGTTTGCATGGACGACGTCGAGTTTGCCGAACTCTGCGACGGCGAACGCTACGGCGGCCCCGATATCGCCGGGATCGGTTACGTCCCCTCGAACATATCGGGACGATCCCGGCCTGAGGTCATTGGCCAAGCGGTTAGTTTCCGCGAGGGTGTCCTCATCCACGTCGCAGCCAACCACGCTGGCTCCATGCTGCACCAGTGCAAGCATGGACGCTCGCCCGATTCCCTCACCTGCGCCAGTGACGAGGGCAACCCGCCCAGTCAATAGATTCGACGTCATAGCTTCTCCTTCGTTTGAATTGAACGAACCTCACCCCGCCGGCCGACAATTCGTCGCGGGCAGGTCGCGTCAGACGCAGGACGGATTCCGGCGTTTCTGATCTCGCTTTTCAGTTTTCGCGCTTCACCGCGATGATGCCGCCAGAGCCGTCACAACCCACCACGATGGAGCCGTCGGGGGCAATGGCCAGATCGGCGAAGGGAAGCCACGGACCTGGGGCGAGCCCGGGAAGCCCGGCGACAATGGTCTCGCCCACGCCAGGTGCGGGTCCGACCGGAATATTTTGCGCGATTACCGAGCTCGGGACCCGACCACTTAGCGACGCATGATGCAGCGCCCGTGCCCGGCGGTCGATCACATATACGTCCTCGCCGGAAACGGCTACACCGTGGGGTTCACTCAGTCCCTCGAGCAGGACTTTCGAGGTGCCATCTGGGCTGAGATACCTCAATCGTCCTGACCGCGACTCGGTCACGATCACTCCGCCCTCCGCGGTTGCTGCGACGCCCATAGGCTGCTCAAGGCCGGTTGCGAGAACTGCCACGCCTGCCTTATCGACTCGCAGGATCTCACCGCTTAGGGATGCAGCGGCGATTATCGCGCCGTCCGGCGTGCTGGTAATGCCCATCAGTCCTTTGATTTCTGTCGCCAGAAATTGGGCCTCACTTCCTGGCCGGTAGAGTGCGATGCCGCCGGTGGTTGTCCCGAGCGCGAGGCGCCCGTCGGCGAGATAGGTGACCGAACGCAGGACTCCTGGAAACCCGGGGGTGCTTACAGAGGCTGGTCGATCGGCGACGCCGCCTGGGCTTAGGATTGCGTAACTGAGAGCGTCTGCGGCGCAAATTTTCCCATCTGCTGCGACATCTATGCCGAACGGCCCCACGAGACCAGGGCTGACAAGAGTCGTTGCGATGCCGTCGCGGTCTATGCCGACTAAGCTCCCGCTGAGCTGATTGGACACGAATAGCCGGCCGTCGTCGCGGAATGCCAGATTGTCCGTGCCGTTCGGCAGGGTTGCGACGATGGCGGTTGAACCTGACAGTGGGTCCACCCGCAGCACATCACCGCCTGCAAGGGATGCGTAAAGCTCGCCCTGGGGGCTGAACTTGACCGCGGTTGGGGTGCTTAACCCTGCGGCGACGCGCTCCGGTGAACCCTCATCGATGCCAACTCTCCACAGTTCCCCCGCGAAGACTGACGGATAGTAGAGGTGGAAGTCGGGTCCCACCGCTAAACCGTTGGGCCAGTCCACGCCTTCGGCGATTATCCTTCGCTCACGCCCGTCGGGGTACAGCTCCATGATTCTTCCGCCCGGACGAAACTCATCGACGAACACCCGGTCGCCGTGGGTCGTCACGCCGTTGGCCGACGGTACATCGGCATCCAGAACCCGGACTTCACCGTCGGGATGCCGCATGCTCACCCTTCCGAGGGCGAACTCCGTGACGTACATCGTGCCGGCGGCGTCGAAAGCGAGGTCGTCGGGACACTCGATGGGGTCGTCGGAGCGACTGATGTTTCGTACGGTCCCATTGTGACTGTCGATTGCACTTATCTCGCTTCCGTGCCCTTCAGCGACATAGATGTCGCCATCGGGTCCGAAGACCAGGCCATTTGCACCGATAAGGGCGCTTGGAGGCACCACTTGGCTCCAAGACCACCCTGGTGCGACCGTGAGTTCGCCGACGATGTGCCCGCCGTATCGCGTCGTGAATCCGTTCATCTCGCTGCACCCCTGGCCGGCAACGGCTACCGTTTAGCGATCGGTGCATGCGGTGCCATGAGCTTCTGGAAATCTCCCGGCATTTCCCCCCAAAGGTTTCCGCCTCGGGGGTCCTCCACGCTCCAGTGGCGTGGTTTCCATCCGTCGCCGGCGATCTTCTGCATGTCGGCATATACCTCTACGAGTAGACCGTCGGGCGCCACATGGTAGCTGGCGATGTTGTCGCCGCCGCCATGGCGCCCAAGCCCCCACATGTAGCCCAGACCCGAGCGCGCGAGTTGGTCTCCCAGGCGTCCGAGGTCAGCCGTGCCGGGTACTTCCATAGCGTAGTGGTGAACCCCCTCGATGGGTCCGCGGCCGACGGCGATGGTGTGGTGCTCAAGGTGGCAACGCAGGAAGCCGATGTAGGGGTCTTCCGGGGTCCCGATCCAGTCGGAGGCCTTGAATCCGAAGACATCAATGAGGAACTCGACGAGCCCTTTAACATCCTGCGTCCACATGAAGGCATGTGCCAGCCGGTGTGTCATGACGCCCTTGGGTTGGTAGTCCCGCTCAACCTGTTCCATCTCCACATAAGTGTCGATGACGTGACCGGTGGGCGCGATGATGCGTAGAAGCTCAGGTATCCCTGGCTCGCTCGTGACGGTCTCGTCGATCTTCGCACCGATGGCGATGGCCCGCGCACGGATCTCGTCCAGGGCAGCTTGATCCTGGGCGATGAGACCGATGTGGTCGAACTCGGGGCCCTCGGATCCGCCCGTGAACTCCATGATGTGGTGGTTGCACTGCGGCCAGACAGATGGGTAGGGGCTTCCCTGCGTTACGTACGCGGTATCTCCAATGCGCTCCACTTCGAGCATCCCTAGCACTTCGGTGACATATTTGACGGACACGTCGACGTCCGGGACGCGGAAGGCGATGTGACCGATGTCGGCTATCAGCATGTGATGTACTCCTATGGGTTCTAAACGGCATCCGTAGCCGAAGCGGCCACGGGGTCAAAGGGGTGGTCGGTGTAAGCCAGTTGGCGTTGGATGAATCCTGCGATACCTGCCAGGGCCCGGACGAGGTTTTCGCTCTCTGGTGCGAGACCTCGGTTGAGGAAAATATGAGGAGCGTCAGGGTAGATTGCGAGCTCTACGACGCCGCCGGCCTTGGCGTACGCCCCAGCGAACGCGAATTGGCGGTCCGTCGAGACTCCGCCCATATCGTCTGCATCACCATGGACAAGAAGCAGCGGCGGCGTGAGGATGTCGGTGCGCGATGAGACGATGTGCAATGGGCTCAGCCCCGTGACAGCCTTCACCCCTCCGAAGTACTCGTGCAGGCCGTAGAAATCGAGTTCCCCGACCTCGATTCCGGCGGCCGCTTCCGTAACATTCGCGTCCACCATCATGTCGACCAGGTCGACGGGGGATCCGGAACAGATGATGTAAGCCAGGCTGGCGTCGATCGAATCGGCACCTGGAAGAGGCCTCGTCGCGAAGGGCGCCTGCTGGCCCAGCATTGCGTTAAGCAGAACGTTGTGCGCGCCGCTGGAGACTCCCAGAGCGCCGACACTGTCGGCAGTGGCGTTGAACTCGGCAGCATGGGCCTTGAACCATCGGATGCCATAATTGACGTCGCTGAACGTCGCTGGATAAGGGGCGTATGGACCGTCCACGCGGGTAAATGTTGTCGTCGGCGGCGCTTGGCGGAAGTCGAGTGACACGACGACGATGCCATGCGAGGCGAGTTCGAGATCGATGGGGCGCTGCCGGGTGCGGCTGAAAAGCCGCCACCCACCGCCATGGACGTCGATGAGCATGGGGAAAGGACCGTGTCCGCGCGGCTGGAATACCGTAGCGACGAGTGAAACCCCGTCCACATTGAGGTATTCCACGTCGCGGCTGTCGACTTCGAACCTCGCGGTAGGGTCGTAGCGAAGCGCAGATTTCAGATTGGACATGACGCTGTTGTCTCCTTCTTTGAGTATCGAGAAACTTCCGGTGCCTAGCTGGCGTGCGCCGCTTCGTGCACGGTGCGTTCGTGTGATCCACTCAGCTGCCGGCGCAGTTCACCGACGACCACAGACGCGTCGTCGAGGTCGTGCATAACCGCGAATACGTAAAAATCCGGGCGAGCAAATATTCCCACAATGCGGTGTTCGTCGAAGTAGGCGGCATACGATCCGTCGAGATCAGCAGCCACTCCTTCTCTCTCCACGTCACCGACACCGACGACGGTGCAGTGGATCGCTTCCAGGAATGCACGGTCCTCATCTGAGAAGGTCGCTGAGACATCAGCATCGCGCACGATGAGTTGGAATCCCCAGCTGAAGACGTCGTCGAATTTTCCCTCCCGCCCCCCGAAGGACACGCGCCCCTGTGGGGCGAGCTGGCCCACGGCTGGCTCACTGGCTTGCTTGAAGAGAATGCCCTCGTCGATGTCGGCGGCTGGCGGTGGCGGCGGCAGCACGGCTCCGACCAACAACTGCTCATCGCGCTTTCGAGCTTTCGACGGATCCAATTCCATCGCCCATGCACCGATTTGCTCGGAAACAGCAACCACCTCGCGGACCTGCGGATAACGTTCGACGAAGTACATGTCGAGCAATGATGGGTCGCTGACGCCGCGCAGAACAAGGTCAAGCTTCCACGAAAGATTCACCGCGTCGCGCAACCCTGAACAGGCCCCCTGAGCGAGGAACGGTGTCATTGTGTGGGCGGCGTCCCCCGCGAGCAGAACTCGCCCCTTTTTCCACGTGCGGGCGAGCCTGCTCTCAAATGGAAAGAGCACGGTCCGGTAGATCTCGACGTCGTCCCGCGTCAGTCCGTGCACGCGCTCGAGCACCTCATAGCCGGCGTCGAACCCCATCCGTTCGTCGTGCGTACTTTCTGGGTCGGCGTAGAACTCGAACCGCAGCCGGCGGTCACCAATGGGGATCACCGCGAATGCTCGCCCCTCAGGTGCGGCCATGATTACCGATTCCCGCATGTCTTCTGACAGGCCCCAGAACTTCGGCAGAGTGCGTTTGCGCACGGCGTCGACGCAGATCCAGGCGCTGCGAAAATCGGAACCATCCCTCGTGATGCCTGCGGACTCGCGAACTGCGCTTCGCGCTCCGTCCGCGCCGATAAGATATTTGGCCTGGAGTGTCATAGTGTCCGCAGGATCGGTGGACCCGGTCTGTCGCGCTTCGACGGTGACGCCGTTTTCGTCTTGTGTCCAAGACTGCACTTCCCAACCTTGGAAGACGGTGGCACCGTGCTCACGAGCCGCAGCGTCCATCGCGTCCTCGATGTGTGGTTGGTACATCGAAATATGGCTCGGGTACCCACTGATCGCCATCCGATCGTGGTCCATCTTCAGGATGAGTTGCTCGTCCTCGTTCAGAAGCAGTGTCCGCTTGAGCTGGTGCGAGTCGCGGAGTGCCTCCTCGACGTCGCCGGCGGCCTGGACGATCCTCGCCGACTCCCCGTCGATGGTGCAGAGGCGCGGAAGTCCATACAGCGAGGGCCACCGTTCGATGACACAAACACGATGCCCGAGCCTGGAGAGCAACGATGCAAAGGCCTGCCCGGTCGGGCCGTAGCCAGAGACGATAACGTCAAAGGGTTCCATATATGCGCTTCCTTCAGGGAGCTAGACGCCGTTGTCAATTGCCGTTTCGCGTGGGCCGCAATGCCCGGCTCACCAAACGACTGGTTGTTAGATTAGCATCAAAATTGAGACAGTTCCATACTTCGTCAAACCTGGACCTCAGGGGCGTAATGATCGGCGGATTGCCCGCGCGATTCCTTCAGTTTCCACCATGGCGACGCGGAGCGTCAGGGGTCCGGTCCCAGCGGTTCGGCGTTCCGACGGCATCGAGCGCGACGCGTATGTCCTGAGGCACCTCGCCAAGAAGCGCGGGTTCGGCGATTGCAAACACAATCGGATCCGATTCAAAGACGGCCTTGAGGATGCGAACGACATCCTCGTCCTTAAAGCTTGAAAAGTAGCGGAGAGGGCCACCCAGCCAACGGGGAAAGCCGAACCCTTCCGTCAGCGCGATGTCGATGTCGCTGGCTCGGTCAGCCACGCCGGCGCGCAGCACGAGCGCCGCAGCGCACACCATTGATCCGAGCACCCGTAATTGGATGTCCTGGGCAGTGATCGCCCGCGGAATGATCCCCTTTTCAGCCCGGGCCGCATCTATGATGGCGCCTACTTGTGGATCAGGGGTCCCTCGAGCCGCGCCGTTGGCATAGTGATACCAACCGGCGCCCGTTTTCTTGCCAAAGCGGCCCAGCTCGCAAAGCGTATCGGGGACCGTGACGTAGCGCTGATCGGGGTTGCGGGTCGCTGCGAGGCGCTTCCGGCGCGCCCAGGCGATATCAAGGCCGGACATGTCGCCAACGGCGAACGGACCGATCGGCAGGCCAAAATCGAGCATCGCCGCGTCGACTTCCTCCGGGCTCGCCCCTTCCTCCAACAGGAACTCGACTTGGCAGCGGTAGTCTGCGTAGACACGATTCGCGATGAATCCGTCGCCCACACGCGCTGGAATCGCCGTCTTTCCCAGTTTGAGTGCCAGAGCTGCGAGTGTGGTGATGGTCTCTTCACTCGATAACCCCGTGCGAACCACCTCGACCAGCGGGTTGCGATCAGCTGGGTTGAAGAAATGGAAACCGGCGAACCGCTCTGGAGACTTGAGAACGCTGGCAATCTGCTCGAGGTCGAGATACGAGGTGTTGCTGGCGAATACCGTTTCATCGGATACCAGCGGTTCCAGATCTGTGAAGAACTGCCGCTTAACCTGCATGTCCTCGAATACTGCATCGATGACGAGGTCGGCATCGGCGAGATCGTCGAGTTGGTTCGTCGTCGTAATAGCGCTCGTTGCCGCGACTCGCTCCAGCGCGGACGGGTTCAGGTCGAAGACGGTGACGGAAAATCCGCAAGCATCAAGGAGCCGCGCGATCGCCGCACCCATCGTGCCGGCCCCGGCCACTGCGATCCGCTCGATTTTTCTTCCGCTCCTCGAGGTGTATAGAGCTCTGGCGGCCGTTCGCTTGGCGAAGAACAAGTAGCGAAGATTCGCGGCCTCGGCGCTCTGTCGAAGTCGGTTGAAAACGGCTCGCTCTTCGATAAGTGCCTCATCCGGCCCGAGGGTCAGGCCGCGGTGCACCATGGCGATGGCTTCGAGAACATTCGGCCGCGCGCGCCTAGCAGCGCGTTGGGCCACGCCGTCTACGGCTATCGGATCGAACGTGGGAACGGGAAGATCACGGATGCGCCGCTTGACGCCCAGCAGGCTGGTCGCGCATTCGGTGGCGGAGTAGCGCAGCATGCCGGGCTCCACGACCCGGTCGAGGATTCCCAGTTCTTTTGCCTCCTTGGCGTCGACCCGCCGACCCGACGCGACGAGATCGATCGCTGCAGCCGGACCGATGAGACGTCCAGCTCGGACAGTACCTCCTGCGCCCGGGATAATGCCGAGGGTCACCTCGGGAAATCCCACGATCGCACTCGTGTCCCCAATGCGCGCATCGCAGGCGAGGGCGAGCTCGAGTCCGCCACCGAGCGCAAGCCCGTTGATCGAGGCGACGACCGGCACTGGCATCGCTTCGATGACGGCAATGACCGCGGTCAATTGCGGCTCCTCGATTGGACCGTCAAGCTCGCCGATGTCTGACCCCGCATAGAAGTGGCGCCCCGACGATTCGATGACCACCCCGCTAAGGTCGGCAACAGCCGCGGCGCTGAGCAGAGCGTCTCGAAGGTCACGGCGGAGCGCGGCATCGCCGGTATTCACAGGCGGGTTGCTTAATGTCAGGATCGCGGTCGACCCCGACCATGAGGTTTCAACAGGCATTGTGCTTCTTTCCAGACGTTGAGGGCCCGCGGGGAAACTGCCGCGGGTTGGGGTTCAACTAAGTCAGAGGATTGCCATCGCATTCGCTGGCGAGCTGACGCCTCCCTCGACATGCAGGGGTACGGAGACGAAGAAGAACTCCCATCGCTCCAGTCGCCTGCACATTTCGCTGAGTCGGTCCAAATCAAGCAGCTCGAACAACGACATTCCGAGCCCAGGTAGGAGGCGCCGGTGCAAAGAACCGATGTCTCGCGCGCCGGGGGCGCATTCTACAGCGGGGTTGTCGGCTCCCACTGCGGCGATTCGGTGATCCCAGAGCCATGCGGCCATGGTCTCATCTGCTCTGAGGCCGTTCCAGCTGGAGGGGTTTATCCGATTGGACACCGGCAACTGCAGATAGCTTGACGCCCAGCCCGTCCGGATGAGCAGAACGTCGCCGGCTCGGATCTCAACCCCCTGCACATCGGCCACGTCGTTGAGGAGACCGGTGTCGTACATGCGCCCGTCGAACGGCGACATGCCGTCGCTGATGTCGCGTTCGGCAAGATCCAGCAGAACTCCGCGAGCAGCTATGCCTCGTTTTGCGACATGCTGGATACCGATACGCTCCCGGGCTTGGGATAGCTCAAGGACTCCGCCGAAGTAGCCGAACTCGCGAGCACGAACGTGCGCCAGGCCGTCGAGTTGGGATGAGGCCTGCGGGTTGAACGAATCGATCAGGTCCTCGGCGTCATTACCGCTGGGATGCAACAAGGTATGCGTCATTGGCGACCGCCCGAAGAGCGGTGGATCAAATGCGTCGATGGGCAGGTTCAGCGGTATTGTGGCGCCTGTGGAGACGAGCCTGGCGGCGCGTGTGACATCGCCCGGCTCAACGAACGAAAGAGTCCCTACCGGCGAGGGCAGAACCTCCCAGGAATGCCTGACGTTGAGCCCGCCAAGTTCCGGAAGATCCAAATATGGTGTGTTCACTGCAGGTCTTCGATATCGGGCAGGCCGTTGTCACGGAACCGCTGGATCGCGCCCTTAAGTCCAAGTTCTTTGATCCAGGTCTGGGCGAGAGTGACCTCCGGAGTGAGGTGAAGCAGCGCATCGGTCTCGGCTCCCGTCCTCGCATAGGTCAGCAGTCCGTCCATTTCGACCACTCGATTGATCGCTTCTTTTTTTAAGCGGAGGAGATTCCCCGGAGTCCGGGCTATCGAATGGGCCAACTCCCGGACGTATGTTTCAAGTTGGTCCGCCGGGACGGCCTCTGTAGCCCACCCCCACTCCACGGCCTGGGTGCCCGAGATGCGCCGACCCGCGTCGAAGGACATGAGCTTCGCGCGTTTTGGTCCCACCAGATGCACCCACAGTGGCGAGAGGTATCCGCCACCGATTGGCAGCGATGGAGATGACTGGATCGATGCGTCCTCGGCGACGATCGTTATGTCGCATAGGGATGCCAATTGGGTGCCACCGCCGATGCAGTGCCCGTGGACTGCGGCGATGACCGGCTGCTCATGGCGCCATATCCGCGTCCACAGTTCGATATTGGACAGTAGCCGGTCACGGTCTTGCACAGGTCCGCGGGAAGATGCGTATCCGATCTCTTCGGCATCGGGCGCCACGTCGTAACCCGCGCAAAAAGCGCGTCCGGCGCCACGTATGACAACCAACCGATTCGCCGTTCCGCGGAGGCTCTGCAGCGCACTATCGAGTTCGGCCAAAAGTTGATCGTTCATCGCGTTGAGGCGCTGTGGCCGGTTGAGCGTAATCCACGCAACGGGCCCATCTTGCTCTAGCAGAATGCATTCATATGACACAGTGAATCCCATAGGTCGGGACCCGTCTCCGGGTTGAGGTGGCGCCCTTGACTGGGCCTCTTCAAAGAACCCGTCGGTGTTCGGCCCAGGATGGCCACAACGGGCAGTTACAGTGACCAACACACAGGTTGTCCACGGCTTCAGTGGTAGAAAGCTAATCAACCAACCGATTGGTTTTTCAGCAAAGAACACGGTCGATGCCGGGGGGTTGCAAAGGCCATACGAATTCCAGCTCACGGCCGGTTCGGGACCGTTCGTGGACTCAGCACAACCCGAACCGGGAGGTCACAGATGGCTGCGAAGGCCACCGATGATCTCTTGCGCCATGAGCATATGGCGGAGGTAGTGGTGCAGGCCCATCTCCCAGGTGAACCCCAGTGCTCCGTGCACCTGAAGGACGAGTTCGGCCGCATCGATGCAGCGCTTGACCACGAATTCCGTAGTCTGCCTCACACCTTCAGCGGACAAGCTCGCTCGAATGACTGCCGTGTCGGCCTCTTCTACGGCGATCAGAGCATCGGCCAGATGGTGCTTGACCGCCTGGAACGAGCCGATAGGCCGGCCGAACTGCTCTCGCTCCTTCGCGAAGGCGACACCTAGTTCCAGCAGCCGCCTCGCGGCTCCGACAGAGCTTGCCGCATAGACGACGGCGAGCTCCCGCGCAGCAGTTTCGGAAATTTGCGTCGGGCTCTCATCCACTTCTAGACCACGGGCGCAAAGGTCCAGTCCGGCCGGACGACCTTCCGGCACCGCAACCAGTTGATCAGAGCCGCCCCCAAGCGTTGTAACGAGGCGCAGCCGTTCGAACTGTCCGAACGGGACATAACGCTGCTGCCCGAGCCCGAGGGTCGAGGTGGGTAATGCGAAAGACACGGGGCCATCCCAACTTCTGGCTGCCTCCGAGTGACGTTTCGCGATCACGGTCTCCAAAAACGGCAATGGGATCAGCCGGGTTCCCCAAATCTGAGCGATGGCGACGATGTCGCGCAGTTCGGCGCCTTCGCCGTCCTCATGGATCCCGACGAGGTCCCATCCTCCTTCCTCCAGGGCGTTCCAGCGCAGAGGCGATTCACCTTCGGCGTAGCCAGCGATGCTTGTTCCAGCCGTGGCCCGTCCGATGATTTCGCCTATCGCCTCAGACGCAAGCTCTCCGATTTCTCCGGCCTTCGTGTCAATGAGGACGTTCATCGCGGCAGCCCCAGGACTCGCTCCGAAATGAGGTTGCGCTGGATCTCATTCGTGCCGGAGTAGATAGAGACGGCCTTCGACTCGAAGAACTGATACCGCCAGTGCTCCCTGTCGGCAGGCACGTGAGCTTCGAAACCCACCCGCGCCACAACTTGCCAAAGCTCGCTCCACAAGACCTTGAGAACTGACACCGCCCGCGCGAATGCCTCACCGCCCATGCTCTCGAGATCAATGACTTTTGCTAGCTGCCAGCGCAGTGTCTCGGTACGCTCGTCGAGCTCCTCGAGAGTGTTCGCTAGCTCCGGCCGATCGCCGCAGGTGCGGATAAGCAGATCCAGGTCGGATCGGATTTCCACATACCGGGCAGCGGCCTCGGAGCCACCCCGTTCATCGCCGAGCAGCTCCATGGCTATTTTCCACCCGTCACCTTCGCCCCCCACACGATCCTGTTCCGAAACGAATACGCCGTCGAAGTGGGTCTCGGCGAAGTGGATCGCGCCGGAAATCTGTCGGATGTCAGTGACGGAAACGCCGGGAGCACGCATGTCCACAAGAAACATGCTCAGGTTCTTGTAGCGCGGCGCATCCGAATCCGTGACTGCCAAAACGAAGATTCGGTCGGCGTGCTGGGCGAACGTGGTCCAGGTCTTGCGCCCACTGATTCGATAGCCGTCACCGTCCCGCACCGCGCGGGTCTTTACCCCCGCAAGATCAGATCCTGCGTCGGGCTCGGAGAACCCTTGGCACCACAACTCCTCGCCGCGCAGCAAGGGCGGCAGATAGCGTTCCTTCTGCCAATCGGTTCCGCTGCGAACGACCATCGGGGCAACCAGCGTTTTACCAACGCGCGAAAAGCCGTCTGGAGCCTGAGCCTTGGCGGCAAGCACATGAAATATCACGTCCTCGGCCAGGCCTAGGCCCTGGCCCCCAAAATCTTTGGGAAAGGCTATGCCCGCAAATCCTCCGCGCCACAGCTGAAGGTCCCACTCGCGTCGGATCGCATCCGATTCTTCCGCGCTAAGAGCGCCGCGAGATTGGCGCCAGACTTCGGGCACCGCAGACTGCAGCCATTCCTCAGCGCGCTGCGCAAAATCAATCAAATCCGCGTCGCCTACACAAACGTCATGTTTGACGGTCGTCATAGTGTCACCCTTCACTCACGGCCAGGCCCGCGAACGCTTCATTACTCGCGAGCTCTCCAAACCGAATGGTTGTTTGGTAGCATACACTATTGCAGAGCCTAAATTGCTAGCCGGCTTGCTTGATCTTCGATCCAAGCGAGTCGGAGGTACATGATGGTTGAATTCACGCCGCTCTGCTGCATGACGCGGATCGGATCATCGCATTCGTTCTATCTCATTCACACCAGAACCACTGCTTGGAGGGCAATGATGACCACCACACGGCCACTGCTTCATCCCGCCGCGTTTAACATCGGTTCGCTTGTGCGCATCGGAGCCCAACGCACGCCTAACCGGATGGCGATTTGCATGCTAGACGGCATCGGGGTCACCTACGGCGAGCTCGATGAGAACAGCAACCGCATTGCGAATGCTCTGCTGGGTTCAGGCATTACTTCCGGCGATCGTGTAGCCATCTGGATGGATAATGACATCCGATACATGGAGGCATATTTGGCGTGCCTGAAGGCCGGGATGGTGGTTGTCCAGTGCAACGTGCGGCACACATCCTTCGAGGCGCAGCACATGCTCAACGACTCCGGCGCCGTCGCTCTTTTCTTCGACGACAGCACAGCAGAACGGGTCGAGGCGCTGGAAAACCGTGAAGCACTTCAGCTGACCGTGACGACGGGAGCGAACCTTGATTGCGCTTCACACGGCTACGAGGAGTTTCTCGCTTCCGGACGGCCGGTGTCGCCGACCCTGGCCTTCCCGAGTTCTGACGACCTGGCAGTTCTGGCCTACACGAGCGGCACCACAGGTCTCGCTAAGGGAGCGAGGTTGACCCACCGTTCACTTCGATCGATCATCCACACAAATCAAGTCGCAAATCGTTACGGCATCGGGAGCACCCAGATATTTGCGCTGTCGATGTCGTCCTCTGCGGGTATTCCCGCCCACGTGCTTCCCCATCTGGCAGTGGGAGGGACCACGATTCTCATGAGCAGTTTCGACACGCCGCGACTCGTTGATGCGATCGATCGGCGCCACGCGACGTTCACTGTCCTGCCTGGCCCACCAATCGTCGAGTTCTGCACGATTGTTCGCGAGCAAAGGCGCACCCTGCCATCCCTGCAAAGTCTGCTCCACGGCACCGCGAAGGCCCCCGAAGAACATCTCGAACTCCTTGTTGATGCCATCGGCCCCCGTCTGGTCGAGGGGTGGGGAATGACAGAAAATTCAGGAGGACTAGTGGCTGCCACTACGGCACTGGACTACTCCCAACGTAGACCAGGAATCTTCTCCTCAACCGGTCGGCCCGTACCGGAAACCGTCGTCAGACTCATCGACGAACAGGGAAACGAGCTTCCTCACGACGGCAGCTCCGTCGGTCAGCTGATCATGCGCTCCGGCTCTCTCGCCGACGGGTACTGGAACAACGAAGAAGCTACAGCCAAATCCTTTCGCGATGGCTGGTATCACACCGGCGACGTCGGGAGGATAGACGAGGAAGGCTACATCGAAGTGCTGGACCGACGCACAGATCTCATAATCTCCGGCGGTATGAACATCTACCCCAGCGAGATCGAGCGCGTACTTCTTCAGATTCCCGGAGTGCTAGAGTGCGCCGTCGTCGGTGTTCACCACGAGAGATGGGGATCCACACCTGTCGCTTACGTAGTCCGGGCGGGCTCGTCAGTATCGCCATCATTGGACGAGATCCAGTTCGTATGCAGACAGCAGCTCGCCTCGTACAAGCAGCCAAGTCGAATCGAGTTCACGTCGGCGCTTCCCCGAAATGTCGGCGGGAAGGTAATGCGCCACCGGCTCCGGTAAAACCCGGACCAACCCAGATCCATCAACGGATTAAGAATACAAACCAACGTTCAGCCGGTAATAGCCGGGGTGGCCCCACTTGTACGTCCGCCCTCAGACCGGCGGGCAGCACTAATAGGAGAGCAGTAAATGCGACTTGCAACGATCAGGCTAGACGGCGGTACCGCTGCAGCCCGAGTAGAGAACGAGCTGTATTATGTCCTGCCATATCCGGACGTGCGAAGCGTCCTTGAATCGGGCCAGGACTGGCGGAATGCCGCGGAAAGCGACTTAGGGCTGGTCTTCGACGAACACCAGGTGGATCTTGCACCCGTGGTACCGCATCCCGAGAAGATTGTCTGCGTAGGCCTGAATTACCGAGACCATGCGGCGGAGACTGGACAGTCGATCCCGGAGTTCCCCACCCTGTTCGCCAAATACTCGCGGAGTCTCATAGGCGCGTTCGATGACCTGGCGCTTCCAGATTCTTCCTCCGCGGTCGACTGGGAGATTGAACTCGGCATCGTCATAGGCCGTCAGGTACGCCATGCCCCTGTCGAAAAAAGTTGGGATTCCATTGCCGGTTACACCGTTGTCAACGACGTCTCGATGCGCGACTGGCAGATTCGCACCTCGCAATATCTCCAGGGAAAGACATTCGAGTCATCGACTCCAATCGGGCCACACCTCGTGTCGCCAGACGAGATCGATCACGCACGCGACCTCGAAGTGCGATGCGATGTTGACGGCGATGTGGTGCAGAAGTCGCGGACCTCGAAGTTGATCTTCAACCCGGCGGAGATCGTGTCCTACATCAGTCAATTCATCACGCTCGTCCCGGGCGATGTAATTGCTACGGGCACCCCCGGCGGAGTCGGCGCTGCCCAAAAGCCCCCTCGTTACTTGGGCGAAGGCCAGCGTCTCACCTCCACCATCGAGGGCATCGGTTCCCTCTCCAACCCCTGCACTCGTATCACTGCATAGAACAGGAAGGTTTAGCCGTGCTAATCCCCACTCTGGAACTCAGGTCCCCCCTCCGCCTGGCCGGACCCAGCAACGCCGTCCACTGCCAGCCGTTCGGCCTGTCATGAGCGCCCGCACGATTCAAGGGCCCGTAGAGAAAGAATCGATTGGCTTCACTCTCATGCATGAACATTTGTTCATGCTCTCGGTTGGCATGTATGAGCGATGGCCACACCTGCTTGACCGGGAAGCCGCCGTAGCGGACGTTGCAGCAAAGGTCTCACGCGCGAAAAGCCTCGGCGTCGAGACGATCGTGGACATGACAACGCCCAACATGGGACGAGATCTATCGCTATTGACAGAAGTTGCCCGCCTCACCGGCGTGAGCATCGTCGCCGCGACCGGGGCTCACCCGCACGAACCACTGCCGCTCTATCTTCAGGGAGTGGTTGGGGACGCCACAGATGGTATCGATCCCGACCGTCTGGCCGACCTGTTTGTTCATGACATCGAAGTGGGTATGGACGGCACAGACATCAAGGCCGGGATAATCAAAACCGGCTCCGACCCGGTCGTGGACGAGACGAATGCGCGACTCTTGCTGGCCGCGGCGCGGGCTCACCTGCGCACAGGCGCTCCGATCTGCACCCACACTCATGCGGGCAACCAGGTGGGTCTTCAACAACAGAACGTTTTTGCTGATGCAGGCGTCGATCTCCGTTACGTGATAATCGGTCACTGTGGCGACAGTACGGATCTTAGCTATCTCACAGCTCTTGCAGACCGGGGCTCTTTTCTCGGTATGGACCGGTTCGGCTACACGATGCCGGGGCGTCCCGCTCTTACAATCTCGCAACGCGTCGAAACAGTGGCAGAGCTATGTCGCCTCGGCTACGCATCCAAGATGGTGCTTTCCGCGGACTCGGTCTCCTGGAGCGACGTCATCTCAGACCACTACTTCACCGAGCATCTGCCGGACTGGAATCTGTCGTACGTGCCAAGCACCGCTATTGGTGCTTTGAAGAATGCGGGAATTTCGGAGGACGATCTGCACCTGATGACGCACGTGAACCCCGCGACCGTCCTCTCGGGCGGACGAGAAAACTTCTAGCGCATGCCCTCCCCACCTGGTCTGGCGGAATCAGCCAAGACGGGGCGGGGCTTGGTCCGTAGTAAGTGCAAAATGCTTCGTTGCTAGGACAAGCAATGGCTGGACCGGGGGAGGCCTGTGGTCGGGAATTCTCAGAAAAACGCCGTAGGTACAAGCAATGGGAATTGTGATACGAAGCGCACGCAATTCCACAGTAGACCATGGATGATGGAGGGATTTGGTTGGGTAGCTGGCAAGGTCCAGGTTCCATTCAGGCCATACTGATCATGCGGCGCAGAGCCGGACCCGTTCGCCCGGACGTCCGATGATCCGGGCACCGAAGAATATCTACTTGGAGATCCGGGGCCCAGCCCACTCGACGGCTGGATGTGTAGGATCTCTTGTCAAGAGGGCGGGGAGGGAACGCGCGAAGGCGGGTTTGTTTGGAACGCTCTTTTTGTGTTCTTTCGAAGACTTCGCGTCGTCCGCGCTGGAGGGTGGCGCCGGCGTAGGCATTGTGGGGCGCCGCCGGCCGATTGGGTTACGTCCCCTGGAATGGTGTAGTTCTCCGCAGTTGCGCGTTGCCTGGGCAACGTAGTGAGCCATCGTGCGATGGTCAGTGAGTACCGATCAAAGTCACTCACAGAAAGACACAAACACACGATGGCTCTAGACCAGTCTGCCCTGCTTGACCTCCTTGGCCAACTGAAACTCACCGATGTCTCGGACAGGATCCGCTCCGCGACGGAAACGCTGTACCAGCAGCTCATCGATGCGGAGGCGACCGCGTTCATCGGCGCCGCCCCGTTCGAGCGCACCGAGGACCGTACTGCCCAACGGAACGGCAGCCGGCCAAGGACGTTGACGACCACCGCGGGGGACCTGAACCTGAAGATCCCGAAGCTGCGGTCCGGGTCGTTTTTCCCGGCGTTGCTGGAGCGGCGCCGTCGCGTGGACCAGGCCCTCTACGCGGTCGTGATGGAGGCCTACCTGCACGGGGTCTCCGCCCGTAAGGTCGATGACCTGGTCAAGGCACTCGGTGCAGACACCGGGATCTCCAAGTCCGAAGTGTCTCGGATCTGCGAGGATCTTGACCACGAAGTCGGTGCATTCCGGGACCGGGACCTCTCGGCCATGGGCTACCCATACGTGTTCCTCGACGCCACCTATTGCAAGGCCCGCGTCGGGCACCGAGTCGTGTCCCAGGCCATCGTGGTCGCCTTCGGCGTCGCCGCCGACGGGCGCCCGGAAGTCCTTGGCTTTGACGTCGGCGACAGCGAGAACGAGGGGTTCTGGACGGCGTTCCTGCGGTCGCTGAAGACCCGCGGACTGGACGGCGTGAAGCTGGTCATCTCCGATGCCCACACCGGACTGAAAAAAGCCATCGGAACGGTCTTCCGGGGCGCGGCCTGGCAGCGCTGCCGGGTCCATTATGCCGACCTGCGGATTATGCCGATGTGGGTGCGGGGTCCTTTGCGGGGCAGGGGTTTCGTGCTGGCGAGGTCGGCATAATCAGAGCGCTTCGAGCCAGGTGATAAGGCTGTCGGGTGGCTGGTATCGGCCCGCTCGGCCTGTGGGTGGTTTGGTTCTGGCAAGTGCCTTCTCCTTGAGTTCGAGGTCGGCGTGTAGGTAGATCTGCGTGGTGTTGACGCTTTCGTGACCGAGCCAGAGCGCGATTACGCTGGTGTCGATGCCGGCGTGCAGCAGCCGCATGGCGCAGGTGTGCCGGTTATGTGGAACTCCACATAACCGACATTACGTGGACGGCTGGGTTATGTGGCTGGTTGGGTGTTTCCGCTGGGGGAGCGCTCGTGGGCCTGGATCCGGCCACATAATCCTGGGTGTTATTGACAGGCGCGGTCGAGCCATTTGAGGAGATCCTGGTCGCTCGTCCAGTCCGGCAGGGACACTGGCGTCAGCGACTGGTAGGCGTTTTCGATGGCAATGCGTTTTGCCTCCGTGTCGGCGCGGGCGTAGATCTCGGTGGTGGACACGTCGGAGTGTCCGAGCAGGTCCCGTATGTAGATCAGGTTGACTCCGGCTTGAAGCAGGTGCATCGCCCGGGTTCGTCTGATCACGTGCGGAGTTACGTTCAGGCCCGCTGCATATCCGGAGTCGCGGCTGCGCAGGGATTGGACGTGTCTGGCGAGGATTTTGGTGATGCCCCAACGGGTCAATCGGGTTTGGTTTGGCCCGTTGAATAGCGGGTCTGAGTCTGCACCGACGCCGGGGTGGGGAGGGCGACGGGCGAGGTAGTCCGTCACGAGCCTGGCTGTGGGGTCCATCAGCGGGACCCGCCTGGTTTTGGAGCCTTTGCCATGCAGCGTCACCACCATGGGGCGGGCCATGCGGATGTCGGATGTGTTCAGGTCGCAGATCTCTTGGACGCGGGCGGCCGTGTCGTAGAGCATGGAAAGGAGGACAGTGTCACGCAGCCCACGCCCGGTGGCCGGGTCCGGTGCGGCCAGAAGGGCTTTCACCTGGTCTGCAGTGAGGTGGCCCATGTCGGGGGCCGAAGTCTTCTTTTGCTTAACGGCGAGGATTTGGGTGGCTTGATTGAGGAACTCTGGCCGCTCGACTGCGGTGTACCGGACGAAAGATTTGATGACGGCGAGACGTTGGTTGCGCGTCGCCGCGGAGTTGTCCCGTTCGGCTTCGAGCCAGTCCAGGAAGGTGAGTACCCGGACCCGGTCGAGGTCCGCGAGGCTCAGCTTTTCGGGTGGGGTTCCCTCCACGTCGCGGAACCAGGTGAGCAGCAGTTTGACCGCGTCTCGGTAGGATGCGATGGTCTGGGCGGACAGGTCCCGCTCCCCAGCCAGGTGGTCGATGAGGAACTTCGAAAGCCATTTGCCGGCCAGATCCCCGCCGCCTTGGTTGACGCGTCTCATCGCTCAGCGCCTTCCGTCGCGGCCGGGTCCGGGATGACGTAACCGAACCTGGCCTGGGTCATGGCGACGACCTCCGGGCGTGCGTCCGCGGTCAACTGGAGGTAATACTGCGTCCCGCGCAAGTCAGCGTGACCCATATAGGCGGACAGGTAAGGCAGCATCACCGCCAGGTCCACGCCGCCGGCCGCCCATCGGCGCAGGTTCTGGACGGCGAAGCCGTGGCGCAGCGAATGGATGTGCGGGCCACCCCGGAAATGGGGGATGTCGGCGTCGGAGAGGTAGCGGCGGAACCTGTTGTAAACCGTGGACTTATCAACCGGTTTGGAGGGGTCGCCGGTGTGAAACAGCTTGTGGGCGGGTTCGAAGTGGGGTTCGGCGGCCGCGATATAGCTTTCCAGGGTGGCGGCGAGGCGTCCGGTGACGGGCACGAGACGGTTCTCGTGGTTCTTCCCGTCGCGCACCTCGATGGTGGCGCGGACCGGGTCGAAGTCGCACAGTTCCAGACTGAGCGCTTCTGACAGGCGCATCCCGGTTGCGTAGAACACCCGGAACAGCACCGGGTCGACCAGCGCCCTGTTCGAGATCTCCGAGAGCGCCTGGGCGTCGATAGCGTGGAAGAGGCGGCGGATCTCGTCGTCACTGAACACATACGGCGGCGGCCGGTGGGCCGTCTTCACGTGTGTCAGGGTCGGTGGTGCCCACGCTTGCCAGCCGAACTGGCGGGCGTGTTCGGCCAACTCGCGCAAGACGATCTCCTCGCGGCGGATGGTGGACGCCTTGAGATGGCGGCCGTAGAGGAATCCATCGACAGCTTCTTGGATGATCGAGCCATCCGCGTATCCTTCCCGGCGGGAGTGATCGGCGAACTGGCGCAACACCCGCTCTTGGCCGTTATACCGGAACCCGCCGGCGCGGCGCGCGGCGACCAGGGTGTCAACCAGGGCGGGCAGCGTCGGCGCGTTCACGGCTGCGCCCCTTCCCCCGCGTCCAGGACATCTTCAACGTCGAGGGCACAACCACGCAGGTGCTCGGTGTCGAGTCTGAAGTAGTGCGCGGCCGTCGTCTTGGCCGACGCATGGCCCAGAACCGCCGTTACAACAGGCGGGGGCGTATCGGATTGGAGCATCGCCACCGCCAAGGCGCCGCGCAGCGAGTGAAGGCCGTGCGACCGCCCCGCCGGGAACACCATCCCGGCCCGCCGCGCGTAGTAGCACAGCCGGCTACCCGCGGAGGTGGACGAACCGAAAGCTGTGAAGGGGTAGCGGTGTTTCACGAACACCTGCCGGCAGTCTGCTTCGGGCCGTCCATGGCGGATGTAATCGATCACAGCCCACCCGACGTCACCCGGCAGCGGCAGTGTCAACGGCAGACCGGTCTTGTGCTGCGAAAACGCCACGGTCTTTGCCCGCCAGTCGAACCATCCGAGTTCCAAGCGACGCAGGTCGCCGACCCTCAAACCGAGCCGGGCGGTCAGTATGACCATCGCGTAGTCACGTTTCCCGATGGCCGATTGCCGATCGATCTGGTCCAAGATCAGGCGGACCTCCTCAGCCGTCCACGGGTACGGGGCCGACTCACCCCGCCGAGGATAGCGCTGGGGCGGCAGCCGACCGGCCAGATCTTCCCGGACCTGCCCTACCTGGTGCAAGTGGCGCAGGAAATCGGCCAATGCCGAACGCAGCGAGCCAGTGGTTTTCGGGGCGTACCTCCGGCGCTGACGCCGGACCCAAAACCCGGCCAAATCTTGGGCCTGCGCCTGGTAGAGGGTTTCCCGCCCGACCTCCTCGAGGTAGGCGAGAAACTGGTCCGCGGCGCGTTGCTTCGTCACGACGCTGGCTTCGGCATTGCCCCGCTGCCGGCACGCCGCGAGGTATTCGTCCCTGACCGCGCGGAAACGTGCTGGGCAGTTCTCGATCAGCGGCGTCGTGGCCTGGCCCACCTGAGGGAGGCCCCCGTCCAGGGCCTCCATCAGGAGGATCAGGGGCCGGCGTGCGAGTTGAGCATGCCTGGAGCGAGTTGGCTCGCGCAGGGCGCCAAGTCTGGACCCGGACCGCTCGGCAACAAAATCGAGGCAGTCCGCCTCAGTGGGGAGCCCCTGGCCGCGGGCCTCGAGAAACCCGGCGAACGCGTTGAACTCCGCCGCGTGGCGTTTGATCGTTGTGCGCGACCTGTCCGCCGCCATCAACGCGGCGATCACCCGCCCTGACGCTTCGCGAATGTCTGATGTTTCCATAAGAATCGGCCTCTCTGCTAGCGGTGAACAGACAGGGCAATTCTTCGCCGCGCTCAAGGGATAGCGATGGCCTCCCGGCATGGAAAACAGGCGCGGAACCCCCACCAGGGTTGAAGACGCGGACCTGAACCAGGACGTTGACCCGGACACCCAGGATTATGTGGACGGAACCAGCCCCACGAACGCCCCCACCAGCGGAAACACCCAACCAGCCACATAACCCAGCCGTCCACGTAATGCCGGAGCACGTGTGCTGTGATCGTTTTGGCGTGCAGCGATGGGCAGGCAGCGGCTGCTTTGCTGGCGTAGTGCGCTATTCGGTGCTCGATCGCGTCGTGGCTGAGCTTCGCTCCCCGGCGGGTGGGGAACAAGGCCTCGTTGGGCTCGCCGTGCTGTTCTTTGATCCAGTCGCGGAGGACGGTGATGGTGCCGCTGGTCAGCGGGGTGATCCGGTCTTTGCGCCCTTTGCCGTGGCAGGCGACGTGCGCTCCGGGGCCCAGATGCACGTCAGCGCGGGTGAGCCCAGTGATTTCGGAGATCCGTAGCCCGGTCTGGGCGGCGAGCAGCAACAGAGCGTGGTCGCGTCTGCCGGTCCAGGTGGTTGGGTCGCAGGCGGCGAGAAGAGCGTTGATCTCGGCCTCGTTCAGGTATGTGATCAGGGCCGGGTCGAAGCGTTTTGGCGGGATCGCCAGTACGCGGGCGATGCTGGCGGCGTGCTCGGGGTGGGCCAGGGCGGCGAACCGGAACAAGGAGTGGATCGCGGCCAGACGGGCGTTGCGGGTGCGGATGCTGTTGCCCCGCTCGTGCTCGATGTGATCGAGAAAGCCAGCGATCAAGGGTGCGTCGAGGTCGGATAGATCCAGTGCCGACGGTGCGAGCCTCGTCTGTGCCGAGGCGTATCCGAGCAGCAGACGCAGGGTGTCGCGGTAGGCGGCAACTGTGTGTGCGCTGGCGTGCCGCTGCCGGATAAGGCGGTCGGTGAAGAACGCTTCCAGAGTCGGGGCGAGTGCGCTCATGGCCGGCCTGCTGACTGGTCTGTGAGGTATGCGTCGAGGCGTTGCCCGGCGAGGGCCATAAGCTCCGGCGATGCGGATAGATACCAGTAGGTGCTGGCCGGATGGACGTGACCCATCCAGGTGGACAGCAGCGTCAGTTGGGCCTGCCCGTCCTGGCCTGCTGCATAGGCGTCGAGCATCGACCGGACGGCGAAGGAGTGCCGAAGGTCGTGGATGCGGGGCCGGCACGACCCGGATCGCCGTCGGAGACCGGCAAGACGGGCCAGCTGCTTGAATGTGTGGTGGACATTGCAGTAGATCAGCCGGGTTCCGGCAGTGGACACGAGCAGAGCAGGTGTCCCGGTCGACGGGGCAACCCGGTCACGCAGCCGTTGGTAGCCGCGCAGCTCCTCCATTGTTGTTGGGTGCAGTTCCAGAGCTCTGGTCTTACCGAACTTCCCAAACCGCACCAGCAGCCGCCGTGCTGTGAGGTCCAGGTCATCTCGGTTCAGTGCGATCGCCTCGCCGACGCGTATGCGTGTCACGGCAAGCAAACCGATCAGTGTCGAGAACGTGGCCCGCCGCAAAGGGGTGCGCAGCGTGGCCGTCGCGGCGATCAGCCCGGCGATCTCAGCGTCGGAATACAAGTACGGGCTGGCGCGGTGCGGGCGCTGCGGCAGCAAGTCCGCGGCCGGGACCTGATGCACCGGATCGACGGTCCGCAGGTAGGTGGCGAAGCCGCGAACCACGGACAACCGATGGGCATGCCAGTTCGAGTCTGCGTTGGCAGGCAGCCGCGACCAGTCCAGCGCCGTCTCGGTCGTGACGACGTCCACGCCAGCCCGCTCTAGATGCTCAAGGAACTGGCCCAGCAGTTTCTCCGTTCGGGCCAACCGGTAACCCAGCGCACGGCGCAGCGCCAGGTAGTCAGCCAATTCCTCACTCAGAAGCCGGCTCATGACACAACACCGGCCGGGTCGACGGGCCAGGGACGGGCCAGCACGGCCAGCGCTGCGTGGTCGACCTTGGCGTAGATCGCCGTGGACATCGCTGACCGATGCCGAAGGACTTGCCCGACTTCGGCCAACGGGGCCCCGCCGTGCAGCATCGCGGTGGCCGCGGTATGGCGCAGCCGATGGGCGTGCATCCTGGGAAGCCCGGCGCGTTGTGCGCCGTCGAACACGATCATCGTCACCCCGCTGGTCGTCAACGGCCGGTGCGGGGCGTGAACGCGCACGAACACGCTGCGTCCCTCGGCATCGGCCGGCCTGCCCCGGCCGAGGTATGCCGCGATCGCAGCTCCGATCTCATCGGGCAGCGGCAATCTTTCGGACCGGTTGCCTTTCCCGACTATAACGAGTTCGCCGTGGCGCCAATCGATGTCGTCCAATCCGAGAGCGGCGACCTCGCCAGCGCGCAGGCCCATCCGCGCCAACAGCAGCATCACCGCGAAATCGCGCCGACCGGTCGCGGTGCGCCGATCGCAGCCAGCCAGCAAGCGCCGCAGTTCGGCAGGCTCGAGCCCTTTCGGTAAGCCTGACAGCCGCCAACCCGCCACCGACGGCGCCGCGGCGGCCAGCGACACCGGGATCTGGCCGGTGACATGCAACCAGCCCAGCAGCGACCGCAACGAGCACACGATCAACTTCGCTGACCCGACGGCCCGCCCGGGACAAGCAGACCGCACGAACCCGGTGACATCAGCTGCGGTCAGGGTGGAAAATTCGACCGCACCACCGCGCAAGCGATTGGCGACAAACGGCCTAACGCAGTCGGCATAGCCGCGCGCGGTGCCCTCGGTAAGGCCCCTCTCACGGAGCAGCCAGCCCCGAAAATCGGCCAACAACTCATCCACCGGTCCCAGCGGAATCTCCCGCGGAACAGGCAGCACGCCAAGCGGAAGCAAGTAATCCAGCAGCGGCCGCAATGCCTTCATTGACCGATATTCCCGATAACCAGCGGCACGCCGCTCGGCCAGGTAACGCTGAAGTAGCGGCCCGTTCAGATCGCCAAGAGCGATGTCCGCCGCCTCGATCCAACGGTCCAGATGCGCGATCAAACAGACATGCTGCTCGGCCGAGGACCGCGTATACCCTTGTCGGAGCAATTCCTCGGCGAACCCCGCAACGTGCGGCTCCAACGGCCCCCGCACGAATGACCGCAACACTTTGACCATGACGCTCTCCTCTCCACGATGGAAAGGCAAGCATGGATCAGCTCACTGGATTATGCCGACCTCGCCAGCACGAAACCCCTGCCCCGCAAAGGACCCCGCAGCCACATCGGCATAATCCGCAGGTCGGCATAATGTCCACTTCATGCGCAACGTGCTCTCGACCGTGGCCAAGGGATCCCAAGACATGGTCGCCTCGATCATCCGCACCGTCTTCACCCAGCCCGACGCCGGGCACGTCAACACCCAGTTCGAGGAGGTCACCCGGATGCTCCAGAAGTCCCACCCGAAGCTAGCGGCGATGCTCGATGACGCACGGGCTGACGTACTCGCATTCGCCGGGTTTCCCGCCAAACACTGGCGCCAGATCTGGTCCACGAATCCCATGGAGCGAGTGAATAAAGAGATCAAAAGGCGAACCGATGTCGTCGGGGTCTTCCCCAACCCGGCAGCCCTCCTCCGGCTCGCCGGCGCGGTCCTCGTCGAGCAACACGACGAATGGGAAGCCGGCGACCGCCGCTACCTCTCCGAAGCCTCCATGACCGAACTCGCAGCCATGGATGCGGCCATCACCGAACCAATCGAGGAGGCGATTTTGCTCCCCGAACTCACTGCAGCATAATCAGATAACTGACCTGCACGGTGTCGAGAAACTCCACCACTCCGCGGGACGTAACCGCCGATTGCCGCTCGTACATAGTCGCGTCGCCTACCGGGCGAGTGTCCCCTCCACGCTTTCGAACCCATTCACAAGTGGCCGTGACGGCACGCGCCTATCCATCCCTCCGCTGCCTGTTCCTACCCGAACCACGGCGGCGGGCATTCCGGCACCAGCCCGACGGCGAGCCACGCGACTCAAATGATGTGGTTTTGGAAGCCCCGCCCCACCTCCGAGCGGAAACGGGAACCGGCAATGCACGACCTCGTTGAAGCGAGGTTCGAGTCCTGTCGGGACCCGGCCCATCACGCTTCATTTCATCTAGGGCACGAGGATGGCACGGCCGACGACGCGTCCACGATGGAGATCGTCCAACGCATCGAGCGCTGCATCGAGTGGATACTCTGAGGTGTGGAGTGTCACCTGGCCGTTGGCCGTAAGCGTCATCAACTCGACCAGATCGGTGTAAGTGCCGACCAGATTCCCGATGACACTGATCTCCTTCGAGATGACCTCGATCGTCGGTAGATCGATTGCGCCGCCATAGCCGATCACGTAGTGCGATCCCCGATTACGTAGCAGCTGCGGGGAAATTTTCTCAGCCCCGGATTCCCCGACGTAGTCGAAGACGACGTGCGCCCCGCCCCCAGTGATCTCCCGCACCCCGTTCTTCACCTCATTGTCTGTCGTAGCCAGGATAGTGTGGTGCGCTCCAAGCGACTTCGCCAGCGCAAGAGCCGACTCACTGCGGTCAACGACGGTGATCTCGGCGCTGGTGATCGCAGCAAGAGCCTGCACCCCGATGTGGCCGAGCCCGCCGGCACCGAAGACGACCGCGTGAGTGCCGGGGAAGAGTCCGGGTGCGGCCTTCCTGACCGCGTGGTAAGCGGTTAGGCCGGCATCCGCCAAGGCCGCCACTTTGCTCGGAGCGAGCGAAGAGTCCAATTTGACCACGGCCCGCGCGTTTGTGCGGATCAACTCGGCCATCCCGCCGTCAGCGTTAATGCCGGGGAAGCTCGCACGTTCACAATGCGAGTCCTGACCGATGCGGCACGCGGCGCAGAGCCCGCACGTGACGAGTGGATGCAGAATTACCAAGTCGCCCGGTTGGACATTGTCTACGGCGCTGCCGACTTCTCGCACCCATCCAGCGTTCTCATGTCCGAGGGTATATGGAAGGTCGGGATTCTGAATCGACTCCCATTGTCCCTCGATGATGTGCAGATCAGTGCGGCAGACACCGGCAGCCCCAACCTCGACGATCACGTCCCACGGTCCGGAAATCGTTGGCTCGTCGATCTCGTCGATCGAGGGTGCTTGCTGATAACTGTGGAGACGAAGCGCCTTCATGGTCCTACCTCACTGTCCGGTCCGTGATAACTACGCTAACAAACAAATGGTCGATTGACCACTGAAGATTTTCCTGGCCTCACTACCCCTTCGTTGCATACTTCAAATGCCAGAATCTTTCGGAAAAGTCCAACATCGACAGGATTGTAAGTCGGGGCAAGTCTTGGATGGTCTTGCATTGCCAAACACATGATTGGTAGATTTGCGCATCCGGGTGCAATATCCAAACGCCGTGACGCCGCCGTTGCGGGTAGAGAAAACGAAGGTCGCCATGTACTCCAAAGACGGGGAAGATTATTTCGTAGTGGACTCCCATGTCCACATGTGGGATGGCTCAGACGAGAACCAGCTGAACGTTCACGGTGCCGAGTTTATTGAGTGTTTCTACGCCTACCACCGAAACCTCTCCCCGGAGGAATACGTGTGGGATTTTCGCAAGTATCAGAAGTACACCGAGCAGAACTTCATGACAGACGTGTTCGAGAACGGCTATGTCGATCACGCGATCTTCAACCCCGCTGCTCTCCCCGCCTTTTACAAGAACGGGTTCAGCCGCGACCTCGCTCAGGACATGGCTCGTCGGTCGCCGGATCGCCTCACCTACAACCATAATTTCGATCCTCGGTATGGTGAGGCGGGACTCCGTCGCCTGGAGGACGCTGCGCACGAGTTCGGGCTCAAAGGCGTCAAGATCTATACGGCGGAATGGTACGGAGACAGCCGTGGCTTCAAGATGAGCGACCGCGAAACCTACCGATACCTGGAGAAGTGCCAAGAGCTCGGAATCAAGAACATCCACGTCCACAAGGGGCCGACGATAAAGCCGCTTGACCGCGACTCCTTCGACGTCGCTGACATCGACCACTGCGCGACCGACTTTCCGGACCTCAACTTCATCGTCGAGCATGTGGGCCTTCCCCGCCTGGAGGATTTCTGTTGGATCGCGACGCAGGAGACGAATGTCTATGGGGGACTCGCGGTCGCTATGCCGTTCATCCATACCCGTCCGCGCTACTGGGCGCAGATTATCGGCGAGCTGCTCTACTGGATCGGCGAGGACAAGATCCTTTTCGGCTCCGACTACGCCCTCTGGCAACCGAAGTGGCTTGTGGAGAAGTTCGTCGACTTCCAGATTCCCGAGGACATGCAGGGTGAATACGGCGAGATCACGGTTGCGCAGAAAAAGAAGATCCTAGGCCTCAACGCCGCCGCACTCTATCCGCACATCGAGGTGCCTGCCCAACTTCGCCTGGATCCCTCTGCAGCCGAGGCCGAACCCGTGGGCACGTTGGACAAGTGAACGCGACAACCACGCACTTGCGCGCCTTCGAAGACCGAGCTTGGCGTGCACTCTCCACGGTCATCGACCCGGAACTGGATGAGTCACTCACTGCCCTCGGATTCGTCGGAACGGTTGAGGCAGATGACGGGCTCCTCACAGTAACTCTTAGACTACCGACGGCATTCTGCTCCCCGAACTTCGCGTTCATGATGGCTGCCGATGCCGCCGACGCTTTGAGGACGGAGTTTCCCGGTGTGCGCACGCGGGTCGTGCTCGAGGGCAATGCTGACTCCGATCGCATCAACTCTGCGGTCGCAGCCGGAGTCGGATTCACTGATGCCTACCCTGACGAAGCATCGGGCGATCTAGAGGAACTCCGTGCCATCTTTCGCGCCAAGGCGCACCTCGCGTCCCTCGACCGGGTCATCGCAAAGCTGGTGTCCACCTACGCAGTAGTGCCTGACTCGCTGCCGACGTTGAGGCTCGTGGACGTGCCGCCAATGCCTGAGCTGGAAGCGCTGTTGAGGCGCCGCAGCGATCTGGGGCTCAGAATCGCCGACAACGCGCTCCTCCTTGTCAACGCCGATGGTTCGCGGTGGGACACCACGGATCTCGAGGTCCAGATACGGTTCGCAAGAGCGACACGCATCTCTATTGAGGGAAACGCCCATTTCTGCCGCGGTCTGCTACGCACGCGCTACGATGAGCCCGTCGAGACGGCTCGGAGCGCCGGAGACTGATGCATACTCGCGTCACCGGTTCCGATCAGCAAGTTCTTTCCAAGCACCACCGCGGCAAGGCTGCGTAAATGGCTCGAAGGCCACAGAGCCGCGCCCACCCTGCCCCTAAAAAGCCTCTCGGAGCGGTTGGAGCGCTTTCGGGAGCGCCAGCCGACCGAGGCCCGGACTCTGTGGACTTCCTGCGCGACCTTCTGGATTTGGCTCGCGACCTGGCCGCCGCCGAGAAAGCGGAAGACACTTCCGGCGCCGTCGGGCAGGACCTTTTGTCCGATGCCTAATGTCGGTGCCCTGACTCAGACTTTCGAGGAGTACAAAGAGGGAGGGAGCGTTGATTCAACAAAGTTGGGACTGCCTTCGCCGGTCAACCGAATCCGCATCGTCTTCGCTTTCCCCATCGCGGAGGCGGTCCGCGCCGTCCTCTTAAGAGAAAACTAGCGGAGAGGTTGCTCTCCAGCAGAGAATCGCCCACCCGACCGGCTTGAGAGGCTCGGCACCCGCCGGCATGACGGCGATTACTCCTTCGGGCGTTCCTGCGATTGAAACTGCCGCCACTTCAGAGGAATGAAGTAGTCATCGTCATGACGACTAAGTAGCGTGCCTAGGCCGACCACAATCGAGGCGACCATGGCGATCGCAATTGCCAGATGCAGTAAGGTGAGCGGGAAAACAAAAAGGGAGCCGAGGAAGGCACCGATCAGGATCGGAGATGACCCCAGTTTCAACGCACGCTGTACCTGGCTACGCCTCTTCGAGGACAGTTCCTTTTCCGCGAACTCGCTGATGAATTGAGTGCCGTCGGTGAAGCGCGCTACAACGGCTGACTCCCGAAAGTCGAGCAACCGCACCAACTGCTCGTCGCTAAACGCTCCAGCCGCGATGACTCCGTTGATACGGTCGCTTACCGACCGAGGAAGATTGTCTTGCCCGTATGCGTTCACGACGTTGCGCACAAGTGCATCACGCCACCACTTTGACGGTCCTCCATCGTCATTCATATAACGCTCACCCTCTTTGTAGACCCCATCGCTCAGTTGTGTCAGCCGGACAAAACTGAGTTGTGCGACCGGGAAAAGTGGAGCGATCCGAATGGGCAGGCCTGACATGTTCACGAGCTGCAATGGCTGATGGCCTCGCCATCCGGGATTCATGAAGTCGTTACCGCAGTGTGCCTGCATGCAACGTCTGCAGGTGGTTCAGCGGTGGGGCATCGATGCAGAATTCCGGATCCCTGGCAAACACGGGGGCCCCTGCGGCGGACTGCAGCGCAGGTGCCAGGTCCGAGTGGTCATCGTGGCCGTGGGTCAATACGATCGCGGAAACCCGCAGGCTGTGGAACTCCAAGCACTGAAGAATCGCCATCAAGTGGGCTTGGTCTCCGGGGCCCGGATCCACGACTATCGCTTCTCCATGGGCCCGATCTGCGACGACCCAGGTATTCGTTCCATCCAGTGTGTAAGCATCACCGTTGCCGGCAGTTAGACCGAGGACATTCCGGGTCGCGCGGGTCCAGGAAGGTGCTGTGGCCCGAGGGCTCACTGAAGAACCTGATCAACAATGCCGGTGTCGTAGTCGCCGCTCGTGAAGTCCAGGTGTTCAAGAAGTGCGTCGAAGAACGGGATATTCGTTTTCACCCCTGTAATGCGGGAAAGTTTAATTGCGCTCTTCGCCTGTTCCACAGCTTCTGCCCTGTGGCTTCCCCAGACGCAGAGTTTCGCCAGCATCGGGTCATAGAATGATGACACCGTGTCGCCGGAGGTGTAACCAGCATCGACGCGGACGTGGTCCTCTGCTGGAAATGACCATTCTGCGATCTGACCCGGGGATGGTATGAACCGCACCGGGTCCTCAGCATAAATGCGCATCTCAATGGCGTGGCCGTTCGATGGAGGTTTCCCGGGTCAAACCCCGCTTCCTCGCCTGCAGCGATGCGGAACTGAGCCTCAACGAGGTCTACTCCGTGGACCAGCTCCGTGATGGGATGTTCGACATGGAAGCGGGTGTTCATCTCCAAGAAGACGAATTCGCCGGTGCGTGGCGCCACGAGGAATTCCACGATACCCGCACCGCGGTATTGGGTTACTTCCCCGACGCGGATGGCTGCCGCAAGGAGTTCTTCCCGAAGCTCGGCGGACACGCCAGGCCAACCGTTGCGGAAAGCCTGGGTGAGTTTTGAGAGTTTGCTGGTCATAACCTGCCCGAGGCAAACTCACAAAACCAGCCCTGTACTCGGCCGACCGGGGGAAGCCGACGCTACGCCGGTGATCCACGAAGACGAGAGTAACCCCTACGCGGCCGCTCTCTAATGGTCGCCCGGTGGGCCCAACCTGCCGGGACCGCTGTCCTGGTGCTGGCGTCGTCCACGAGCAATGAGGAGAACTTTTTTACCATGGGCGGCGAAGGAGCGACAGTCTTCGCCGCGAAGTCATTACCACGCTACTAATGACAATGCCCAGCCCCACGCCTCGAGCTGGTCGTTGGCGAGAACATCCCGGCAGGCACCCCTGCGCCCTGCGAAGCTGTGGCCACGGTGCCGCCCCACCCGTTGGGGATCTGATTCTGATTGAACGTGGAGCCTTGGTTGTATGGGGAGCCGTTGATGCTGGTACAAGCCGCCTGCGCCGGAGCGGCGCCGCCGCCCACAGAGAGGACGGCGGCCATCACCCGACACAGCTTGATGGTCATTCAGGGAGGGCACGAGCAGCCCGCGAGCAACGCAGGACCGTTCCAAGTTCGAATGACGCTGTAAGCAGGCACGCGGTGCAGTGTCGGGTGGAGTACACCCCACCCTGACGTCAGGATGAAGCACCGAGAGCGTCAGAATAGAACTCCCATGAATCTTTTCTGACATCATGCTTTTGAAGTCTCAAAGCCCAACCTGACACTAAGGGGGAAGACCTCTTCAAGACGACATATGGGCGCTTGTCGGGTTCGGTTTCTGGTCGAGGATTGTCTGGCTCACGAACGCCTACCTCGGCAGGACGCCGTTGTAACGCGTCACCTGCGGTTCCGTTATTGCCTCGACGGGCCGCGGAACCGCGCCGGGGTCATCTTTGATGGAGTAAACGAGCCGGGCTTTGTCCGTGATGTTGTCGATATCTTCCGTGGTGATGTTGATGGCTGCCGAACGGTTTCTGAGCTTTTGGATGAGTTCCTTCTGCGGCCAGAACAGCTCTCCCATGAATGAATCGAAGGTCCTACCGCTGGCCCGCACGTACGCGCTGATCTTTTGGTGGTCTCTGGTGCGCATGCCGAAGGAGAGTTCGACGTCGACGTCTCCGAGCGGGTCGACGGTCGCGTCAAGGTAGCTTCCGAAAATCCGGAGCCGGTCCACGAACAGCGGCATCCCGGGTTCCGCGTTGTACATCCGGGCCCGTTCCAGCAGGCCGGCGACGAGGCGGTCCGCCGTCGATCGGGTGATGGGTTTGCCGAAGCTGGCCATGGCCAGGGCGTTTCCCAGCGTTGTCGCCTCCCACCAGACGTAGCCGGGATCATCGATGTCGGGCTTCCCCAGGTAGCCGGCATTTTCCATGCGCGCGAACACTGCCTCGGTGTCTTCGACGCCGTTCCTGCGGAGCAGCGTGTCGGCTGCTTCCTGCGCGAAGGTGCCGCCACGGTACAGGCGAACCAAGTCCCCGGCCACGGGTGCCGGCAAGCCGGCGACCATGTCGGATTTCGCTATCCTCATGGCCGTAGCCTAATCCTCTCCGGGGGCCACTTCATCGAGCCAGCGCACGACGCTGTTGCCTCCATAGATACGGGGTCGAAGGTGTGCAGGAATTCGGCGAATCCTGCCTCGGTTGAGGACTCTTTGCTGTGGCGCGGTCTTTGTGGTCGGGGTTGCAGACGGAAGCCCCGGTTGACCTTTTGATCCGGTCAATGGTTGGCCGAGGATGCGTTCGTGCCAGTAAGCGGGGGCACGGTTCGGGATCGAGGTTCCGTAGTAGGCTGCCTGCCAAGCGATCCATACGGCGGTGAGCTTTCCAAAACGGGGCCGTGCCGGTACCAGCAGCCGGGGATCCTCGCTTTGCCGTGATCCCATACCCGGCGTTGTACGAGTCGACCCATTCCCCGTCAGGAGCTTCGCGGAGCCGGGCCATCGAGTTTTGTCCAGTTCTGTTGGGCTGGCTTGTTCCGGGGAGGGCTCTTGAAGAGCTCCTTCACAAGGTCGGTTAGGTTGGTTAGGCCGTCAATGTCCGACACGCAGGCCACCGTTGCTTGCAACCAACCGTGCGACAGCGAGCGGTGGGGGGGGGGGGGGGGGGCGTAGTCGCCCGCGCGGTTGAGGGAGCGTGCAGTGGCAGGTGTCCCATGAGTTGTTCTGCACGGACGAGCCGGTCCGCGTCTTCCTCAAGGGACACATTGGCCCATACGTCCTCCGGCTCACGATGGGCGGGTAGCTGCGCCGGCGGCAGGTGCCGGCGGGCGGCGTTGTAATAGCCGGACATGGTTTTGTCCGTGGGTTTCGGTGCTTGCCCCCACGCGTTTTCCGCGTCCTGTTGGCCGGACGCTTCCCGCCACGCGGTGACGGCGCAAAGCAGCGCGGGAAAGTCAGGGGCGTCCGGGTGTTCCTGCCGGAGCTGGCTCACCCAGTCAGGGATGTTTTCACCCTCGGTGGGCGGGACGAGTTGCTGGAGACGTTCGCTGATCTTCTCCCGGAGCTGCGCTTCGACGGCTGCCACCTCCGGCGTGGATGCCGTGAATCGTCCTGTGATGCCTCCACCGACGTGTTCGCCGGGACCCAGGGCAGGAGCGCAGGCGGCGATGAGGTCTTTCACGGTGGCCCTTTCGACCTCAAACTCTGCGGGCAGCCGTGAGTGTGGTTCGGCCCTGACCAAAGCGGGGAACAAGGGATCCTCCATGATGTCCGTGGCACGGTGCGGGACGGTTGCCCGGAGCCAGGCAACAATCTGCTGGGCGCGGTCGGCGGTGGCGGTGTAGTCGTATTCGAAAATGAGACGTGCGAAGTCGTTGGCGTGGCCGTGTTCGGCGTCTCGCACCTCGTGGGCGCTCATTTCCTGGCCTTGGTTGCCCAGGACCCCGTGGAGGATGGCGGTAGCGTCCGTGGGTGTGATTTTGCGGACCATGCCCCATTCGTCAGGGGTATCTTCCTCGGGTTCGGGGATGTCCACGTAGCAGGTGTTCCCGTGGCGGCCGCGGGTCATGGCCACGTAGAAGAGCTCCCGCGACTGGCCGGAGCTCACGACGGTGTGGGCGGTATCGACGGTGACGCCCTGGGAGCGGTGCGCGGTACACGCGTACCCGAGTTCCACCGAGGTTTCCAGATAGCCAGGGTCCAGGACGACGACGGCGCGGGTATCCGTCCGGGCCGCGGTGATCGAACCGTCAGAGTGGATGGCCTGAACCGCTAACCGGGTGCCGTTCTTGATGAAGTGGCCGGCGTCGTCGGTGAGCCGGCGGTTGTTCTGCCGGGCAAGGATGATGTCCCCGGTACCGGCGATGCCGGTCCTCAACGGGATGGTGGTTTCCAGATCCACCCTGCCTGCGGCCGTGAGATCGAGCTGGGCCCGGAGGTTCAGATCATTGACGGTCTCGTTGTCCCCGGCAATGAGAAGGCTGGAGGATGCATCGCCGCCCGTGTCGGCCATCCACGCCTGGTAGGCGCGGTCCACGCCGCTGCCCTCCGGGCATTCGATGATCCGCCCCTGCTCCGCATACGCCTCCAGCACGGCGACGTCCCCGGTACGCAGCCTCAAGGACGCGGTGCGTTCCCATTCGGCAGCGAACCTCCACACTCTGTTCAGGACCGGGGCGTCGGTATGGCGTTCCATCCAGCCCAGGAAGCCGCCGGCTTCCACCGCGTCCAGCTGGGCGGGGTCACCAACGAGCAGGATCTTCGCGCCGGCGCTCTCAGCCTGCCGGGCGAGCTCCGCGGCCGCGGCCGTGCCCACCATGGAAGCTTCGTCCAGGATGACCAACTGCCCGGGCCGCATCCGGTACTTGGCCTGCTCGGCGTACTGTGCAGCGAGCGTGGACTGCGCCAGCCGAAGCTGGGCTTCGATCCGGCGTCTGGCCGGACTGCGCCGCGGAGCCTGCTTCATCGCGGTATCAAGACTGGTGAGCCGCTCCTCGAGCTTGGACACACGGAGCACCCTCCGGGCCGCGCTGTCGCCTACCGACTCGTACAACCATTTGGCGACGTTGTCGGTGGCTGTGTCGATTTCTTCGCCCAGGACGGCGGCCGCGACGGCGGACGGTGCCAGCCCGATCACGGAGCCTTTCCCGTGGGCGGTCTCCCACAGCTGGCGGATGGCCCGCATGGTGGTGGTCTTGCCCGTGCCGGCAGGGCCAATGATCGCATCAATGGCCCTGCCGCTGTTCAATACGGTGGCTGCCGCGACGGACTGGTCCGGGCTGAGGGTCCGGCCTTCGCGGGTACGGGTCCGGTGCAGCGCCGCGGTGGTGTCGCCGATCGGCAGCGCGACGGCCGATGCAGTGGTGCGGGACATCAGGAACGCTTCGTCGTCGATGATCTGGGCGGTGGTGAAGCGCTTCGTCTCCTCATGTTCGAACACGCTGCGCCCACGGACCGACAGGAACGGATCCTCCAGCTCCGGTGCGCTCATGCGCTCGGGGCTCAATGCCACGGCTTGCACGGCGGCCGCTTCAACCACCCGGTCAACGAGGGCTTCGCGGTCGAGCACCCCTCCCATCCGCACGCCACGAAGAATCCGTTCGGTGGAAGCTACCAGGTTGGCCCTGGTAAAGGTGGTCCGGCGGCTGGAGGTGTCATGGAGGGCGTGCCGGCCCAGCACCTTCACGACGTCGACGCCGATGTCGGCGTTGATGATGATCGGCACGTCATGGCCGACGGCGTCCCGGACGATGTCCGCGGGCAGGTGACCGGAATCCAGGGTGCGCTGCCGCCAGCCGATCATTTTCTCCGGCAACGACTCCGTGGACGGCTTCTTCACTGAGCGGGTCGCCAGGGTCGCTTCCTGGCGCAGCTTCAGCAGAACCGCCTGCGGCGGTCGGCTGCCGTGCTGTTCAACCCATCTGGCCACCAGCTCGTCGGTGCGGGACGTGATTTCCAAGGACCTGGACGAGAACTCGGTGATCAGGGCATCCGGGATCCCGGTCAGCTCGGCTCGGGGATTCACCGGGTCACTTCCCGGTTCCCCGAGTTTGGCCAACAGTGCTTCGGCGTCCGTGCCGGCAAGGCCGTCGATGCCGGCGCGAAGCTCGGCCACGGCACTGGTGCGTTCGTAGATCCGGTCAAAGAGGATGCTGTTGTACTTCTCCGACACGGCCACCATGTGCCGGTGCAAGGTGTAGGAATCCAAGGTCACCCATTTGCCGTCGCTGATCCTGCGGACACGGTTCGCGATCACCGCGTGGGTGTGCAGTTGCGGGTCCCCGGCGCGCGAATCCCAGTGGTCGAACATGGAGGCAACAACGCCCTCGACGGCAACCCACGCGACGCCTCCGTGGCCGGCCCTAGCCTGGATGACGTTCCGCTCCAACCAACCCATGCACTCTTCCACCGCCTGCCGGTGTGCCGCGGCAAGATCGGCTTGAAGCTTCGGTTCGGCCAACGCCCACAGCACGGACACTGACTTCGGAACCGAGAACGTCAGGTCAAAACCTGCTACTGCTTCACGCTCGGACCGGGCGGCGTTGCCGATCGGAGTCTGCGCCCCTTCCGGGGCTGTCGTGGACTGGATCGGACGGGCACCAAGCTCCTTGCCCGTCTCTGGATGGACGAACTGCTCGTAGATGCTTTTGGCCGCCCACTTCGTCACCTGCTGGCCATTGATCAGGCCGACGGCGTCCAGACCCTTGCCGAACCAACTGCCAGGCGGCGCCTGCGTTTCGGTGTAGTACGCGGTCAGATCACGGGTCCCGATCTGCGCGGCGTCACCGGCTGCAGCTGAGTCCAAGTAGTAGTCAATGTTGATCCGCCCGATACTGACCGTCACTTGATGCCTGCTTTCTTTGTCTGCGCGTTGCGCCAGGTGATCCATTGGGAAAGGATTTGCTGCTCGACCTCGGTCGAGGGCCGGCCTTTCGTGGATTGATACAGCCGGGAACACAACCTGTCCCAGGCGCGGAGGATCCCCGGCATGGCCGTGGACTGTGCACTGAGTTGATCGAACGCGGACCTTAACTGCTGGTGGGTTTCCATCAACTTCCCGTAAGCGGCGTTGCCCTCGGCAAGCCGGGACCGCAACCTGCCCTCGCCCTCGACGTCCGTGCTGCCGCCCGACGCCGCCGGCGTCGTCGCCAGCTGCTCCCGCGAGACAATAAGCTCCCGCCGCAAGGTGGCAAGCTCATCACGCATCGCAGCCGTCTTGGCCGCCTGCTCCCGGACTACGTCAGCGGCATGCCGTCGCTCCGTGGCCACAGCTGCTTCCAACGCACGCACCTTGGCCCTGTACCGGTCCCGGGACTCCCTGGCCCGGATAGCACCGTGGGCTGCCTGCCGGGCCGTCTCCGCCATTCCGGCAATCCTGACTGCCAACGCCAGCGCATCGGACGCCGCAACAGGATCTTCAACAGGCTGTCCACGCCGGCGGCGCTTCATCGCCACGTCCTTGCAGGAGACGCTGCAGTAGATGCTGCGCTTGTCCCTGCTTTCAGGCATCGGACCATGACATTTCCGGCACCGTCGCACCGGCAAATCGCGTTCATCCATGCCCCACAGTTCGCCCGGCGGACGCAGAGCGTGTGTGAGATCGGTGGACAGATGTCCCACGAGTGCACCTTGGTGCCAGAGGTGTGAGTCCTTTTTCGTACCTCGGGCCTCCTCTGATGGCCTCTCGTCCTCGCTGGTCTCCTACCCTTGGTGGGTAGGGCTGATGACTCTCGGCTCTCGCTACTCTGACGATGGGCTTGCCACTACGTCGTGGCGAGGCGTCATCCGGCTGTTCAGCTGACGCTCCTGGGGGTGCTACCAACAGCACCCAACCGCAGCCACCTACCAACCCAGGCTGTGCCCATTGCCCGCTCAGGGGCGGCGAGCCGAACAACCAAAGGCGACGTGGGCACTGGGTACAGGCGGCCAGACGGGTCCCGGCGTCCACCTGTGTGCGGGAAAAGCCCGAAGGAAATAGCTTTTGCCGTGCACCTGTGGACGCGGGGCAACCGCACCTGACCTGTCCGGGACTGGCCCCCTACATTGGGCCCAATTGCTTCCCGCAGCCTTAGCCGATACCGGGCCGCAACGCGAACCGGTACATCCTCATGGGTGACTTCTTGACTCCCAGGATGACCACGACGGCACCACGGTGCCAACGACACAGGACGGTGCCAACGACACAGGCTGGAAGCTCAGCGCTAGGTGGGCGTAGACCGGACCGGATACCGAACGAAGTCCAGGGCCGAAGGCCGTCCACCTCACGCGGCAACGGCAACCCGGCAACGGCAACCCGGCAACCCGGCAACCCGGCAACCCGGCAACCCGGCAACGGCAACCTGATGGCCGGATGCGCTGGTCTTGGTCTATGGGCGAGTGTCGGTGCCGGTGTGGCTTTTGTGAACCGGCGGTACGTGCCATTACTTGGATCAAGCGGGCCTACGGAACGGGGTGACGATCATCGCCGGCGGTCATTGTGGTAATCGCCGCCCCCAGCCATACAGGAAGCCCCAAGGCGCATGAAGAGCCGCCGGGTGCTCCGGTGGGTTCAGAGCAGCCAGGCCCCGCACACCGAATGTGTGTCGTCTGGGCTGAAAGAAGCCCTGCCACCCTGCTCTGGTGAACCGGCCACCGCGGTCTTGGTCCATGGGAAAGCCGGCCGTCTGGTAACCACCCGCGGATGGAGGCTGTGCACATCCACCGGCAGCGCAACGGTGTCATGACAGGACTTGGTGACCTGGTGGTTGTGTGCAGCCGGTCAGGTGGGTCCCCGTCGTCCACACCTGTGCGGGAAAAGCCCGAAGGGATGTAGCTTTTGCCGCACAGGTGTGGACGAAGGGCTTAGCTTGAGGGTGAAGCAGGCCCTTGGTGCTCGAGGGTGCACCTTATGCCGCCCTTTGGGCATGAAAACGGCCCCTCCCGTGAACGGTGTTGTGCTGCCGAGCCAGGATTCTGGCTCTATGCCTTCTTGGCTTTGAGCTGGGAAATCCGTTGGGTGGAAACGCCGAGCATCCGGGCGATTTCGGTTCCGTTGAACTCCTTGCCGAGTTCAGCGATGATGGCGCGGGATTCCGCGGCGCCCTTCTGGGAGAGTTCCTGGCCCTTCTCGATGTCATCCCGGGCCTTCGCCCAGCGTTCCATGACGTCCCCGGGAGCGCGGAGGCTGACGTTCACCTTGACCTCTTCGGGGTCGAGACCGGTCACGGCGGCCGCCAGATCGATGGCCATGTCCTCGATGTCCGTAGCCTTCCTGGTTTGGGTTACCTCGCCGAGTTCGTGGATGTGGATTTCCCACCATCTGCCCTCCTTGTGGGCAACGGCTTCGAACTCGCGTTTGATCGTCATGTCGGTTGATTCCTTTCGTAGTGCTCTGCCGGACGGTGGGCTGGAGGAACAGCCGGCCACGGTCGTCCCGTCCCGGAGGCAATACGTCGTGATTCTAGCCCCACTTGCATGTCAATGCAGGTGGGGCTAGGAAAGACTCAACGGGGCTTAGGGCGATCCGAGTTCGTACAAACCGCCGAATCCCTTGGGCCGGGGATAGGACAGTGGCCATCCTCCGAGGCGGATACGTGCGACCTCTTGGAGCGTATAGAAGGGCTCTGTCACTGCGCGCTTGTGCATGAACGCGCAGCGGCCATCGGCCATCATCCCGTGTTCCTAATCAAGGGTGGCCTGAACGCCGGGCTTGGACCGGGCGTGTTCGACACCCCAGTTGGAGTGGCACGCGGGGCAGTACGCAATTTCATAGACTTCTGCGTCGAAGATCGTCGGAAAGCTTTGAATGTCGAACAGCGCGAGCTGGCCGGCAAGTTCAGTCATGGTGACAGTCCTTTCTGCGCTGGCCGGGGATTCCGGCGCCCTTTCTATACGAGTTCGGCGGCTGCAAGGCCGGCATCGAACAGCTTCTCCGCAAGACGGATCAAGTGGGCGGGTGCGTCCGTGTCCCATCCGTGCTCGGTGCGGCCAAGGTAGAGCGCGTCTCCTCCAACCTCGGGCAGATACAGACCTGTCTCGTGGAGCAGTTGCGTGGCCCGGACGTTGGCACGGACGTTGCTGCTGTCGGCCCTGAGATAGACCTGCCAGTCACCTCGGACGATGCGATCAAGCGCGCCGTTGAATAGGGCTTCGAGCGTCCCATGGCGGACGTCCAGACTCGTGGCCCTGACCTCTTCGCTCAGGCGGGCGGGAACAACCAGAGCAATGCATTTGTGAATCATGACCACGCTCCTTTATCGGTGTAGCCGAAGTTGATCGTGGTGCCCTTGTCGGTGGTGGTCTTGATGAACATTTCGTTTCCCTCCGGGGGCCTTCTAGTATTCCTACTCTATCCCCCCTAGGAATATATCTGCGAGTCCCCCTAGTAAACTACTGAAATCTCTTTGCTTGGAGACGAAAGCGCCGCCCTGCGGAAGAGTGCAGGACGGCGGCGGTTCGTGAGTTACCCGATGTTGGCGGCGGAGGCTCCGGGCTACAGCCCGTCGATGACGAGGGAGGCCGCTTGCATGTAGGCTTCCTTCGTTTTGGCGTTGAGGGCTTCGTAGGAGATTTCTTCGCCCTCGTCCAAGGCAGGATCGAACGGAATGACCACGCAGGCCCGGACATGGGCTTTCATGCCATCGATGATGCGCTGGAGTCGTTCCGGACTGGCGTTGGAGGGTTGGTTGATCACGGCGATTCCGTTGGCAAGCTTGTCCGTGTGGCCCTTGGTGATCAAGTCATCAATAGTGGCGAATGCCTTCCTCGCACCGTCTTCCTTATTCGTCGTCACAATGACCATGAGATCCGCGGCGTCGGCTGTCGCTTCCCACGTAGAGGCATTGGTGGCGTTGCCCGTGTCGATCACCGTCAGGTGATAGAACTCGCGCAGCGCCGCGTGAGCCTGATTGAAGGTGTCCCGGTCGATGCGGACCTGGTTGCTTGCCCGGTTTGCGCTGGAAAGCACGTGGAACTTGTCCTCGCCTTGCGGGCGGACGTAGTTGACAAGTTTTTCCGCCCCTCCCTGGGCGCGGACTTCAGCGATGTTGTCGAGCAAGTCGATCACGGTGTGGTCATGGTTGGCGGTAAGGGACCGCTCGTCCAGATTGCCTTGGTTTTCGTTGTTGTCCCAGGCAACGACGTTCCCGCCGCGGATCCTGCCAATGGTTGCGGCCAGCAGGAAAGCGAACGTCGTCTTACCCACGCCACCTTTGAGGTTCATCCCGCAGATCGTCTTGTGTCCGTTCAGCCCGCGCTGGATGGAATTGCGCCACGCACGCAGCTGCTTCTCGTGGGCGCCAGGGCCAAGTTTGGTGTAGAAAGTCCGGTTCAGGGTACCGCGGAAGCCTATTTGCGCCGGTCCGGTCGATGCCGGCTGCTTCGCGCGGCTGAACCGGATCGCTGCTGACTCGTCAGGGCCGGCAAGGGCATCAGCCCTTGTCTCCGGCCGGGGTTCAACGGGCGAGGATCGCACCGGATCAGGTTGCGGTGGTGCCGGCTGGTCGAAGGCAGCCGGGGAGAGCTGCGGGTCTGGTTCGATCAACTCGCACGTGTCGGCATGATTGCTGCTCTTGATGTCTTCAACATGCACGCTGACGGGACGGCGGCGGTTGTTCGCAAGTGCTTGTGCGTCGAACCGGGCGTATTCGACGCCCGCAATCTGGTACGGGTTCTGGCCAGGAACCGTGACGGTCCACGAGTGGTAGTTCACGGTCCATTCTGCGTTGTGCGCGCCGAATGGGTCGTCTTCGATGAGCCCGTCTGCGTGGATCCGAAGAGTGGTACCTTTGCTTGGAACTGCCTCGGAATAGCCCTGCTGATCAACCAGAATTGATCCGCCCTGCAAGCCGGCGGTCTGGACCAGGACCTTGCAGGCCTCAGCCACCGTTCGTGCCGGCACCGATGTTCCGTGGCCATCGACGATATTTGCTTGTGGGACCACTCTCATCTTCAGCGGCGCCAATGTGTTCTCGCTCATTGTGATTCCCTTCCTCGAGCGCGGACATTCATGGACTGTTTCCGCGCCCTCCCTTCGCTGCGTGTGTCAGTGCACAAGAAAGGGCCGGCACAGCATGATCTGCTGCACCGGCCCATGGGGGCGTGGGTTAGGCGATGGAAGGACCATCCATCGCCGCGGATGCCGGCCGGGAAGCTTTGTAGTGTTCGATGCTGGCCTTGACACGCTCAGGCTGGAAGCCAGTCCACGTCTCGGTATCGGTGACCACCACGGGCAGCTGCCGGTGGCCCGCTGCTTTCAGCCTGGCCTGCGCGATTTCGTTGTTGTCAATCATGACCGTTTCGTAGCCCACGCCGTCACGGTCGTAGAGGCGTTTGGTCATCGCACACTGGGTGCAGCTGCGGCTTGAATAGATTTTGATGCTCACGGGCTCCTCCTTCTCGGGCATGAGTACCGGACCTAAAACGGGTTCTCGGTCTCGACATGATCGTCCGTGTCCTCAATAGCCGTGCTGACAAGCTCCTCGACGTCCTCGGAAGCGGCATCGCCGTTGTCAATCCACCACCTGGCCCGGGTGATTTGGCGTGCGGGGAACAGAATTCGCTGCTCAAAGTCCTCGGCACTGAGCGGTTCGTCCGCGTCAACAGTCAACGCCTGCAGTCCCTTGGAAAGAAGTTCGTACCGGACCCTTGTCGCCCACGGGACCTGCTTCTCACTGCCCTCAACCGGCGGCAACTGGTGGTCTGCCTCGAATGACTCGGCCTCAGCCAACGCCTGGGCGTTCCGTTCCGCGAGCCACGCTTCCCGTGCGGCGGCGTTTTCCTTGGTAAAGCACCTGCCGCAGATCCGGTTCAGCCCCATTCCGTAGGCATGGGCCTTACGTCGGCCCGCCGGGACCCTGGACAAGTCCGTTGCCTGGGTGTGTCCGCACTTGTACTTGATGCTCACTGTTGTAGCGATAGCCATGCGTTCCTCCTTGCTTGCGCGATGAGGATCTATTCACTCCAACGAGCCCACACGCATGTCTGGCCCACGAAACGGGTCACAAGTGCTTTGCTCGGAACCAGCTCACGCATGATGCGCCTGCCAGAAGCAGAACGCCCAAGAATCCGTTACCGAAGTTCCCGGCAAAGATCCCCGCAAGCACGAATATGATGCCGGCCACGCCCAGTGCCAGCTTGAGCAGGCCGGTACCAAACCGTATCGGGTGCACAAATATGTTCCACATCAAGCCCAGGAGCAGCACCACCACTCCCCCACCAATAATCCAAACCATCGTTCCCGCCCTTGTCCATCTAGGTCGTCCCATTTCGGATGTCAGGTGGCACAAAATGTGCCACCTGACATCTCGATCTGTGCTGCATCCTTCCACGCGGCAATGACAATTTCGTCCGTTACTGGGCGGAGAACGTCTGGATCGCGCCGGGGCAACCATCTTGCCCTCGGGCGTAAGTATCGGCAGCGAAGCTGTGATCGCCGCAGTCGCGATCGTGGCCGGCGACATGCCGGCTGCGAGCTTGGTGACCGGCACCAAGCGCCGTCAGCCGACGCTGGTAAGACCTCCTTCAGGCGGTCTCGTCGAAGGGTTAGAAGGCAACGTCCTAGCCGCCCGGGCGTGCTCTGCCAACGGCGTACGCCCGTCAACATCTCCCCCTGATCTGCACGCTTCGACACTCACGACGCATAGCAAGGCATCCCTGGACTTAGTCCAGCCTCAGAAGAGCGTCACTTCGGCTGGGCGCAAGCGACCGCGAGGGTCCGCCGCATTTCAATACGAGTCACCAGCGATGCAACAACAATGAATGCACGGTGCAACCAAGGTCAGTCCGGAACTCATCGCACGCACCCCGGACCCTTACTTACTTATCGAGGGCTGGCAAGAGGATCTTGTCGAAGACCCACTGGATACTCCGATCTTCAGCCGCAGCCGCACTCCTGAGCTTGTCCAACGTTTCCTTCGTCATCCGAAACGTGTAGGACTTGTTCTTTGGTTCCTTCTCAACAGGTGCGGCAGTTTGAATGTGCGCCGGCAACGCGACTGGGACAGGTGCCGGCGGCGCGACTGGGACAGGTTCGGCCTCAGGCACCGGGAGCAGCGTCGCTGCCTGCTGGGCGAAAGCCTCGATTCGGGCTTCCTCATCCGGGCTGGCTTCACGCCGGCGGCGATTGGGGGTGGGGCGCGCGTTAGCCAAGGTTGATCATCTCCTGTACGAGTACCTGAATTTCTGCCTTGGCCTTGCTGTCGCTCCACTCCACGACTCCCCTACCCACTGGCATCACATCCATGTAGGAACTGCGCTGGTAGATCGTGGTGTCGAACAGTGGGATCTCGGGGTAGTCACTGAGGATGTCGCGGGACTCGTCCAGACGCTTGTCCATGGCGTGGGTGGATGCCTGGGTGAACAGTCCACGAACTTCGAGTTCAGCATTGAAGTCCATGATTCCCTCGACCACCTTGACAAACTTAGGCAAAGTGTCGAGGTCCAGCGGAGATGCTTTCATTGGGACGATCAAAAGGTCGGATGCGGTGGCCGCTGTACGCAGCTCCTGTGAGTCATAGCCGCCTGTGTCGACGATGACAAAGTCAGCACTTGCCTCAAGGTCCAGAAGAGTGGCGCGCAGGTTTCCCTTCTTCTGCACACCAATCACTGCCGGCAGATCCGGACTACGCTCCTCGCGGTCGGCGACCCAGTTCGTCGTGCTGGCAATTGGGTCCGCGTCCACAACGGTGACCTTTTTGCCCAGACGTGCCAGTTCGGCCGCCACGTTGACCGTAAGTGTTGATTTTGAACACCCGCCTTTGAGCGAGCCGATGGTGAGAATCATGAGGTGCAAGCCTTTCCGTCCGCTGCAGTTTCGCTTAGTTGCATGCTAGTTGACCAGGTGGCCCAACTCGTTCCATTCTTATTCGCAACTAACAGCGTTTCGGAATAGAACCAGATTGAAACTAGATCTAACCGTAACCAATTGCGAAGTTGAACGCAACTTGTTTGCAACGAGAATGGAATAAGATCCAAACGTATTCGGTTGCGAAGCTGAACGCATCTTGTTTGCAACCAAACTGGTTGCAAACAAGAACGCAACCAGTGTGGGTTGATTTGAGTTTCATATTTCGTTTCGTTTCGTATTCCGTCATGTGACAGAACGCGATACGATGGGGACCATGAGTGAGAGCATCGTCGAAGAGCGCATCTGCCGGTTCCCTGGGTGCCGGCGTCCGGCCGTGGCTTCCGGGACCGGCACCGGCCGGCCGCCGGAGTACTGTGACGATCCCGCACACACCCGAGCCTCGGCCTGGCGGGCCCGCCAGGGGTTGGGCGAGAACATCGCCCGCGCCGCCGAGGCGCGCCCAGTGGATACCGCCCGTCAACGGGCGAGCGAGATCACCGGACAGGTCACCGGGATGATTGAGCACCTCGGGCAGCAGCTGGCGGCGTTGGTTGAAGAGTTGCGCACGGTGGGGGACCCCGAGGCAGCAGAGGCGCAGATCGAGTCGGTGGCCAGCGAAGCCGCCGAGCAGGTCGCTGCCGCGAACGCGCGAGCCAGCCGTGCAGAGCAGGCTCAGCGCCGGGCCGAAGCCGAGAAGGACGAGGCCGACGCCGCAGCCGAGGAAGCAACGCGGCAGAATGAGGAACTAACCGACGCCTTGGCGGGCGTGAACGCCGACTTGGCCTCCGAGCGCGAGGGGAGTGGCCAGCTAGCTTCTGAGCTCACCCAGGCTCGTGCGGCTGCCGCGGCCGACCGGGAACAGGCCCAAGCCGAAGCTGAGCAGCTACGGGCGGACCTCGAGGCCGTACGCGCCCACCTCGGGCAAGTCGAGCAGGAGCGTGACGTCGCGGCCAAGCGGGCCGAGGCGCAGGAACGAGCCCGGGCCGAGGCAGAGCAGCGCGCAGGCGCGGCCGAGAGCCGGGCCAAGGCTGAGGAGGAGCGCGCCGACCGCGGGGACGCCGCTACAGAATTGGTCCGGGGCCAGCTTGAGAGTGCCCGCACCGACCTCGAGCGTACCCGTGAGGTTGTGGGCGAGCTGCGCGGCACCCTGGCAAAGTTGACCGCCGAGCGCGAAGCGGCCAAAGCCGACGTTGAGCGTGAACGCGCCCATGGAGAGCAGCGCGTCCAGGACCTCCACAACACCTACGGCCGCCAAGTCGACCAACTGCGCGACGAACTGATCCAGACCCGTGAGACAACGACTAAGGAACGCCGGACCCCGCGCCCGCGGTCCGCGGGAGGGACAAGCTAGATCCGGCATTGCGCTATTGGCGGCACGGATCTTACTCAGCCCCGGTGCCGATCGGTGCGCAGCATGGCGTAGGCGACGCTATACATGACATCGCGGACCGCGGCCACCTTGGCGTCGGACCCTTCATGAATTCACAAGCTGCCCCAACGTGACCACGACGGTCAAGCAACCTGAAGCAGCCGCCGGGGCAGGTCAAAACCATCCGCGTCGGGAGGCGGGAACCAGAATTCGTCCCGTTCGGGGTCGTAGAGGTCTTCCTCGCGGACCTGGTATCCGTCCGTGCTGTTGAACCGGTCGAGCCACGCGTGCCACTGTGCGCGGTCGCGGCGGTTACGGCTGATCTGGGCCTGAACCTCTTCCATGACGCCTAGTCGGATCGCGAGCTGGGTGAGGTTGGCGGCCGCGGTGATCTTCCAGTGCCGGCCCTCCCGGTGAATCATGCCCAAGCCGGCCATCGAGGCCAAGGCAGTTTCAACGGCGTTGCGGCTGATACCGGTGGTTCGGATGATGTCGGCGGCAGTGGGGGAGCGGCGGCCTCGCTCGATCGCTTCATAGACCAGTGCCGCGGGGGCGCCCAGGGCACGGAATACCGGGCGGATCCCGTAGATCTTCCCCTTGCGCCAGGACAGTTCCCTGGCCAGCTGATCGTGGCGCTCCGGGAGCTGGATAAGGTATACGTCCGCGGCCTTGTAGCGGGCGTCGGCGATCTTGCTCAGCATCCCGTCAGAGTGCTTGGCCAGTACAGGCAGGAGCCTTGCCACCGTCGCATGGTGGTTTCCCAAGGCGACGGCGAGGGTGCGGCAGCCAACGTCGAGCACGTCGGTTTCCATGGTCCGCATGTATCCCAAGAGGGACCGGAGCAGGAAGCGGAGGCTAAGTCCTTCGCGTTTGTGTTCTTTAAGCCGGTGGTCAAGAACTGCGAAGAGCACATTTTCCAGATCGTTCACGAGCTGGTGGATTGCAGCTGCGCTGCTGGGTTTGAATGCCCCCCCTGTGGGATTAGCGAGGCTTGTGTCGTTAATAAGCGCATGGTTCTTCCCTGCCGTAGAAGGGGCTTTTTTCTGCACCCAGGCGATGGCCAGAGCCCACTCCTTCTCCAGGAGACGGTCCTGCTTGTCCCCGTACAGGGCGGCCAGACCCGGGAACTGGCCCGAGAGTTCGCCACGGACCTGGGACAGGGTCCAGCCACAGGAAGCGAAATGGTTGAGCACCGCCAGGCGCGCCTCTGACGCGCTGGAATATCTGGCCGTGTCGTAGATGCCTGTCCGGGCGACACGGCGCAGGGGGGCTTCACTGCCGGCCAGTCCGGGCGTGGAACTGGGCGACGTCGGCCGGTGGACGCTGTTTGTTTTGAGGCGTCGTGCTTTGAGGTCCTGAGCGCGGCGGAGCTCCGGGGCCAGTGCTTGATGTAGCGCGGCGACGGCAGTGGTCGGGTTCCGCCAGCGGAGAATGTCGTACGCGGCTGAGAGCGGTGTGAGAAGTGTTTGGTGGCCACCGGACTTGTGCCGGGATCCCGGGACACGGATACAGCCGTCAGTGATGTTTTGGTGGGGGCCGGGGTCAAGGCTCGGCGCCAGTAATGTCATGGCTTCGACGAGCTCGCGTGCGGCGGCGCCGTCCATCCGCTCGGTCAGAGGAATGTACAAGTGCCGTCCGCCGCTGGGAGAGAAGTCCTCAACCCACCGCAGACCGCACTCCGAAAGAAGGCGGCCAAGACTAGCTGCGTCCTGGTCAACCACGTGTTTGAGGGCTTTGGAGGTGTCTAGGTCAAGGCAGATCGTGGCCACGGAGCCGTCGACGTCGTGAACCATGACAGCCGCCGGTCGTGCTGGCAGAGCCGCCGTGATCCTGGATAGCGTCGTCGGCCGCGGGTACTGGAACCGGTCACCGATCCAACGGCCGAACCTGTAGGAAGGCTGGCCAGCAATCAGGGGTGCAAGGATCCACGCCTGTTCCGGGGTAGCTTGACACGGAAAACTCGGCCGCGCGTTTATTGACGCAGATGGGTAGGGCTGTACCATAGACAGCAGTTACTCCTTTCGGGGGGTACCAAAAATCCACCCACTGGGTGGGTGTTTGATAGTTCAGATCGCGGATCCGCCAAGATGAGGATCTGAACTGCATACTTAACGAAGGCCCGCCAAGTGCGGGCCTTCAGTTATTAACCGGCCTTCGTGATAGGCAAAGCCTCCTGAATTCTCAGTGCGTCAAGGTCGATGGAGTCGATGTGTGCGGCAACCAGCGGTGTCAGATAGTCAACGGCGTTGGTGTGGAGGATTTCCATGATGGCCTGCAGTTTTTCAGCGCGGGCAATATCTGGTTTAACAAGAAATGTGTGCCGTGGGCCCTTTGACGGGCGTCCACCCTGAGCGAGCTTTCGGATTGCCATAGAGCCATCTAAGCGGTTTTTATTACCGAAACCTTTGATAGGGGCGGGCGTGTCGCGGTCTTTATGCGTGAACGTGTTCTCGACCATGGCCAAATTTCACATTCCCATTACGTGGTAGCCGCCGTCTACGTGGACGATCTCGCCGGTGGTCGCAGGGAACCAGTCTGAGAGCAGTGCAACAACGGCCTTCGCCACCGGCTGCAGGTCAGCCCTGTCCCAGCCCAAAGGTGCGCGGCCTTCCCACACTCCGTCGGCGCTCTCGATGCCATCGATGGCGGCGACTGTGAAATTGTCCAAGGGGCCACATGCGACGAGGTTGGAGCGGATCTTCCGTGTTCCTAGGTGGTAGGCGAGGTACCGGTTGGTTGATTCATAGGTCGCTTTGGCAACACCGGCCCAGCCGTAGATTGGCCACACTGGCGTTCCATCAAGGGTTACCCCGACGATGCTGGACCCGTCCCTCAACAATGGAAGGCAGGCCTTTGTTACCGCCTGGAGCGATGCCCCTGAGACCTGAAGGCTGGTGGACAGGTCGTCCCAGCCTGCGGTCATGAATCCGGAGCCGACAGCTTCCGGTTTGCTGGCCGAGATGCAATGGATAATTCCGTCCAAGTGCCCTGTGTGCTCCAGCAGCCGGGAGTGAAGCGAATCAAGGTCCTCTTGGCTAGTGGCATCCAGCTCAAGGACCGGGCCGGCGGAGGGAAGGCGCTGGACTATCTTTTGCGTTATCTTGGAGCGCCGGCCGAAGCCTGTGAATATCAATCTCGCCCCTTCTCGCTGGGCCAGTTCCGCGGCCGCGTATGCAATGCTCCGCTCTGTGAAGATGCCCGTGACGAGTATCGTCTTGCCATCGAGAATTCCCACCTACGCTCCTTCGCCCTGCGGAACCAGACTTGTCATGAGATAACGGCTCTCGCCGTCCAACAAACCAATCGGGGCGACTTCAACTGTGAACGCCTGCCAAGTCTCGGCTGTGGTCCTCAAACGCACATTGATTGACGTTTCCGGGCCGATCCTGCCTGCAGCGGCAGACGCAAGATGGTGCTCAAAGCCGAATTTGTCGTCTGGGTGAGCGAGTGCGGCCAGGTTCCCTTCAAAGTCGGGGAGGAGCCCGAAGTCGGCCCATTTGGCAGACGTCCTAAAGGTCACTTCTTGTTGCATGTCAATGGCCGCAAAGGCACGGTCCGCGGCCAGCGCGAAAAGTGCCTCGGTCATTAGTCCACTTGAAACAGGGGAAAGCCCTGGTGTTATGAGCTTCATCGGTGAGGCCACTTCGCGGCTGAAGCCGCGCAGCATGATTGCATCCGGGTAATCAGGATCGTCGTAGGCACGCGCCGAATTGGCGATCTGCTTCTTGCGTGGATTTGCGCTTCCGTAGCCATAGATGACCTCGTACGACAGCAGGTGACGACTTCGGTTGTTCACGGAAATCCCGCTGTCGATCACTAGCTTGATGGTGTCGCGGTCTTTAGTGGAAATGAGCTTGGCCAGCCATTCGCCAGCTGGCCCACGCTTGCTCTCGACAGTAGCGGGATCGATTCCGTACATCTTGAAGAGGTTGTCGTCCCAAAGCGAGGCATCTTCCCCAACATTCTTCCCCGTCTGCTTGCTGACCCTCCATTGCCATGTGCCTACCAGGGGCTCTACGGGGATCGGATGCCCGGGGTTTTCGAAGATCCCGTAGGCGCCCACGATCTGCTTTCCGTCCGGTGAGACTACGGGCTTGGCTACTACGAAGAACTCCCGGGATCCGTAATGCACGGTGCTCTCGAAAGCCTCCCCCGATGTAAGAATTGCCCGAAGTTTTTCCAAGAGGACTGTACGTGTCCTGACATCGAGCCAGTTCCTGGGGCTGATTCCCGGGTGGTCTTCATCGCCGACCGCGAGCAGGGAAGCGCCGTCGGGGGTGACGTCTATGACGACCCAGTGGCCTCGTGCGTCGATCTCATTGGGTTTAGACATGGATACCCTTTCTTCCTGTGCTGAGGCGTTGGGTCAAGCTTGAGACATGAGGAGCGGACCGGCGAAGAAAGCGGCAAGGTTGACTGACAAATGGACACGTCCCTCAATTGTCCTTACGACATTGGCGGATTCCAGTTTTGCCAGCTCATGGGTAACCACTGACAGGTAGAGATCGAGCCCTTCGGCGATCTCCTCGGGTCTCTGTGGCGTCTGAAGGAGATTCAGGGCGCGGAGGATCCGGAGTGAAGGAGTTGAGGCTGCGGCGCAAACAGCGTTGATTGCTTCGGGGTGCATGACTTATCGCCCTAACGATTCGTTGGGTTTGGAAGCCAGCACACCACTGTCCAGCAGCACACTTGAAAGTATGTAAGATGTAGGCCACAAAAGCCTGTGAGCCGTTAATGACGGTACCTGTATTGTGCTTTGGTGAGCAAGTTGAAAATTGACAAGCCTGTCACATTCGTTTTGGGAGCATCCCGCGGCATCGGTCGGGCGACGGCTGAGCGATTCCTGCAAGAGGGTTGCGTAGTCGTGGGAAGCCATCGTGGCGGCGGGGTCTCTGACGGCGTCCACGGCATCGAGTTGGACGTCACCGATTCCGAGGCTATGAAAGCCGGATTCAAGGAAATCGACGAAATGTACGGAAGGCTCGACACCGTCGTCTACAACGCCGGTGTTGTTCGTCAAGATCTTCTCATTCGGATGCGCGATGATGACCTGCGTTCTGTCATGGAGACGAATCTTTTTGGTGCCTTCGGGTGCGTCCAGGCTTCACTCCGTTACATGAGTCGCGCCCGCGCCGGGTCCATCATTCTGGTTTCTTCCGAATCCTCCCGGACCGGGATCCCTGGATCAGCCCATTACACGTCCTCCAAGGCTGCTCTCGATGGACTTGTGCGGTCGGCAATGTGGGAAGCCGGCCCCCGCGGCATCAGGATCAATGTTGTGGCGCCGGGCCCAACGCGAACGGCAATGCTAGCCAAGGTCGAAGAAGCTGACATGAAGAAACTGATCGAAAGCTCGCCCCTGAGGAGGATCGCTGAGCCGGCTGAGATCGCCGACGCGATCTACAAGATCAGTACGATGACATACCTGACCGGCGCTTTGATCCCCGTCAGCGGCGGGGAAGGGCTCGGCTACTAGTTTTCGCGCTCGGTCCCCTGCCCCGGGGGGCCGAGCAGATCAATGCCCAGGAAGTCATACAGCGCTTTTGCCATGCTGCTGTATTTCTCTTTATTCACTTCCCACCGGGTAGAGCGGCCAACTCGCTCCCCGCGGGGTGGGTCTCCAAGGAGGATGCCGAGGTCCTCCAGCTGATCAAGGTTGCGGCCTACTAGGCTGCTGTCGAGCGAGAGCTGCTTGATGAGTGTTGCGCGTAGGGTTGGGCCCTGCGAGTAGAGGTATCCAACAATCGCGAGCCGCGCCGGGGTGCTGATGACCCTCTGGGCTAGAAGCAGATCGTCTGACCAGTTCTCCTCGGGAAGGGCATATTTAGGCACGCCTCCCATTTTGCCCCTAATCTCCACTGTTTTCATACTCACGCCGCCTCCATCAACTCTCACTCACCCTTAATGAACGCATTAAATGCATAGCTGGATTCACTTAACACACTCATGATGTTACATTGTAGGCAACCATGAAGGCATTAAGCGAGTTCATCGCGTGCAGGAGTTGGAAGGGTAAACAGTGACCACTGCTATCGACCGCGAGCACAACGGGACAACCTTGGCCTCGGACGATGTTGAAATCATCGACGAGATTGATCCGGATAACCCATCTCTGGACGCCCCGAGGGCGCGTGCACTCACAAGGCAAATCAGAGTCGCTTTGGAGCATTCCTACACGCTGGTCATTGCGGCCTATCAAGGGAGGGCGTGGGCTGCTATGGGGTACAGCTCGTGGGATGCGTATTGCCAGGGTGAGTTTGGGTCTTTGGCGTTGCAGCCGCCTCGTGAGGAGAGGCAGGCGGTGGTTATGTCGATGCGTGAGGCGGGTATGAGCACGCGGGCGATCGGGTCTGCGCTTCAGGCGAGCCATACGACCATTGAGCGCGACATTGCCAGCAGCAAGCGTGTTATCGAAGCCGCCGACACTTCGGCAGGTGGCACATATGTGCCACCTGCCGAGAGCAACGTCGTGGGCCTTGATGGCAAGTCCTATCCAGCAGCCCCTTCACGGCCTAGGAAGCCGGAGCGCGGCTTCTTTGAGGATCAGCCGTTGAGTGAAGAGCTTCGGGCGTTGTCTCCGTCGGACATGGGGATCGCTGCGTTGACGCCGTCGGCGTTCACGCCGCGGCCGGCGCGGGAGCGGAAGGCGGCGGCCCGCAGGTTGACGGGCACTATGGATTCCCCGTTGCCGCTAGTGATCCGACTGGCGGGGGAAATCACTCTGGATCCTGCGTCGCTGACTGTCGAGGACGACACCGACGCGGAAACCCTGACCGAGCTTGCTTCGGATGCCGGGCGTGGCGTGCTGGCACTCTCTCACGTGTTGACGGCGATTGATGTGAAAGTGCTGGCCGGTGGCATCGACGACGCGGTGGCCTTGACTGCTTTGGTCACAGACGCGGTCGATGAGTTGGGGAGGTTCTTGGATGCGCTGCAGTCGCGGAAGCGCCGTTAAAGGCAAACAGCCCCTGACCTGGCCGGGCGGGGCTGCCTATTCACTCAATCACGTACGAAGGGCTTTACTTCCCTGGATCAGGGTATCGGCAGCGATTGAACACGCCAGGCGTGTTCCCGCACTTGGTCGCGATCATGGCCATGGGGGGAACATTTGATGGCGCGCACTACTGAACGCAGAACGGAGCGCATAAACCCGGATTCGATGGTCACCTTGTGGCTCACCGTGGGCTTGGTGGGATTCCTCGCCGTGGCCTCGTTCATGGTTTCCTTTACAGGCCTGCACGAGGTTGCGGCGTGGGCCGGTTTGCCGGAGTGGCTGCGCTGGGCGGTACCGGTGTTCATTGACGTCGCGATCCTGGCCTACACGCTGGCGGTGCTCATCCACCGGCACCGAGGCGAGCGGACGTGGGCGTCATGGCTGTCTTTGGCGGGGTTTACCGTGTTCTCGATGGTCGCGAACGGGGCCCACGCTCTCTCCATCCCGCACCCTGACATGGGACAGCAGATCATTGGCGCGGCCGTCGCATCCTTGGCACCGTTGGCGGTGTTCGCGGCCACGGAGCAGCTTGGCCGGTTGGTGATCCGACGGCCAGAGGACGAGACCGTGCCAGCGGCGTTGGTTGAGTCGCCGTCGGCCGGTGGACCGGGCGGTGGTGAAAGGATCCCTGAGAACACGGCCGTCGATCTTGTGGTGCCGGCTGTCACGGCAGCGCTGGTGGTGGACGCCCCTGAGCCTTTGGTTCCGGAAGTTGAGCCCGTACTGGAGCCAGTTGGTTCCGTGCCCGTGTCGTCCACGGCAAAAGAGACCTCGGTGTTTGATGTTGCCGCCGACGTTGAACCGGAGCCTGCAACCATTGACGGCCTTCCTGAGACCGTCGATTCCGAAACGCCCGTCGAACCGCCGATCGCCCCGGAACGCTCCGACGTCACTGTTGAACCCGCAAAGTCCTCCGGGGCGCACCTTGAACCGGCGACCATGGCTCCCGTAGCAAAACCGGCACGCCCGGCGCTGTCCGTCGTTGGCCGTGCGCCGCGCCCCACGGATTTGGAGCAGTGGGTGATGTCGGTGATCGCCAGCGGTTCTCAGCCGACTGGCAAGGGTGCGGCTGAGCTCCTTGGCGTGTCTGAACGGACAGGCCGGACACGCCTGAATGATTTGAAGGTCTCCAAGCCTGCCCTTTTCACCGGGGAAGCGTTGAAGGAAGGCACGCACTCATGAATGAGGATCCGATGGTGCAGCACGCCCCCCGGGAACCGGGCCAGCTGAGCCAAACGATGTGCAAGCCGTACGAACGGTCAATGCCATTGGCGTTAGCTGTATTCCACCGTCCTTCGTCGGCGTCTGGTGACAGGAAAAGCTGATGATAGCTGGTCAGGGCCGGGGGATCGCTGGCATGGAAAATGACATCGCGACTGCGGTGCTGGACGGACGGACACGGGCCGCCGTGGCCGCCGTTCTGGGCTCGGTCGGCATGGTCCAGGACATCGATGACGTGATTTCGGACGCCGCCGAGGCCGCGGTGAAAAGCGCGGATTCCTTCGATCCGGACAAGGGGCATGTGCTGGGCTGGGTGATCACGATCGCCAAGCGCAGGGCGTTCGATCACGTGAAAAGGGCCGGTACTCGGGGCCGGCTGCAAGGCCAGCTCGAAGTCGCGGCCACCGGACCGGACACGGCGCTCGGGATCACAGAAAAGGACTTCAGCCAGGACGTCGTGGACCGTTTGGCCGGGTCCGCACACGCCCGGAACGTCCTTGGCCTGACCGCGCAGCTGGTCGCCAACCCGGAGAGCTTCCACCGGGTCACGGCACTGGTGGAAACCTACCAAGGCGACGTCGGCAAGGCTGCTGCAGCGTTGGGCATCACACCGGAAGCCCTGCGGGACTCCCGCCGGGAAGTGTCCCGTTGTGCCCGGGTCGTGGTGAAGGCCCTTGCCGCCCGTACGGCCGGAGAACCGGTGACGGTAGGGACGCTGGTCGATTGTTTGCCGGCTGACGGCGGCGAAGAAGGCGCATGGGCGACCGCGTTCTCCATGGCCGTGGTCCGGGCAGGCGGTTTCGGGAACGTCACAGCAGCTGACCTTGTCGCGGTGACTGGCTACTCGCTGAACACCTGCCGTCAGTACGTGGTCGAAGCACTGTGGCTTCTTCAGGTCGCCCGGACGGTCCTTGAAAACCAAAACACATGATGCTCCATCCAGCACACAGGAACGACAAGGGCGAGGAACCGATCATGAGTACCAACAACGAATCGGCACTGGGCGATCCGGATGAATCAGGAGACAGCGCCGGTGACGGTGGTTTCACCGAGGAGCAGTTGGTCCAGTTGCGGGCACTGCTTGATCAGAACAAGAAGCGCAGCTGGCGGCAACGTGCCGCCGACAGGGTGGCTCACAGTGCCCTGAACGTCAAAGACACTGTTCAGGGCATGGTGGAGAACGCGACCCCGCCGGACCTGGAGGGCGGATTCGACACCGAGACCGGCAGTGGCCGCTTCTCGGCCTGGCTGGCCGGGAGCGTGTGGCGGCGTGTGGGCATCGGCATGGTGGCCTTGGTGGTCACCGCCCTGTGGTGCGCGGTGGTGCTGGGCCGATGAAAGGGCTGTTCCGCAGCGCCGGGGCGTTCTTCGCCGCCGTCATCCTTGGCGCGTCCCTGCTGGTTGCGGTCGTTGTCGGGGCCGTTTCCGGTGGCTCTGCCGCTGATGCGTCGTCCCAGTCTGCGGCGTGCGTGCCTGGCCTGCCGAGTGCCGGCTTGGCTACTGGGACTGTCCCGGCCCAGTACCTTGCCGCGTTGAATGCTGCCTCGAAGGTGTCCGGTCTTCCGGCGCCGGTGTTGGCGGGGCAGTTGAAGCAGGAGTCCGGGTTCAATCCCAAGGCCGTGTCTGCTGCCGGGGCGCGGGGTATTGCCCAGTTCATGCCGGGCACGTGGGCGTCTTACGGTAAGGGCGCGGACCCGTTTGATCCTTTGGCCGGCATCGATGCCCAGGGCCGGTACATGGCCGAACTCTTCAAACAGGCGAAGACTTCCGGACTTCCGGGGGACCCGGTGGATCTGGCCCTGGCCGGGTACAACGCCGGCTGGGGTGGCGTCACTGCAGCCCGTGGCATCCCGGATAACGGGGAGACCGCCCAGTACGTGGTGCGGATCCGACAGTACGCGAACGATTTCGCGGACAAAGGCGGGACAGCGGTCAAGGCATCGGCCCCGGATCCTGCCGGCTGTGACATCGCCACGGGGCAGGGCACCGGGGTTGACGACTACCCGTTCAAGGATCTTCCGCACTGCCAGCTGACCGCCACGGGCGGGTACGCCGGCTGCCCCGCCGGCTCGCAGTCCCAGTTCGGGGCGTTCAACCGCGAATGTGTGGACTTCGTGATGTGGAGGTTGAACCAGGACTTCGGTTCCACCCAGGCGCCGTGGAAGATCACGAACGGTTCCTTCCGCCCGGACGGCAAAGTGCTCGGCGACGCGCGGGACTATTTCAGTGCGTGGGTGGCCAAGGGCTGGCCCACGGACCGCACGCCGACGGTCGGGGCAGTGGCCTGGTACGGGCCCAGCAACCCCGTCGCACCGGCAGGGTATGGTCACGTAGCAATCGTCAAGGCTGTCTACCCGGACGGGAGCTACCTCGAGGAAGGCTACAACTTCGGGTTCCCACCCGACGATCACAAGTACTACACCATGAAACGTGCGAATACGATGCCGGACATGTTCCTGCATCTGCCCACGAAGTAGACCCCGGCAAGACTCGGTGAAAGGAAAGAAGATGATGACGCACCACACGCGGGCACGCCCCGCGGGATTCCACTTCCGGCCGTTCATTGGCCTGACAGTGGCCCTCACGGCAGGGTTGCTGCTGTCGGGATGCGGCGGCATCGGTCCCGTTGTTGACCAGACATCCTCTGCATCGCCAAGTGCCAGTGCAACAGCCGGAACCACCATGGGAGCAGCGCCAACCGCTAGTCCTTCCGGCGCCGCAGGACACCCATCGCTGTCGGCTACACCGTCCGGGATGTTCGCGCCCGAGCCGCCCCCGCAGCTGGGCCAAGGCGTGGATACGAGCGCTCCAGTATGGGACGTCCGTGCCGCGCAGGATGCCGAGGAAAGGGCACTGGAGGTCATGGTGGCTTTCACGAACACCAAGGCGTCCAAGAACGATTGGATGGCTAGGATCAAACCGATGCTGACCAGCAGGGCGCAGAACGCATGGTCGGATCCGGGGCTGTCCGCGTTTACGGCCACGGGCGTGACCGGCCCGGCACGGTTGGAACTGGAGTCCCCGCCGAATCCGTACTGGGTGTGGGCGGTGGTGCCGACCAATGACGGGGACTACCGGGTGCGCCTGAACAAGGCCGGTCCCGGCTCGTACTGGTTGGCGGACATCATCCGCCCCGCACAACTGAAAAAGTAGCACCACCCAAGAGCCGATGCTTTGGTACCGCCCCGTTGAGGGGCTGGTGCCAAGGCATTCCTCGTTTTAACTCGGCTCCGATCCAGGTGTCGTCGGACGCCGCGCTGACACACGCCCGGCAAGGGGAACGGGGAATTGGGGCGTGAACAGCCGGTGGAGACGTCCCACCTGTGGAAAGGAAAACCATGTTCAACCCGCTCCAATTTCTGGCAGGGCGCCTGGGCGCGGACCCCGCCGACGTGGGCTCCGAGGACCAGCTCGCCGGTCTACGTGACTTTGCCGGCATGGTCCTTGCCGGCGTCGTCGTGCTGATCGTCATTTCCGGGGCGATCTCGGTGGTTTTGTGGATCGTTGGCAAGATGGGTGCGCTGACGAACACGCAGGCGAAGTCTCTGATGTGGACGGGCCGGATCTTCCTCGGTGCCGCGATCGTCGGTTCCGTCGGCGGGCTTGTGTTCTACGGCTCCGGGCTCGGCAAATTCGACCTCATGCCCGCCGGGGCACAGCAACCCACCATTGATGTCACCAAGAACCCGGCCAAATCCACCTGTTCGAACACGGTGTCCAAGTCCGACCCCACGGGTATCAACACCCTCTCCCCGGACGAAGTCGCGCGGTACACCAAGGCTTTGCTCTCCGACGAGGACGCCAACAGTGTCATCGGTTCCAAGAACGCGTTCGGTGATTCCGGTGTCCAGAAGATCACGTGGACCCCGACCGGCCCGGACTGCACCTCCAGCAACCTCAGCCCTGACGCGTGCAAGGACGTCTACATCAAAGTCCTGGGGGACAAGTCCTACTCGAGCGGGAAAGCCTACAAGCCGCGCACTACCTCCGAGTGCAAGAACTAGTTGAAGGAAAATCCCATGAGTGTTTTGACCTCTGTCCTGTCGGCTATCCCTTTCGAGGCGATTGATCCGAACGTGAAGCCCAACGACAAAGCCCCCTGGATGGCGGTCCTGCGGGACATTGCCGGCGGGGTGATGACAACGTGCATCGTACTGATCGTCATCATCCTGGTGATCGGTGCGGCCATGGCCGTTGGCGGCAAGCTCGCCGGCATGGCCAGCGCACAGTCCACCGGATTCATGATCCTGGTCTGGGGACTCGTCGGCGCGGCCGTGATCGGTTCCATCAGCGGTCTGGTGTTCTGGGCCACCGGCAACAACCTCGCACCAGCCGTACCGGCGAAGGCTTTGGGCGTGCTGCTGGGCGTGGCCGCCTGATGACGGCACTCCCAAGCGTAATCGCCGAGAGGGTTCGGTGTGCCGGCTGCTTCCCTTACCGGGTCAGCACCCTGAATGGTCGTGGTTGGTGATGGCCCCGGTCATGGTCCCGATGGGTCCGGCGGAGGACATCCAGAAGTTCTTCCAAGGCGGCATTCAAGGGTTCGCGGGCAGTGTTTTTGACGTGGTGAAGGACGCTTTCAGTTCCACGGACATGAACTCGAACTGGTGGATTTCGGTGATCGGCGGAACGATCAACACCCATGTGGGCGGCACGGTTACGACGGTGACGCACCCGGGGATGCTGACCCAGCTGGTGCAGGTCATGGCACCGGTCCTGGTGCTGCTGGTCGGTGTGCAGGTTGTTGTCAGCCTATTCCGGTCCTCGACGGTGGGTTTGATCCGTGCCGGGGCGGCCGCGGTGTTCGCGATCCCCGCTACGTACATTTTGGCCGGCATCATGTTCACCCTGATCCAGGCGCTGGACCATGTCTCGGTGTTCATCCTGCAGGCGGGGAACTCAGCGTCTGAGAATGACGTGACCTCCGGGGTGCTGGCGATGTTCGGCCTGACGTGGGACCCGGCGACGAAGTCCGTGGTGATGGATGAGAACTACCAGCAGTGGGCGATGGCGAAAGACCAAGGCAACCCGGGCGCGGTCCTTGTCCCGGTTCTACTGATCTTCGTGATCTGGATTCTGGCGCTGTTGATGGCCGGGTTCATGGTGTTCCGGATGCTGGGGTTGATCGTTCTGACCTCGATGCTGCCGATCGCTGTCATGTCCCAGCCCTTGGAGGCCGCGAAAGGGCTGATGAAAGCTTTCGGGATCACTGCTTTGGCGCTGTTGATCGCTAAGCCGATGTCCGCGATGGTCCTCAAGTTCGGGATGGTCGTGTCCTCGACGTCGAACTCGACGTTCCAGTTCCTTGCGGGGTTGTTGTGCATCCTGATGGCCGCGGTCATGCCGATGCTGATGATGAAGTTCATGGGCTTCCTCACCGGCGGGGCGGGCGAAGGGATCATCGGCGGCGGAGCCGGTGCAGCGTCCTCGACCGGGCGCCGGATTGAACGGCACGGCGGTCAACTCACCCGGGGCCTGACCCGCACGGGCGGCAGGGTCGCCAGGCTCCCGGGCAGGGTTGCACGTGGACGCTAAATCACACCGCTGCGGCAGGTACGGCGCCGCCTGCATTGAGAACAAGAAGATGATGCGTGAAGTATTGGGGAAGGTAGTCCGATGAGTTCAGATGTGGTGGTTGAGCAGGAGCTCACCTGGGATGATGTCCGTTTTGGCCGGGAGGCCAAGCGCGGTGTGGTGCTTGGTCTGGAGAAACACCAGCTGGTGTTCCTTGGCATCGGCCTTGGTGTGACGGTTGTTCTGGTGGGGGTTTTCGGGTTCCCGCTGGGCTGGCTGATTGGCGGGTCCGTGCTGGTGTTCTCGACGTTGGTGTGCTGCACCCGGTGGGCGGGGAAGTCCACCCTGCAGTGGCTGGCGAAATGGACGGGCCTGCGCTGGGCCTCGGCGACCGGGCAGGGGAAGTTCCTGCGCGAGACCCGCGCCGAAACCCCTTTGGAGATTGTGCCCGTTCATCTTGAAGGAGCGCCGCGTGTGGAATTGGACCCCGAAGACGGTCCGCCGGTGTACCGGGCGCAGCCTGGAAAGAACGGCAAGCTGATCCCGGGCAAACCCGAACGGTTGATGCTGCCGGGGGAGTTGAACGAACTGATTTGCTATGAACTGCCGGCCGGGGAAGCGTTCGTGTATGACCCGGTGAACCGGTACGGGATCATTGCCGCGCAGGTGGAGTCCACGAACGCGTTCGAACTGGAGTCCGATGATGACCAAGTGAACCGGACGGAGGCGTTCTCCGCGGTGCTGACGGCGCTGTCGGCGCAGGACGGCATCGAGTTCCTGCAGTTGACAGACCAGACGTCGGTGGTGTCGGGGGCGAAAATCCGGGACTACTACAAAGCCAAAGGCGCACAGGCCCCGCTGGTGGAACGCGCCGGGGACCTCGTGCCGCTGTCCGGGACGACAATCAACTCGTTCGCCTCCCAAGCATATGAGGATCTTGTCTCCGGCGGGCGCGGCATCATGCACCACGAGGGCTGGGTGGTGGTCGTGCTGAGCCAGAAAAAACTGGAGAAGACCATCACCGCGCACGGCGGCGGGTTGGGCGGGTTCATGGACGTCGCCGGCGGCACGGTCGGATCCGTCACGGAATCGCTGGCGTCCACGGGCACCCGGGTGAAGTTCTGGATGAACGCCCGCGAACTGGCCGCTTGTATCCGTCGGGCCACGGATCCGGCATCGGCGGTGGAAATCTCCGAACGGACCGGCGCTTTCGCCGGCGTCGCACCGTCGGCGGCCGGGCCGATGGTGATGCTGCCGGAATGGTCCTCGCTGCGCACCGACACGGGCGTGCACCGCAGCTGGTGGATCTCCGAATGGCCGAGGAAGCGGGCGAAGCTCGGGTTCATGTCCAAGCTCGTGTTCGCAGGGGACTTCCGGCACACCGTGACCTTGGTTGCCCGGCCCTACTCGGTGGCGAAGGCGATGAAGGAAGTCACGACGTCACTCTCGGATTGGGAGGCAGGGTTGCGGGTCCAGGACCGGCTGGGCCGGCCTATTTCCCGGGCGCAACGCCTGGAAGGTTCTGATCTGGAATTCCGGGAAATGCAGCTCACGGACGGGTTCGGGGCGCTGAAGATCGGCGGCTACGTGACAGTCTCCGCCACCGATGAGCACGAGCTGGAGACCAATTCCACGAAACTGCGCAACGCCGCGGCCGCGTCCCAGATCGAATTGCGCTGCCTGTACGGGCAGCAGGCCGAAGGATTCGTGGCCGCCGCCATGCCGCTGGGAAGGGGGCTGCTATGAGCATCAAGTCAAGGATCAGGAACCGCCGGGCGGCGAAGCGGGCACGCAATGCCGCCGCCGGCAAGGTGGCGCTGATAGACGTATTCGCCTCTTCCCGACAGGCGAGGGCGTATCAGAAGCTGGCCCGCGAGCAAGCCATTACGGAGGCCCTGTCCGCAGCGAGGATCAATGCCGAGGGTTTCCCGGACCGGGCGTTCGCCAGCGGCGGGAAGCAGCGCCGACACAACCTGCGCAGTGCGTTCCGGCTGCGGCCGCGGCCCTTCCACGAGACGGCGTTCTCCTTCGCGTCGGCGTACCCGTTCCTTGCCGGCGCGAACCTGGGACACCACGGCGCGTACATCGGGGAGGATGTCTACGGCGGCGGCGCGTTCGTGTTCGACCCGTGGGAGCTCTACCGGGCGAAAGTCATCACCGGCATGTCAATGATCCTCATGGGGGCCGTCGGCTCGGGCAAATCCACCTGCGCCAAGTCTCTGGTCGTCCGTCTGGTGCTGCTGGGCCGTAAAGCGCTGATCTTGGCCGACCGCAAAGGCGAATGGGATGTCGTGGCCCGTTTCGTGGGAGGTCACACGATCAAGGTCGGTCCCGGCCAGCCGGACAGGGTCAACCCCTTGGACGAGGGGATCCGTCCCTCCACCACCCCGGACGGGGAGCCGATGACCGACGCCCGGTGGGCCGCGATGGTCCGGGCACGACGGTTGAACCTGCTGCAGACCATCGGCGAGATCCTGCTGGACCGCCGCGTCCAAGGCGCCGAACACACAGCCTTGTCCATCGCCTTGGATAACGCCGTCCGCCTCGTAGCGCCGGGGGTGCCGACGTTGCCGATGTTCATCAACCAGCTAAGGGACATGGCAACGACAACGGAGAAGTCCGTGTCAGTCGCCGAAGCAGCCGAACGTTTGCTGCACGCATTCGCCCGCACCACCGAGGGCGACCTGGCCGGAATGTTCGACGGCGAAACCACCGCCGACTTCGACCCTGACGCGCCCATCATCACGGTCAACACCAAAGCACTCACCGGCGCCTCCCGTGAGGCGCGGAAAATAGCCTACGCCTGCACTGGTTCGTGGGCTGAGTCGATGGTCACCAACGCCGACTCCGGGCAGCGTTTGTGCGTGTATGAGGAAGGCTGGGACTCGGTCAGCGACGAAGCGTCCCTGACACGGATGATGGAGGCGTGGAAGCTGGCCCGCGATTACGGCATTTTCAACATCTTGATCATCCACAAGCTCGCTGACCTGGCCATTGCCGGGGATGCCGGCTCGGCCATGGCAGCCATGGCACGGTCCTTGCTGGGCGACACCGAGGTGAAGGTGATCTACCGGCAGGAAACGGCGAACCTGGACGACACCCAGAAGGAACTTGGCCTCACCGAAGCCGAACGTAAAGACATCAACGGCTCAGAACAGGGGACCGGGCTGTGGAAGGTCGGATCCCGGACGGTGAGCGTGCGGAACAAACGCACCACCGCCGAAATCCCGGTCTTCGATACTGACGGAAAAACCCGGGGAGCCACCCTGGGCGAAGTACCTCACGGAAGGCGGGCAGCAGCATGAAAGCCATGGAGAAATCCACCCAGATGGCGGTCCTAGGACTCGGAACCGTCGCCCTCGTACTGTATGTGCTGTACCTGCCCGGACAGATCGCTGCATGGTTCCGGTGCGGATCCTTCACAACCCTTCCCTCGGTTCTGCACCCGCTGGGGTTCCTGAATCCTTCCCGCCCTGCCGACGCCTCGGTGTACGGGGTGACGGCCAGCGCGTGCGGCCCGGAATCCGGGGCCGTGATCTTCTGGATGATCCTCCTGGTCCTCGTCGCTGTGGTGATGATCGTGGGTGTGTGGAAGCTGGTCCATGACTGGAAGCTCTCGGACGAGTACTTCGTGAACGACATCATGGGCCGTGAGGGACTGGCCAAGGTCAAGGAAGTGAAGGCCACGGTAGGGGAGAAGAAGATCCAGCAACGGGCGAAAAGCATCCGTCCCACGCTGGATAGGCCGACAGCGGCGGACGCGTCCATCACCATGGGCCATGTCCTGTCCCAGGCCGTGCTGGTCTCCTGTGAGGAATCCATTGTGCTGGTCGGCCCGCCCCGCTCCGGTAAAGGCTTCCACCTGCTCATCAGCGCCATCCTGGACGCCCCTGGCTCGGTGATCACCACCTCCACCCGTGCGGACAACTTCGCGGCCACCCACGCTCTGCGTGAAGTCGCCGGCAGTATCTGTACCTTGTTTGACCCGCAAGGCCTCACCGGGGCGAAGTCCTCGCTGAAATGGTCACCGATCACCGGTTGTGAACGCCCGGAAGTCGCCGCACGCCGGGCCTCGTCCCTGATCGGGTCCTCCGGTCTGGGACAGTCCAGTTCGAACCAGGAATGGGCCGGCGCTGCGATCACGATCCTGCAGTCCCTCCTGCACGCCGCCGCCCTGGGCGGATTGAGCGTGGATGAACTGTATTTGTGGGGGACAGCGCCGGCGACCGCGTCGGCGGCGACGAAGATCCTTGAAGATCACCCCGACGCCGCGTTCGGCTGGGGGAAGTCATTGAAGTCCATCCTTGACGGGGACCCGAAGATGCTGGGATCGCGCTGGTTCGGCGTCGAAGGAGCCCTCGCCGGCCTCGCAGTGCCCCTCGTGCGTGAGACCTTAAAACCGGCCACGCCGGAGGAAGCACTGGACCCCCGGACCTTCATCAAGAACCGGGGGACGCTGTATCTGATTGGAACGAAGTCCGGCGGCGGGGCGATGGCCCCGTTCCTGATCGCCATGATGGACGAAATCACCGAAACCGCCCGGGAAATGGCCATCCGGCTGCCCGGCAACCGGCTGGACCCGCCCATGTCACTGGTGCTGGATGAAATCGCGAACATGTCCTCGTCCTGGCCAGGCCTTGTCACGCTGATGTCTGACGGCGGCGGCATCGGGATCAGCCCGCTCGTGGTCCTTCAGTCCCTCGCCCAAGCACGCGGCGGATGGGGCTCCGAAGAAGCCCAGGCCGTGTTCGACTCCGCCACCGTGAAAATCCAGCTCGGCGGATCCGGCAACGACAAAGACCTCGAATCATTCGTCAAACTCCTCGGTACACGCACCGTGACCGAACAATCCGTCACACACACCGCCGAAGGATTCTCCTCGAACACCTCCAAGCGGGACAAAGACGTCCTGACCGTGGCAGAACTGCGGCGCCTGCCTTTCGGGTACGGGTTGTTCGTCGGGCGCAATGGCCGGCCGTTCCTGATGAAAATGACCCGCTGGCGTGACCGCCCCGACGCAAAACAAATCGAAGCGAGCATCGGGACGTTCAACAAGTCCCTGCTAGCCGAACTCACCAGCGACGACAAACCATCCAAAAAGACCGCGCGCGTCATCGAAGAAGTCCCCGGATAAGCCCGTGGGGTACTCCCTTGGACGCAAAACCGGCAGCCGGCGCTGCCGCTACACCGGATACCTGCGCTCCGGTGCGTGGTCGTGGCGCCGGCAACGCTGGTTCCGGGACTGCCGGAAGGCTGGTTCTGAGCCCGCCTGCCAGGTCTGCGGCATCACCCTGACCGACGCCGGTTCCCTGGACCTTCACCACACGAGCTACGACGGCGTCCACATCGGAGACGACGGCAGCTACCGGGCGGGGGAGGCCGACTCTGATCTGTTGCCTTTCTGCAGGGACCACCACGAAGTCTTGCACCGCGTTCTCGATGACCGGCGCGGGGACTACTGGGGGTGGGACCGGCGCCGCGCCACCCTCGTCATCACCGCCATCCTGTCCCGCAAACATCAAAGGACACCATGAACGATCCGCACAGCACCACCGGCACCCTGGGGCAATGCTGGCTGTGTCACCTGCCTACCAACCGCATCGAAGAACACATCGTTGAGCACGACCACTACGAATTGCGGGACTGCAACGCCGCCGAAACCGGCGTTTCCGTGCCGCTGTGTCCACGCTGCCACACCGCCGCGCACCAATGGATGCGCTCCCATGGACGCCCCGGAACCAACGCCGCGGCCGATGCCCTCGATGCCCTTCTGGACCGGTTCATGGAAACCTTGCTGCCCGGATATCAGCCACACAGGCCCCGGTGAACCGGGCCGCTCAAGCCCGACATACGCACTGTTGCAGCCGGGAGAACAATCCAGGACGGGGCCCCGATAACGGTGGCCACAACGAACGGAACATGATGCGAACAAAGGCCAAGCCATGAATGGCGAACCGTCAGTAACAGATTGGAACGCGGAACCGTTCAACGCCGACGAGGACGTCGACGTCTGGAACCAAGGCGGCACGGACGAGCCCAAGGCCTTGCCCGGGTTCCTGGACCCGGACCTTGAAACGGCCCTCGGTGAAGGCCCGCCCGAATGGCTCGGAATCCGGTGGCGGGACATCGCACCGGAAGACCAGGCAGCGGCGTGGACCGGACTACGGCAATGGGTCGACTGGTTCATCCGCGAGTACAAGATCAACAGCGCCATCATCCCGGCATGCTGGTACGAACACTCCGACCTCGTGGCCGAGCTATATGCCGCGATGTGTGCCGAATACAAGATCTGGGAAGAAGGCGCACCCGGACTCGGAGCCATGACCACCTGGCACCCCCACGTCCAGGCACTCAAAGGCCGGCTCACGGAAATGGCATCAACGCACCAATGCGCCGTCGTCAATCACGTCGCAGATGAACCTGACCTGCCATTCACCTACAACCAGGAACGGTGGGCTGCCGTCCGGGACGGGATCACCTCCACGGTGGAATTGCCTCGCACTAGCGAAAACGCTTGGTGGCGGCCGGTGGCCGTCGGTGCCGGCGGCGACCTGGAGACCGGACGCGAGCTTCTCGCCGGCGGCCTCCCCAAGCCGGGCGGGCCGGTCATTGAACACGTCACACTGCTCTCCGGCGCCGCCGCAGACAGCATCCAAGTGCGTCGAACCGACATGGGTGCCAGACCCGAGCAACAAGACGTGTATTGGGAAACTACCCGGGATAAGACCAGTCCTGAGGGCTGGGAACGACATCCCGAACAAGAAGCCGAAAGTGATGAGGAGCAGAAGAAATGATGACAGTTACCTCAAGACAGAGAACTGAAGCCGGACGCAATTGGTGCGGGTTTCCGTGACCGGGCTCGGGGACGGACCCCCGGTGTGTCGCCCCCGGCTGTAAATCGCTCGATCGCGTCGGTGGCCTGAGCATTTTGTACATCCGCAGCATGTCCTGACCTTGATCAGTGCCTCTAAGTCGTCGCGGCGGCCGCGTCGACGCCTATGCGTCAATACCCTCAATCGCCGATCGCCTTGCGGACAAGATCCGCGATGACCGTCTCGTTGGCCGATGAGAGCTCGGTGTAAGCTCCTGAAGCTGTCATGGGGTGCCAAACGACTCGGGCGTCTCAGTCTCATAGTGACAATCAGCGATCCGGGGACGAAGTGGTTGCCTCACGGCTGCGAGGATCGTTAGGATCCACCCCGCCACGCCGGTCCCGGGCCAAACTGTCCTATTCATAGGTTCCCGCGACGACGGTCAGGACATCATGTGCTTTGATGTCACTATGCATATCAATGGGGAAGCTGTATGACGCTTGCAATCTCACACACGCTGCCAGTCGGCTCTCTCGATATCTCCCAGATGAAGGAACAGCTCAGCCTCGCGTGCGCCCATCTGGTGTCAGCCGCGGCCGGTCTAACTGTGGGACGCTGGGAAACCGATATGGGGGCGGTCGATCTCACTCTCAAGTCTGAGGTTGAATACTCCAATGTTATAAGCCCGACTATTGACCTTCAGATGAAATGCACCAGTTCTGACAGCCACTCGAGCGGCGACTTTGTTTTGTATTCGATAAATCGACGCACGTACGAAAAAATGACCAGTGCGAAACGTAATTCGCCTGCCATTCTTTGTATAACGATAATTCCGGTTGAACCTGGCCACTGGCTTCACTATGACACCAACGGGTTGCTCGCAAGGGCGCACACGTACTGGATGCCAGCACGTGATTTTCCGCTTCTCCCGGATCACCAAGCCTCAATCCAAGTAAAAGTACCGAAAAGCAACGAATTCACGGCGGCTCAATTGCTGACCATGATCAAAGATTTGTACGGGGCTGAGGAAATATGAGTTTGGATCAGCAGGACTCTGTCGCCAGCAGCTACGCTTTTGACTTCCACAGCGTTGAGCAGTTTCTGGCCAGCGAAGACTGGAGGTGCGAAGGACCGCAACGTGGGGGCCGAATTTGGCGCTCCCCTGGGGTGGCAACTATTCGCGGAAAAGCACTGTTCGTTCCAATCGATAAAACATACGTTGACTACGACCTTCGACTTCGAGAAGCCATTGAAAGCCTGTCTCGGCATTTCGGAGTAGCACTCCCGGAACTGTCAGACAAGCTTTTGAGTGCGCGGGCAGACATATTCTTTGTCCGTTTGGATCAAAACACCGCCGACGGGACTATCCCCCTTTCTCAAGCCACCGAGCTTATTCACTCAATCGAAAAAATGGTACGTGCCGCGGCGACCACGGCGGCGAATCCGAGACACAGCCACGTCGGAAAACTACCGCGCGGGGTAAATCATTTTATGGAACACGATGTTCGAATGGGGCACACGAAGAAGGGCAGCTTCATTATTACGGTGGTTGCGCGCCTCGACGATGAAGATGCAAAACCGCCGGTGAAGGCGAAGGCGCTTGACCAGGTGAGCACTTCTGAGGATATCGACCGATCCGAACCGTTGCCATACACTCGCCGCGTCATGACAACCCTGTCTCGGGGGCTTCAAGCGGTCCAACGTCACGTTGACAGGGATTCGTCGCAGCACCTTAGCTTGGATGAGGCCCTCGGCGAAGGGGTGAGTCTCCCGTTAGTGAGAGCACTACGCGACATCGGTTCGGCTGAAACACTGAAAAACCTCGACATGTCATTTCAATGGTCACCGAGTGAGATTGTCGGGACGGACGTGGTCGACTCGATCGTTCTAAATCGAAGCGAGCTTCTCGAACTCCCTTCAGTTGAAGAAAGATTGAAGAGGAAGATCGCGCCGGCAACCGAGACGATCATGGGCCAGGTTGCTAGCTTGGAGAGAGGGCTTCCCGGCGATGACGGCGAAGACAACGGAGTGGCCGTCATATCTGCTGACGTGCGGGGAAATCTTCGGCGGATAAGAGTTCCGCTGACGGGTAACGACTATGTCTGGGCGATCATCGCTCATCATCAAAAATTGGTCTATTCCGTTGAAGGAACGTTGGTGAAAAAGGGAAGGAGCTGGGAGCTCGCTCCTCCGATTATTCCAGACACCTCACATCTCCAACACAAGCTGGGTTCATCGCGTCCCCAACTGATGCTCTCCGAGCTGAACGACTAATCGGCTCCAGCATCCGCTAATTGGCAGGCTTTTAGCCGTTCACTGGCTTGACTTGGGACCAGCAGGGAGGCGCTTTGCCGGCTTGGCCTGGCCAAATGTTGGTAACGCGGTTCTGGGAGGCGCACTGACCGTGGCTTCATACGGTGCGAGCGCGCCCTGTGACCAGTACATCGTGTTCATCAGCGGGGTCGGTTGGGGCCTGATCTTCGCCGTGGTCAACGCGGTTAGGTACGTTAGCGGCTCTTCCGCGATCATGCGGACCTCCCAGCCCCGCGATGGCGATCCGGGCTGCAGTCAAGGTTGTGGCCGGGTATTTCTCCGTTTTAAGACCGCTGATCGTAGCGGCTTGGGCGCAGGAGGATATTTGCTGACAGAAGCACCGGGTGACGTCACTGACGTACCTATGACGCCAGGACGGAGCCCTCGTCTTGATGTGTGCTGCCTACGTCATTCCGGTCCTGCTACTTCTTACGCCAAAACGGCAGGATGCTGTAGTGATACGGCTGATCGGTCACCTCGCTGACGATGAGAACGAAGTCTTCCGGCGGGTAGATTTCCTCACGGGATTTCAGGCTGTTAAGCATGTCGCCAGGCCAGTTCTTTTCATAGTAGTGAATGGGGGCGAGAGGCTCCCGAATATCGTCAATCTCGATCCATTCAGCACCGACGCGTGGACGGTGAGGCAACAGAGCCTCAAGAATCTGCTCTTTGGTGAGATTGGCGGTAGGGTCGTCATCATTTTCAACAGGCATAGGGGTCCCTTCAACGACCATGGTTAGTGAAGCATAAGCCCCAAGACGCGGTGCCCGTTCTGCGCCACTATGGAGCTTCGGCGGTGGAACCGTGCCCAGAACGCCGACGGCGTATGTCACACATGCTCTCGTGCCCGCAGACGAAATGTCAGGTAACGGTGCCTGACAGGCAGGTGCCCGCTGACGAGGGAGTACATGAGATGGCTGGACGTCCAAGGCTCGACAAGCACACCGTGACGGGAAACCTGGTCGATGACCCGGTGATCCGGGACGTGAAAGGTTCCCAGCTGGTGACCTTCCGTCTGGCGGATACGCCCCGGCTCTTCGACCGGGAAGCGAACGCGTGGAAGGACGGCGAGCCGGTGTTCTATGACGTCGCCGTCAAGGGCGCACGGCTGGGCGGGAACGTCGTGGAATCGCTGGCCAAGGGCAACCGGGCGACGATCACGGGCAACTACGAGGCCGTGCCGTACGTGGCCAAGGACGGCTCGCCGGGCATGAATCACCGGGTCTGGGCTGAGGAAGTGTCCGCGTCACTGGACTTCGCCAGCGTGAAGATCCAGCCCAACCCCAAGGGTGCGTGGAGCGAGTCCATCGACGCCCAGGTGGAACCGGTCCGCGTGGAGCAATCTGCAGTGGACCGCGAATGGGGTCTGAGCAACTAACCGGCCACAACCCTGATCTCGGCCCGCTGCCGCCCTTGCCGGGCGGCGGCGGGCCTGTGGCCGTTCAGAGGCCGCCAACCTTTTCCCTCGCTTGACATCTCCGTGGCCGTACCCACGTTATGTAAACCTGAAAGGCCGTGCACATGGCGCGACGCAAAGTAGATCCGAACCAGTTGTCTCTTTTTGAGGATCTGGAGGACCTTGAACAACCGGAGGTAGGACATGACGAACCCCGCGGAGTATCGCCAACTGCAGGAAGTGAACTCGGAAAGACCGGCACCACCGGAGGACGACTTCCAGGCGATGGAAGATTGGGAGACGGACCCGGACGCGTGGAAGGAGCCGGACGCCGTGCCCTCGGCGACGTCGTCGCTGCTGGACAGGTTCCGGGACCTGTACGAGGAGAAGAGCCTGTTGGACGGGTTGAAGGCGCCGTTGAACCAGGCGAGCCCGGAGTTCTTCGATCTGGTGAAGGCGTATTGGGCGCAGCTGGCCCGGGACGGGAGCCTGGAGTTGCCTCTGACCGCGGATCAGGACGAATACCGGCAGATGAGCGTAGGGGACAAAGCAGCGACGGCGCACCGGATGAACGAGGTGATGCGGCACGTCTTCGACTGGATGATCAGCCACGGCAAGGAACCGATTCCGGGCTGGACACAATGGCAGAAGACCGGCGTTCCGCCGGAGATGGAGCATTTGATCGAGAACTAACCGGGGACCGGGTTGATTTCGTCCCCGGCACCGGTGTTCGTCCGCCGTCGGGTCCGAAGGCGCGGGCGGCCGCGAACATGGAGGCGCTGCGTCTCCTGCACCGCGTCGAGGACGAGCGCCGGTATGCGAGTCCGGCTGAGCAGGAGGTTCTGGCTCAGTGGTCCTCGTGGGGTGCGGTGCCGCAGATTTTTGAAGAGCACCGCGAGGAATGGGTGTCCGAACGGGCGCAGCTGAAGCAGCTGCTCAGCGCTGAGGAGTACGCGCAGGCGTCGGCGACGACGATCAATGCCCACTACACGGACCCTGCCGTGGTCAAGGCCGTCTGGGACGTGCTGGAAGAGGCCGGGTTTGCTGGCGGTCCGGTGCTCGAGCCCGGGTGCGGGGCCGGTACATTCATTGGTCTTGCGCCGGAGACGGCGACGATGGCCGGTGTGGAACTGGATGGAACCACGGCCAGGATTGCGTCGTTGCTGTACCCGTCGGCGCAGGTACGTGCCGAGGGCTTCGAGCAGTCCACCCTGCCGGAGGGCTCGGTGTCGGCGGTCGTCGGCAACGTCCCGTTCGGGGACTATGTGGTCCACGATGACCGTTACAACACGGCGCGGTTGAGCATCCACAACTACTTCATCGCCAAATCGTTGCGCATGGTCGCCCCCGGCGGGTACGTCGCGGTGCTGTCTTCGACGTTCACGATGGACGCCCAAGGCACCAGGGCACGGAGGCAGATCGCCAAACACGGTGATCTGGTCGGGGCTGTCCGGCTGCCCAATGGTGCGTTCAAGGCGGTGGCCGGCACCGACGTCGCGACTGACTTGCTGGTATTCCGGCGCCGCAAGGAGGGCGAGACACCGGACGAAGCGCGGATCAGTGCTTGGGTGAACACGTCCACGACGTGGGCCACGCACCGCCAGACCGGTGAACCAACGCAGGTGGCCGTTGGCGGGCATTTCGCTGCCAACGACGACGCCCTGCTGGGTGTTTTATCGGTGGGGCAGGGCATGTTCAACGAGAACGCCCTTGAACTGTCCGGTCCTGTCGGGCACCAACTTGCCGACGTGATCCGCGAGAACCTGTCCAGCCAGCTGGCCGAGGCTGTTGCTGACGGGTATGGCTACGCGCCGGACACGGTGGACGTCCCGGCAGAAGCGTTCTCGCCGGGATTGCATTACTCAAAGGGCGCTGAAGCGACCACGGGAACGATCCGTTACACCGGTGCCGGGTTTGAGCGGTTCAACGCCGGCCAGGCATGGGAACCGGTCGGGGTCGCGAAAGCCAGCGTGACGGAGTCGCTGGCGTTGATGGGGTTGCGGGACGCGGCCCGTGCTGTCATTGATTCCCAGCGATGTGGCGCACCGGAAACCGAACGGTCAGCGCTTCGTGCGGCTCTCAACGACGCCTACGACGCCTACAACGGCGAGTACGGGCCGATCAACCGCTTCATCCTTGATGAAAAGCCTCGGGCTGCCAAAGCTGTGGCTGCCCGTTTGGCCAAGAGCGAGCGGGAATGGCGGCTGGGACTCCCGGCTGACGGGGACGTCGATCCCGCGGGTGTTCCGGTTCCGGAGGAACTGCGGGCCGAGTGGGAGACCTTGGCGGCCGAGCGGGTACCTGTCCGGAAGCAGGAGCATCTGAAGTTCCTTTCCGGGGACCCGGCACGTGGGCTGCTGCTTGCCCTGGAGAACTTCGATGAAGCCAGCGGCGCCGCGACCAAGACGGTCGTCTTTGACCAGGACGTGCTGGCCTTCCGTGAACGCCCGGAGACTGCAGCGACGGCGGCGGACGCCTTGGCGGTGAGCCTTGATGAATCCCGGGGCGTGGATTTGGCCCGGATCGGGTCTCTGCTGGGCGTCGAAGAGGCACAAGCGCGCGAGATGCTGGGCACGCTCGTCTTTGATGACCCGGTGTCCGGGGATCTGCTGCCTGCCGTGGCGTATCTGTCCGGAGACGTCCGGTCAAAACTGGACGCCGCCAGGGGCGCTGCCGGCACCGACGAACGGTTCCTGGTGAACGTGGAGGCATTGGAGGGGGCGATGCCGGATCAGGTCACGGCAATGGACATCACGGCACGCCCGGGTGTGAGGTACGTGGACCCGGAAGATTATGAGGCGTTCATTGCCGAGAAGTTCGGGGTTGCGGCCACAGCCGGGATTTCCCCGACGGAGGGGGCCTGGGAGCTGCGGGCGGCGAACGGATCCCCGAAGTACGCCCCGGAGGTGCGGTTCACCTACGCCACCGCGGACCGGACGCCGCTGACGTTGCTGCAGTCGGTGATGAACAACCGCACCATCGTGATCCGCCGCACCATCTACAACGCCGACGGGTCCGAACGGACGGTCAAGGACGTCAAGGCCACGCTGGAGGCCCGGGACAAGGCCGCGAGGATCGCCAACGACTTCGGCGAATGGTTGTTCCAGGACGCCGGGCGTGCCGAACGCGTCACCGCAACGTACAACCGGATGTTCAACTCACACACGGTCCCGGACTATGCCGGGCTGGGGGAGTCCATGAGTTTCCCCGGGCTGGCCAACGACCGCATCCCGCACCCTTACCAGCGCTCCGCTGTCGCGCGGGTCCTCAACGAGCCGGCGGTGCTGCTCGACCACGTGGTGGGTGCGGGGAAGACCGGGACCATGGTCATGGCGGCCATGGAACTGCGCAGGACCGGGATCGCGAAGAAGCCGGCCATCGTGGTGCCGAACCACTTGGTGGACCAGGTCAGCCGGGAGTTTGTCGGCTGGTACCCGTCGGCGCGGGTGCTGTCGATTCCGTCCGGGATTGACGCCAAAGACCGTGCCTTCTGGGTCGCGGTCGCAGCCACGGGGGATTGGGATGCTGTGGTGATCCCGCAGACCGTGTTCGGGAACATCCGGGTCGATCCGGCCAAAACGCAGGAATGGCTGGAGGAGCAGATCAAGGAGCTGCGGGCCGCCAGGGCCGGCATGGGCGGGGATGAGAAAGCCCGGATCAAAGCGGTCGAGCGGGCCATCAAACGCATGGAGGAACGACATGCCCGGATCACCACGGGCAAAGACAACGGTGTCACCTTCGAGGAGAGCGGCATCGACTACTTGTTCGTGGACGAGGCACACCATTTCAAGAACCTGCACCGCCAGTCTGATTCATACGAGCTCGCGTGTGACGGCTCGGATAAAGCCAGTGATCTGGACTTCAAACTTCGTGCGCTGCGGGAAACAAAGATCGAGGACGCCAAACGCGGCGGCTACTACCAGGACGGGTTCCTGCCGGCGGTGGCCACGTTCGCCACCGGCACGCCGGTGGCGAACTCGATGTCCGAGATGTGGGTGATGCAGCATTACCTGCGCCCGGACCTGCTCAGCGCCGCCGGGTTGGAGGATGTGAACTCGTGGGCGAACCAGTTCACCGAACGCTCCACCGTGCTGCGGATCTCCCCGGCCGGTGGCGGGTATGACCAGGTGGAGCGGATCAACAAGTACATCAACCTGCCTGAACTGCTCTCGTTGTCGGCCCAGTTCAGCGACGTGGTCACCGTCTCGGATATCACCGCGAAGCTGCCGGTGTTGGCCGGCGGGGAGCGTGTTCTGGAGAAACGGCAGCCTTCCGGGCCGGTCGTGGACTATGTGAAGGAGCTCGGGGAGCGGGCGAAGAACCTTTCCGGGGTCGATCCCAAGGAAGACAACATGCCCAAGATCACCAATGACGGGCGCATGGTTGCTTTGGACCCGAGGCTCAAAGACCTGCCGGGGGATCCGGACGGCGGCAGGCCCGGGCAGGTCGCGGCCGCGGTGTGGGCCATCCACCAGGACACGAAAGACCGGCAGTTCACCGGCAGCAACGGGGAGCCCTCCGCGGTGGCCGGTGGCCTGCAGCTGCTGTTCTGCGACAGGGCCGTGCCCAACACTGAGGGCCGGTTCAGCATGTATCAGGCCATCAAAGACCAGCTGGTGGGCCTTGGCATGGAACCGGAGCGGATCGCGTTCATCCATGAGGCCGGCAGCGATGCTGCCCGGAAAGACTTGTTCGATAAATGCCGGGACGGGCGGGTGAACGTGCTGATCGGCTCCACGGAGAAGATGGGCACCGGCACCAACGTCCAGGACCGTGCCGTGGCCCTTCACCATGTTGATGTGCCGTGGCGTCCGGCGGACCTTGAACAACGCGAGGGCAGGATCCTGCGCCAGGGCAACCAGAACGATGACGTGAGCATCCGGTCCTATGCGACGGCGGAAACCTTCGACGTCTACATGTGGGACATGATCGCCCGCAAGGCCGGCTTCATCAACCAACTCAAACGAGGTGACGTGCAGGGCCGCACCATGGATGACGGCTTCGGGGATCTGGAATTGTCCGCCGGGCAGGCTGCGGCCGCGCTGTCCGGGGACCCGAGGCTGGAACGCCTGGCGTCCATGCAGATGGAAGAATCCAGGCTCCAATCCCTGCACCGCTCGTTCCAGGACGCGAAGCGCCGCAGCAAGGGTGAACTGGCGATCGCCCATTCTGCGCTGTCCTCGATCGCCCAGGATCTGCCCGGGATCAGCGCGGCCGCCGGTATGGTCGCGGACACGGCGGGGGATCGCTTTGTGATGAGTGTGGGTGGGCGGCAGTTCCGGGAGCGGCGTGACGCAGCCGAAGCCTTCAAAGCGCTGGTGACATCCCGGATCCAGCCCTTGCCTGCAGGAGCCGGCCCCTACCAGACCCTTGGTGAGGTGGCCGGGCTGGCAGTGGATGGACGCTACCACCGGGGCCTGGAACTGCGGCTCGGCGGTTCCGACGCCGCCACGGTGAGGGTGGAATGGGACGCTGTGCTGGGCACGGATCCTTTGGGGTTGGTGCGCCGGCTGGAGAACACCGCTGCGGCCGCGCCCGAAATCCGGGACCAACTGCTGGCCAGACAAGCCGACATCCGGGCGAGCATCCCGGCACTGGAACAGACACAGAACGCGGTCTTTGAACACGCCGCCGAACTGGCGGAGCTGCAACAGCGCATCAGCGAACTCATGCACGACATGGGTCTGGACCAAGGCGAGGAAGACGCCACTTCTGCCGAGGCGGCCACGGTGTCCGGGGACGGGCTGGCAGTTCTGGTCCGGGATCCTGCCAAGGTCCACGGGAGTGACCTTCGGGCGGGGGATATCGTCACCGGAATCAAAGGGCACGGGCAGGGGCTGTTCCGGGTCGAAACGGTCAATCGCAGCCAGGAGACCATGTTGGTCGCCGTCGTGGAGTCCGACGAAGCACCCGACCCGGTGCGCATCGGTCCCTACCAGGACGTCGTCCTGGTGAGCCGGCCGGTCGCGGTGCTCACTCCGTTCGAGAAGCTGTTCGTCGACGTCGCCCCCACCGACGCGGTCGCCACCGCGGATACGGAGGTCAAGAGCGGGGAACGGATCACCGTGGAGCGCCGGACACTGGACCCGGAGACCGCCCGGCCCACCGGGGAAGTCCGCATGGTCACCGGTCTGGTGGAAGTCCGCTCCAATGACTGGCTGATCACCAGGGATGACGGCAGCGTCCTCCTGGTCGGTTACAACCGGTGGGGGCACGGATCCCCGGTCCTAAGGCACGGCGTCGTGGATCCCGACGCGGCGGCTGCGGAATCTACCGACGGGGCAGAGCCGGTGGTGAACGGTGGTGAGTTCCTGCCCGGGGACGTGCTCCTGGAAGATGTCCCCGGACTGGGGGAACGGGGGGACGTATCCACGGGCAGAAGCTACGGTTACGGGCTCTCCGGATTCATCGACCCTGAAACGGGTGCGGACCGTTCACGGACCGGGCACTACAGGCCGCGGCCGGTCGCGTACCAGCAGGGCCGGCCCCTGACTTCGAAGGAGGCCGGCCAGTTGTTCCCCGACGGATGCGGAGGCACGATCGATGATCTGCGCGCCGGCGACGTGGTGCCCGCCCACGAGCTGGACCGCAACCAGGCACGCCGGGACAACGTCACGGTCACCAGTGTCAGCGGCGGCACCATGCGGGACGTGACATACCGTTTCGAGGACGGCAACACCGGCAAGTGCCGGCGCCGGGAGGACCAGAACCTCACGATCCTTGCCCGCCGCTACGGGGCACTGACCTTGCTGGAACGGGCCGAGCTGCAGGCACCCGGGCGTGTCAGCGAACGGTCCGCGGATTCGCTCACCACCGCCCATGCCGGCTCGTGGGTAAGGCTGAAGGCCAGCCGCGGCACCATCCCCGAGTGGAACAACCTCGACGTGGCGCTGGGCCGGATCGTGACTGTGGACCGCGTGCCGGCAGCCGATAACCGGAGGGCCGCAGACATAAGACTGGAACTCGAACATGCAGGCGGAACCCGCACCAGGTGGGCCGCCTACGGAAACGCCATGGTCTTGCTGTGGGAGGGCGAGCTTCCGGAGACGCCGCTGGACTTCAGCGGCCTTGACCTCGAGCTGGCCCCGGTCCACGTGGACCCGGCCCCCGTCGCGGCCCCGGACCTCATCGCAGACCCGGACCCCTTCCTCAGCGAGCACCTGATGATGGCCACCGTGGACATCGCACCGGACCGGGTGGGACCCGACCCGACGCCCGCATCCGCCACACCAGAGACGGACGGGCCGGTCTCCAGTGCTGCCCCGGAAGGAGAGAACGCGGCCGCGCCCGCGGCCGGTCCGGTGCTGGAACACAGCGCCGCCGGCACGAGCGTCAGCGGTGTTGGCCGGGAGAACACCACGCTGCACGCACTGTTGAAGGAAGCCGGGTTCAAGTTCTCCCGCCGCCAGGATCTCTGGTACCTGAACAGCACCTGGAAGCCGGCCACCCGGGACGTCCGCGTCCAGGAACTGCTCCGTGTCGCTGAACAGGAGGGTATTGACCTTGGCTTCGCGGATACCGACGGCACCCGGCGCATGGGGATGCTGCGGGCCGGTGACACGGTCCGGATCGCCCCGGGCAAGGCCGTGATCCATGGCGTGGACCGCTTCGGAATACACCAGGCCACCACCGACGTCCCGGAGCTTGTGGCAACAGTGGGCGGCGGACGGATCACCGACCACCGCACCCCGGTTGAGGTCACCGTCGCCGGGCAAAGGCACCGCTTCGAGATAAGCCACACCTCGGGGGCGTTGGAACTCGTGCCCCGGGACGAAGCAGGCCGCTGGATGGTCGAGACCGCTCCGAGCCTGGACGCAGGGCTGTCCGCGGAACTGGACACAATTGCCGGCAGGCGGGTCGGTGACGTCCAGTCGGGGCAGCGGATCAGTGTCAGCGGCAAACCAGTGACCTTGGAGTACCTGCATTCCTATGGCCATGAACGGTACGACGACGCCCGGGTTCTCGCCGTCGCGCCAGGACCCGTGGACAGCACACGCTACCTGCTCCTCGAGCAGGCCACCGGTGCGCGGTGGATCCAGGCGCACTCCGCCGACGTCGTCCCCGTGACCCCGGCGGCAGCACCTACAGGGAACTACCGCGCGCCACGGTTCACCATCGTGCCGCCGGAGAAAACCACGCTCGGCCGGTCGGTGTCAGCGAACGGGATCCGCACCTCCACGGCCGGCACCCGCATCCTGGAGGAGCTGACCGTAGCCGGGAGGCTCACGGCGATCGATCACCGCGATGACGGATCGGTCGATCTGACGATCACGACCGACAACGGGCCGGTGATGATCCGTCAGGGCATTGACGGGCAGCGGCCCGAAGTCACCATCCTGCATGAGGGATCCACCACGCCCGATCCCCTTAATCCGGCCTCTACGGTGCCTGCCGGCCCGGTGCGGCGGCGCAGCGCAAGCGCCCAGGACCTGCGCACAGGGGACGTCATGGTCAATGATCAGGGCAAAAAGGCCCGGGTTATTGATACCCGACAGGCAGGGGCCGTCACCGAGATCCTGGTGGCCTCCGCCGACGGGAACCGGGGCATCATCAAAGCCGGCCCGGACCGCAGATTCGCCGTCGAACCGTCTGTACCGGACCATACCGAAGCAGCCCCGCCGGCACCTGTCACGGGACCGGACACCAACCCCGGCCCAAGCTTCTAGCCCGGCCCGCAGGAAGGGCGCTCCCGCCTGGCGAGGGGCCCTTCCTGCCGATGTGTCCACACGTGTGTCACGGACCGCGGCCGAAATAGACAGCGCCTGGTACCCGCAAACCTGAAAGAGAGCAGTGAAACTCATGGATCTAGATGCAGTGAACGAAGACGGGCTCAAATTCTTGTCAGCGTTGAAATTGGGAGTCGAAGGCCTGGACGTGGCGTCCAACGAATCCCGTTATCGGCAGGCAGGGAAGGTTCTCGCCGAGTTCGAACTTCTGGAGAACGCGGCATATGGGGCGGCGCCGGCACTCGCTGAGCCGAACCTCGAACCGCCTTTCGGGGCGGAGCTTCTGGTCCGACATCGAGGGAATCTGGCGGCCGTTGTCGCTGACGATCGCTTCGAGCACCATGTGACCGCAGCTCTAGGGTTCTCGTCATATGAGCGGGCGGTTCACGACGAAGATGGTGCGCGTTACGAGTGGGTGGATCCGGCTGACTCGGATGAAGCCCGCAGCCGAATCCGCGAAACGACCACGTGGATTCGCCAAACTCTTGAAGCGCAGCTCGGGGAGAAGATCAGTGCCCGCCTGCATGAACTCGTCCCTCCTGTGGACCGTGAGGACATCCCCGGCGGGGTGACTCAGGTCCGGCAGTCCTTTGACACCATTTCCGATGTCCCGTTGCGTACGTGGATCAACGTCTCGGGGATCCCCTACGAACTTGCGACATCGCCCTACGACGCAGCGATGCCGTTCGTGGATGTGCAGCTGCTGTCCCGGGCACCGTCACCCTTTGCCGGCACCACAATGATCCACATCGGATACTCGGGCACCAGCACGGACTGGCTGGTCGTCCCGGACGAACAACCCATTACCCGCGCGGAGGAGGACGTTGACACCGTGGCATTCACCTCGGTGGACCCTCCCCGGTTGGAGGCAGTGGATCTGCTGGATCCAGCGGGCCCGCCGGAGAGTCACCTTCTACTCACAGGCAACGGCCGGTACCTGACGGGTGCCACTGTGAATCAACCGATGACCGCGTTCGGACGGATCGTTGAACTGCGCCCGGCAGTGGGGGAGGAACTGCTGGTCACCATTGACACCGATCTGGGCAGGGCTGAAATGTATGTTGACCCCCGTGTTGAGCAAGCCAACGCGCGGATGTGGATGCCGCCCACTCCCTCAGCGATCACGGCCTCGGACGCAGGGGCGGAAATGCGCGAATGGGAAATGCGAGAGGGGGAAATCGAGTCCGAATGGGATACCACTGAGGACACGGATTGGGTTCCGGTCCATGCCCAGCCGCGCGCGGGAACCTTGGTGAGCTGGAACGACGGCGAACAGCCCGAGGACGTCTTCCGGGCCGCCTATATTGCCACGGAACGGTGGAACGGGTGGGCGAAACCCTATTTCGACCAGGACGAATGCCTGCGCCTGGCAGCCCGGCAAACCACAGACGGCGAACGGACCCAGTACGAATACGATGCCGGACGCAATATCTGGCAGGAAGTGAATGTCGAGGAAGACTACCGGGCCGACTGCAAAACCCGAGTTGTCGATGGGCAACTATGCCACGAACTGGGCAGCGGATTTACCTGGTACGAAGTCAAACTGCCCGAGGATGACGACATCGAAGAAGGCCTGAACTTCGCAGTGACGTCCCGCACAGAGCCATGGGTGCCGGCGGACCACGTCATCACACCGGTGGACCCGCCAGCAGGGCGAATGGACGCCGGCGAACTGGACAAGCTCCCCCCGGGGGCGGTCCTTCACGCGGTACACACCCCTGCGGTTGCGTGGATCAAAACCTCCGAGCAGACGTGGGCGAACTACTCGAACTGGCCCGCACCGCCCACGGGACCGGACACCCTGGTCCGGATCACCAACGGCGATCTGATGCGCGGCACCACGCAGTTCGAGTCATACCCTCCGGGCCCGGCCGGACCAACTCCACAAACGCCCTCCAGCCCCGGCCCGGCCAAGGAGAGGCAGGTTTTCGGCGTCGAATACTTGAAGGCCGGAAGCGTCATCATCAACGACGCCGGCGACCGTGCCCGCATCGACAGGGTCATGCGCAACGGAGACGATTTCCACATCCGGCTCACCGCACAGAACGGCACGGCGGGGAAGCTGACAGTCAACGCCGGCAAGCAATTCCAAGGCCACCTGCCACCGGAAACGACAGCTACATCGAATCCGGTTGCAGACGTAGAGCCTGCACCGGCCGTTCTCCCTGACACCAGCGGCCCAGGCCTTTACTGAGAAGCGATATGCTAAGGCGCGCGGATCGAACATTCATTCGATCCGCGCGCCTCCCGTGTTCTGGGTCAAAAACCTGACAAGATGTCGCCATGACGACACATTCTCCCGAGCAAGTACAAGAACTTCTAAGCCACGCGCTGGAACGGTTTAAGAAGACCGAACTGGCCTCGGCGCTCGGTGTGGAGACCCGGACCATCAGCCGCTGGGCCACAGGGGAGAATACGCCGAAACCCTTTGTTGGAGCGGCTCTGGAGTCGTTGCTGACGCCGTCCTCGATCCAACTCCACAAGAACCCGGACTTCACGTTCATCGACACATTCGCCGGGATCGGCGGCATCCGCCAAGGCTTTGAGAAACACGGCGGCGAATGCGTTTTCACGTCCGAGTGGAATGCGTTCTCCAAGAAGACGTACACGGTGAACTTCGGTGACGGGCATGAGTTCATCGGGGACATTGTCGGCCAGCAAGGCATCGTTCCGGCACACGACGTCCTGCTGGGCGGCTTCCCGTGCCAGCCTTTCTCTATCGCGGGCGTGAGCAAGAAGAACTCCCTCGGACGGCCCCATGGCTTCGAAGACCCGACTCAGGGAACTCTGTTCTTCGAACTCAAAGAGATCATCAAAACCACCCGCCCGGCAGCGTTCGTGCTGGAGAACGTGAAGAACCTCAAGTCCCACGACAAGGGCAACACCTTCAGAGTCATCATGGCCGTGTTGAGGGACGAGCTCGGCTATGACGTTTACGAGCAGGTGATCGACGGCGGCCATTTCACTCCGCAGCACCGCGAACGCATCATCATTGTTGGCTTCGCGAGGAAGACCGAGTTCACGTGGGAGGACTTGGTCCTGCCGGAGAAAACAAGCCACAAGCTCGGGGACGTACTGCACCGCACTGACGGCACGGAGCCGGTCCTGGCGCACGACGGCGACAAGTACTTCAACCATGTTGAGCAGAAGGTCAACGACAAGTTCACGCTGACCGAAAACCTCTGGACGTATCTGCAGAACTACGCCAAAAAACACAAAGCCGCCGGCAACGGCTTCGGGTTCGGGCTCGTCAATGCCGAGGGCCGCACCCGTACCCTCTCGGCCCGGTACCACAAGGACGGCTCGGAAATCCTGGTCGAGCAGCCGGGCCAGCGGCCGCGCCGGCTCACGCCGCGCGAATGTGCCCGCCTCATGGGCTTCGACGACTCCTTCGTCATCCCCGTCTCGGACACCCAGGCATACCGGCAGTTCGGCAACAGCGTCGTCATGCCCGTCTTCCAGGAAGTCGCCCGGATCATGAAACCGCACCTGATGCAGGTCAAAGCGACCATCGCCGCCGAACAAGCCGAACTCGAAGCAGCCGGTGCACACGAGCATTCCGGCACTGCAGCCGCGGTGGAAGCAGCAGCCTGAGCCGTGATCAACATTGGGGACTATTTCCAGGGCTTCGCCGTCAAAGTCCTGGCCGACGTCGACGTCAACAGACTCACGTCCAACCAGCACGAGTTCAACGGCAGCAAGGCTTTCCGCGAATTGCTGGGCACTCCGGTAGGGAAAGACTATCTGCCGACCAGAATGGCGTACCTTGATGATGATCTGGAGGAAATGCCGGAACTGTTCGAAACATCGCTGACGTGGTACGACACCCGCGAGAACCACCCAACACGCGGTGCGGAATACCGGTTGTTGTACCTGTCGGCGGCAGAACATATCATCTACCGGGCCGAAGCCGGCGACACGCTGTTCCTGGCCAAGGAAGACAACGGGAACCTGATTCTCGTGATCGCCAAGCAGGGCTCTACGATCCTTCGGCAGCTGCAGTGGATCTTCGACGTCCAACGCACCAACGAAACCTTGTTCGTGGCCACCGACATGGACGCCCAGCCCGGGCGCGAGGAAATGGCCAGCGAGGAACTGCTCGCACTGCTCGGCATCGAGGTCGACCTCAGTGACGATGACCTGCTGGAGTCCATCCTGCACCGCTTCCACAAAACGCTGTGGCCGTCAACGCCGGACTTCGCCCACTATGCCCGCTCCATGGTCAAACACGTCGACGCTGTTGAAGACCCTGACGGCACGCTCATGCGCTGGGCCAGCATGGAACACCGCATGTTCCGCACCCTGGAGAAACACCGGATCAGCGAAAGCATCTCCAACGGCTTCCTCGACGCCCGCGGCGGTGTGGACGTCGACGCGTTCCTCAAGCTCTCCCTCTCGGTGCACAATCGGAGGAAATCACGGGCCGGCCTGTCCTTGGAAGAACACATCTCGGCTGTATTCAATGCGAACTCCATCCAATACGTGAAGAAAGCCAAAACCGAAGGCAAGAAGGAACCCGACTTTCTGTTCCCCTCGAAAGCTGCCTACGACGATCCAGGGTTCCCTCCGGCGTGCTTGACGATGCTGGGATCAAAAACCACGCTGAAGGACCGGTGGCGGCAGGTTCTCAACGAAGCCGACCGCATCCCGAATAAACACCTGCTGACGCTGCAACCGGCCATTTCCGAAGACCAAACCGCTGAAATGCGCACCGAACGATTGCAACTGGTCATCCCCCGCGAACTCCACACCCAGGGTTTCAGCACCTCGCAGCAGGAATGGCTCATGGGACTGGATGACTTCCTTGCCGAAGTCAGGAACCGCGAGCAACGCTCGCCGCGGGTCTCTGGTCAGCTTCTGTGAAACAAACCGCGGTTGGGGGCCACCCTTATGGGCCCGGTACTCCTGGTCGCCGTCCAATGTCGATTGTCCCAACTTGGTTGTCCACCCATGAACAGTGACTAGCGTGCTCAGGCAGGTCGCGAGGCCAAGAATGTCGTCCCCCTTCCTTGGCCGTTCAAGATGATCCAATGGGGACAAAAGGGGTTGGCTGGCAGACTGGCTGACGAAGCTTCCACCAAGGCCAGGCAGCAGGAGGAGGATTAGTGCGCGATTTTGGTTCCATCGATTATGTTGCGGCCCAGCAAGCTGCTGGCCGCGGAGAACCCTCCCGGTTTCAGGAAGCAATCCTCGCTGATCTCGAAGATCAATGGGCGGCGTCATACAGGGGAGTTTGTCCCGGATCCGAGTTGGTGACGATGAACCAAGGCGAAGTGCACTTCCTCTTCGACGCCACCGGTGAGGGCGCGTCAGAGCAATGTGCGCGAACAATTGCGGCCTTCGGGAGGGTGAGTGGGGTGCGATCCGTCCGAGACGTGGTCTACCAAGCCGGTTTTCCGATGAAAGCGATTGCAAATCAGTCGTTCGATCGCGGCCACATGATGCCTCACAGTGCGGGCGGACAGTTCGGCCCGAACATCTACGCCCAAGATCGTGCCCTTAACAGGGGTTTGTCTGCTCAAGGCCGGCGATATCGTGCACTCGAACGAAAAGCGTTGACCACCCCCGGCGGGTTGTTTTTCTGCCACTTGAGGTACTCAGACCTAACAGACACGCCGACTTGGGTAGATCTCGGACTCGTCTCCACGACCACCCTCGAAGTGGACACGTTTGTGAACCGGATCGATTTGCTGGTCGGCGATAATTTCAACCCTTCAGAATTATCGGACACGGAGCTGACGTCCATTCTGGACGTCCTTACAACAGGACAGTTCGGTGACATTGGCGAAGAAGCCGCTCGTTTTTATCTGGAGGAGAACGGGGCGTGCCCTGTCTCGCTTGGAGATAGCGGCATGCCCCGAAGTGACGCCAGGCAGGACCTGGACATTCTGGCCCTTGTTGAAGGTGACTTAGTGGCGTTCGAAGTGAAGACCACCTACCTGGACAAACGAGCAGGAACGCTGACAAGGCAAGGGAATCTTTACTGCCCGCCTCGCAGGCGAAAAAGAACCAGATCAGACCTCTTACCCTCATTCAATCAGGGCAGCTCCGGCTACGTCTCACAACGCGTCGAGTCCATCGTTAAGGTGGACGGGACCCTTGAATGCAGGCTGATCGCAGTCGACCTTCGCAGCCTTAAGCTGCAGGAGTTCAGCCTCAACGGCGCCGGCAAAGCAATCGGCCCGAACTCAGGAGTCATCGACTGCCGGGGCTTCGTCCTACAGGCTATGGCTGAAATCGTCGGACACCGAGGTTACCTATAGAGCGGCGCTCGTCGTCGCCGAATTGTCAGAGCATGCAGTGATAATTGGTCAGTAGGGTAAGGATCAAGTGCTGTAGATGGGGAAAACGTGGCGACATTCGGGTATTTGGTCTATCTCCTACGAGCAAATGCTCCCCACAGATCGCGGGCCTTGTACCGTTTGACCTCCTGCGGCCCTGGCTCTCATGACCTCCTGGACGTCCTTCATAAGCAGGTAACTGAGCTGGGAGAGGATTACCACTCCGATGAAAGGTCAGCGGACGGCTACCGCATTCGTGAAGCGGACCGTGCCGGCCGTTCCCTCTGGCTGCGCATCAACAAGGGCCCCGAGGGTGGACGCGGAGAGACGTACGACACCGAAACGGGCATCTCCGTCGATACGAACGAACGGACCGCACTCCTAAGCGGCCTTCGCAGTCAAATATTCATCCCCTCGGACAGCTACTTCGGGCTGTTATTTGTCGAGCGCATAGGCGTAAGGAATCTCAAGGAACTGCTCTATACGAAGGCGATGAAGCCATCCTCGCACTACATGGAGGCGGTCATTCGAGTCGAAGCTTTCGCTGAGAGCGAGGACTGGCGGCGGGAACTTCAGACTCAACAGGCTCTCCGAGTCTCGGAAATTCTCTACTCCGCGGAAGGCGGGCAGGATGACTCCACACCTCAAGACACCGTGGTCAGGGTCGACACGGAGGGCCCTAGACTTAGGCGGGCAAGCCAGGGAATCAAAACTCTCATCACTGACCGGCTGTTTAGGCGTGACAAAAAGCTAGATGCTCTGGCACGGATCGCACCCGTCGAAAACCGACGCAAGATCGTGGATGAAAAGAACTCCGAAAATGGTCATACCGTCTACAAGCAAGCCCCAAGATCAGTATTCACAGTCCAGGACGAGGCCGAATATCAGGCTCTTGTGATGGAACTAGTCGAACTGGAAACAGCAGAAGAATCCGACGTCGATCTGAAAGTTGCGCTGGAGGCAGTGTCGCCAGTCAACCGCGAACACCTGAAGACGAAGCGCTTCGAGGTAGGTATTGGCAACGAGCGTCCAGAGAAGACCTTCGTTCTAGAAGGAGATGCGATGCCTCAATTCGTCTACGAAACCGGGGCGCGGCTCGCAGACTTCCAGCTGAGGAACCTGTGGGAAACGCACGCGGCAAAAATCCTGAGGAACCGCGGCGTGCGCCTACCAGCAGACTGGTTGCAGGAATCAAACCCAGAGCAGTCGAAGAACGAGTGAGGCTGACCCTTGGGTAAGCATTGGGGTCTAAGGATGGTCGTTGAAGACCATATTGAAACGTGGAGCTCCGCAGTTGGTCCTCAACAAAGAATCGAGCATCGCCGCGCTGCATTCAAGTACTTCGGCATTCCCACCGTCCTGGCACTGCCGTTCCTGTTCTTCCACTTCCGGCTACAGGGAATAGGACAACTGCTCAGCGGCGTGACCATTTTTACTGCCCTGCTATTCGGACTGCTAGTACTGATGTTCAACACTGGAATCGCCGTGCGTAAAGATGCTGCCGTGTTCGACCACGCGCACGACCTGAAGTTGGTCATATCTGATCTGCGGGCCAACGTAACGTACGCGGCAGTCGTCGCCGTGTGCCTTTCGCTCCTCCTTGCCGTCGCTGCTGCCGTGACACCGCCGCCCTCGGCTTCCGACCCAATCGGAGGGCTTGCCTGGTGGTGGACCCCCCTCTGCGTCTGGCTTTTCACACATTTGGGCCTGACAATGCTGATGGTCCTTAGGCGGCTCAGAACTGCATTCAACTACGTGTCGCGCTGAATGGAGACGTCACTACTATCGGCGTTAGCAAAATCCCGGAAAATACGGAATGAGGTACAACCTGGCGACCGTTTCGGCGACTCAGGCCGTGATTCGTTGGAGGATTTTCTATCCTGATGTGGGGGATTACCGTTTCGAGTCAGGCCGCCTGTGAAACCATTACTCCTTGGCGCGCAGCATTATCCGGGGCGAGGATGCTCAGCCTGTAGTCGGACTGGATCGGATCAACGCGGGCAGGCAGATGGCGAGACCGCGAGCAGGCCCGGAGTTCTTCCAACGCGTCGGGCTCGATCCGGGCCCGGGTCATATCGAGCTCCAGGGACATGCCCGCGGTGAGCGAGTTGGCGCGCTTCATCACGTCATAGAGGCCGTGGACGCTTTTGGATGTTACATGGCCCTGCGCGGCAACCTGGGCCTTGGCGCAGTCGAGGTCCACCCGGACCAGTACCCGAAGCTTGTCTGTCGTCACGAACATCTCTCCGCTCTAAGTCGGGTGCCACGACGCTGTGGCGCCCCGAACAACCATAGACGAAATGTGATCCACGCAACACATCTGCCGGTGCTGGATATTTCCACGGGCCCACGACGAGCGACGGCCCGTGTCGGCCTAAATGTGGCAACGCTGACGTGGGGTTTGCCATGCAAAGTGAGGCAGCTCCTGCCGCAGCTGTCTCCCTTGAGGTGGTAATTCCGTATGCATCCCGGTTGCCGCGAGGTGCGTCTGGTCGGTAGCAAAGGCGGGTCGGCCAGTCGCGCTGCAAAATGCGGCGAGCAAGGATTCTTGGGCGGATGACGAATTGGGACCTTCCTGCACGGGTGCGAGCTGACAATGATGACAACTTCAGCCTCGAGGACCTTCATCGGCCGATCCCGCGCAGAGCAGTGACGTGGGCAGGGCAGCCTCCTCTAGCCAATACGACACGAAACCAGCCCCTCTCTTGATTCACGGTGAATCAAGAGGTTAGACTGGCACCCACGGGAGAGGAGCACCGATGATCACCATGGACAGCAACCTCGCTGCAATGCATCATCAGGCGCTACAGCGTCAGGCCCGGCACCGGGTGGATTTGCTTGACGAGCTTCGGGCGGTTCAGAACGTGGCAAAGCGGAACTTCAACCAACGAGACATTGCCGAGATCCTAGTAACCAGCCAGGCAAAGGTTCATCGCATGCTGAAGGCGATCGAACGCCGGAACGGAAATCTCGATCTTGATCCCGAGGAAGTGATTCTCCGTGCGTTCGCATACGACACGCCACGGGAGAAGCTGGTGGCTGACTTGAAGGCCTTCACCTTCACCTTTGGGGAACAGGCGCCATATCCGCACGAAGGACGGCTGTCAGGGACTTGGGATCAAGTCGTCACGGCCGTGGCTCAGGGCTTCCTCAATGAAACAGAATTCAATGAGGTAAGGGCGGCTGTTGGCCGCTGATCAGGAAGAAGTTCATTCCGCGCTCACAGAGCTATATGCACCAGGCGGAGCCCTGAATCAACCGCCGGCCCAGCTGGTCGCCTACTTTGATGATCTGGCTGTTATCCGTACCGCGAAGGCCTACATGAGCCTTCAGGGCGACGTCTCGGTGGGCGGGCATGCGGTGGTGGTAACCGCTGGCCCTCCTGGTGCGGGCAAAACAGAAGCTCGTGGCACGATGGCACTGAACGGTTATCGGGTCATAGATCCCGATGTGGCCAAAGACCTGCTGCTCAGGGATGCGGAGGCTCACGGGCTGCTGGCGTATAGGAATTCACACCTCTTGCCCGACGGCAGGCCGGTGGGCGTCCGTGAGTTGGCCGCCCATATTCATGCCATCTCGACCCGGACAACTGACCTCGTTCGACAGTTGGCGTTGGCAGCAGGGGAAAACGTCGTTATTGACGGCACTCTGTCATGGCGGCCTCTTATCGATGTTTACCTGGACGAGCTATTCAGTGCCGGGTACGAAGACCTGGAGGTTGTGGACGTAGAGGCTCCACTGGATGTTGCACTTGAGCGTGCCAGAACCCGGTGGTGGACCGGACGGCAGGACGACCTGGAACTCGGAGGCAGATTTGTACCCGTTCACGTCATCGAAAGTTTTTACGCCGATCACACATGGCAGTCATCCTGTGCAGCCAATGCTTTGATCCTGGCTGAACGCGCAGCCGACGAATTGGGTAACGGCAAGCTTCGCCGGTTTGACGTTGATGCGAGAACAGGGGCAGTGACCCTATCCTCTGAGACGGTCTTCAAATAGGGCAGTTGGACGCGACGCGAGTAGCGCGTAAGCGGCGGGAATGATAGCCTACCTATGATAGGAAAACATGTCCTGTCATACGCACAACCTGACAACCTTACATAATAACTGTTATCGGCGAAATTCTGGTCTTGTAATGACCATAATTCAGACCTACAATTGAGTCATGCAAACTCTACCGCTTTCCGCCGTTAAGGCCAGGCTGTCCGAGCTCGTGGACGCCGCGTCGGTGACCCATGAGCAGGTGGTCATCACCAAGAACGGCGTTCCCGCGGCCGTGATCATCGGAACCGACGAATGGGAGGCGCTGCAGGAAACCCTGTTCTGGCTCTCCCAGCCCAATATCCGGGAAGACCTTGCCCAGGCCGGGAATGACATCGCCGAGGGCAAAGGCCTCACCGAGGAGCAGATCCGGGCAGAGTTCGGCGTCCCCAAGCACCAGGGCTGAGCGCCGGTGGCGTACGAGGTCATTTTCTCGCCCACGGCACGCCGGGACCTGCAGGGCATGCCGCCCCGGATCCTGCCTGCCATCATCGAATTCGTGTACGGCGATCTGTCCAGAAATCCACAGCGGGTAGGCAAAGCCTTGGAGCGGGACCTGGCCGGCTTCCACTCCGCCAGGCGCGGGCCCTACCGCGTCCTGTACTCCATCGACGAGGAACGCGGCAGCATCAGCATCCTCCGGGTCGACCACCGTGCCGACGTGTACCGGCCGAGATAGTCTCGAACGCACCGGGAAAAGCGTAGTGTCCGACTCGATCTTCAACAACCCATTGACGGACGTTCAGCTCGGCGTGCTTGATCTCCCGGCGGATGGTGTTCAGGCTGCGCTGAGGGCGGAACGTTCCCTCTGGCTCTTGGCCATTCGTCGTGCTTCCCATCGCCGAGATTGTTAAAATAAATGTCAACCGTGTAATTTGCAGCCGGGTACTTAAGGGGGATGTTTTGACCGCTATCGTCAATGTCGTACATGAACCTGACGAGGCCGGACCGGGAGCTATCGGTTTCCTCTCAGCCGTCCAACGCGTCATCAAGTCGTCTCGTCCCTCCACGGAGGCAGATCTGCTCTGCGCCGCCGCCTGCCAGTTTTTGCACCGTCGGCAACGCGCCAAATCTGGGGATATTCGTCAAGCGGTTTTAGAGATGTGGCCAGGGAGCAAGCCTACTCAGGAGCAGATCGACACGGCTTTGTCCCTCGCCAAAGAACTGGGATTAGCCGGCCTCAACGAATTCGCAGAATGGTTCTTGACCGCAGATGGACTCGCCGACGTTCAACGTCATGGGGGTTGGGTGACCAGTCTCCGTGAGCGCGTCATGGCAGACCTCAGAGTTCGAAGCCGTGAAGGACTGGGATACGAACCAGACAGCACCGAGGCCGCGCTGTGGCTAAACCAGCTCGTCAGAGCCCTGATCGCGGGAATCGAAAAGTCTCAATCGGCTTATCTAGGGGAAGTGGAGCAACTCATCCACGGCCAGATCGCGCCCAGAGAGGTCAAATCCACTGACATCCTCAGCTACCTCGACGACGTCAGTGACAATGCGGAGGTAGTTGAACTACTCAAGTCGCTGGCTCTCGCTGCTTTGGATCCCCTGGACTCGTTCGGAAAGGAACTCGTCAGCCTCATCACGACAGGCTGCATCCTTCATTCTTATGTTTCCGGGCGCTCCGGTGCTGAAATTACGAGCGAGATTGGAAGCCCCGGGGGTCAACGAGCGGTTTTGGATACCCCCGTGCTGCTCTCGCTGGTTGGACGGAAGGCCGACCGGCGTGACACCGAGCTGACGATCCGAAGTGCAGCTGCAGCTGGTTGGGATGTCGTCGTTTGCAGGCATTCACTCGATGAACTCGACCAACTGCTGCGCCGAGAAATTCCGGCGGTCCAGAAGCGCGTTCGGGAAGCCCATGATCGAAATACCAGGGTCGAGTTTTACGCGGCACTGGTCGAGGACCAGATCCACGGCATTTGTATCTCAGCGCTGAAGGATGGCACGTACAAGAACCTGAGCGAAATGCTGACGATGTGCGAACGTTTGGAAGATGATTTGGCCTCGTGGGGTGCGACTGTCAGGGACCACAACAATGACCGGTCTCCCGACCGATTCTCCAGATGCGTCACTGCTCTGCAGGAGCAAATCGACAAAGGCCCGCGATCCGGCCGCTCTACTCGGGTCATTGAACGAGACGCGAACACCATGGCAATGACTTGGAGGCGCAGAAGCCGCGAACAGTCAAAGAACTGGCCCGGAGCTTGGGTTATTACTAGTGATCGCCAGATGGCCCTGGCCTATGCCTCCATTTCGTCGGACCGGGTTTCGCTGACTCTGAGCCTGCCCCAATGGACGACCGTCGTATCGATAAGTGCCCCCGTGGAAGATCTGAGAGGTCTTGCCACAGCAGCGGCTGGTCAGTTCGCCGAAGAAGCAATGTGGCAGCTACCCGCACGTTTTCCCGGGGACTTTGCGATGACTCTCGCTGCGCAGCTCTCCCCAAACCAAGGCGGGTCGGACATGGATCTCAGGCATGCACAAATGATGCTTTCCCTACCAGAGATGCTCGATGAGTTGGAGGCCAAGTCATCATCCACCGCTATCGCAGCTGCCGTCCTTGCTGCTAGGACCAAGCGGGTTGACGCGATGATGCATCAGGAGAAGGAACGCCACAATGACGCTTTCGCTCGCGTTACCGTCGAAGCCAGCGAGGCACATCAGGAGGCTCTCGAGGCAAGAATACGAGAACTCGAAAAGGAGAAAGAGAACGCCGAATTGGCAAGCCAGCTATCTGACGCGCGCGCAGAGGCCGCCGCTTCCGATAAAGCTCTGACAGAGTCCAAAGTCAGAAACCGGCGCGTGCTTTGGAGTCTCGCTCTGTGCGCTCTCACCGCAATCTTTCCAGTGGCTGCGTTACTGATGAACAATAGCCTCGGAACCTTAGTAGGCCTCGTGTCGCTGGGAGGAATGATCACTATAGCGACACGATGGTGCCGTGAGCTCAAACTGGCCCTGCCCATCCTGGCCTGGACGGCGATAGTAGAAGGTGTAGGGTTCGTTTCAGCGCTGCTGCCCATGCTGGGGATCGGCCGGTCAGGCTAGCAAATCTTGCCTTCGAACCGGTAAGCAATCGCGTCAGAGTCGTTGGGTAGTCGTGGGGGTCGACCCAAGGCCCACGTCCAAGAGTCACGAGTAATCACGACCGCGCTGCTCTGCCCAATCCGGCCAGCCCTGCCGTGAGGTAGCATCATCTTTTCTCGTTGAAGGCGAATGGCCGCGAATTCGAGCTTCGGCGGCCGCCGGATGCACGATGCCCGGCTGGCGCTCATCTGAGGCTCAGTACGCAGGAGCTCGTATTCTGCGCTTCGGGCGGCGACCCTCTCGGTCTTTTCCGCCCAGTGACACGGCAGTGTTGGTTTCGTGCTTGTGAGCAGACAGCCGGCGACACGATGTGGCAAGGATCCGCGAGTCGGTAGCCTCGCGGTTCAATTCTGCGAGACGCAAGATTTCGATGTTCCAAGCTGTCCAGAAGCACGCTACGGGATCGGTTACGGGCACTCGAGGTGACACTTGGCGCTGCGAAAATGCCGCCATTTATCGGCCGCGGTTCGCATTCTTCGGAGGTTGGCCGCGGGTTGTCCCAGAAACGGGCGTTTGTTTTGTCATCCCTTCGCGATGAATCTAGCCCTGATTTTTCATGACGGTGGGGTTGGCCGTTTTTTCGGGCGGGCGGGTTGATGGGCGGTTGTTTTCTGTTTCCGGGCAGGATGGTGTGGCCCGTTGGATCGCTCGGGGTTGGCGCCGGTTCCACTTCCGGTGATGGGGCTGGT
>NZ_JBFTIL010000028.1:0-66965 GCF_056394745.1 Paenarthrobacter sp. 10N417
GTCCGCAAACGCAAAGCCGAGGGACGAACCACAAAGGAGATCCGCCGGTGCGTGAAACGCTACCTCGCCCGGCGGATCTACCGAACCCTCAACGCCCCAAACCCCGGCCCTTGCCACGCTTGACAACCATAGAAGGATCCCCGCGTTGCCCTATAAGAAAGCGACCCCTACGTCTGGGGCGTTGCGCGGCGTGAACCGAGGACCTTCTTGCGCGGGGTCTCCCCCGCCTGCAGGTCAGCCTCGCGGATAGCCGCCCACGAAGCGGACACGAGGTACACCTGGCTCACGAGGTTGAACCAGATCAGAAGGCCGATGATGATGGCAAACGAGGCGAGGACAGGGTTCTGTCCTGCCCGGGCGAGAAGTTCGGTGCTGAAGAGTTGAAGAACCGTGGTGCCAATGCCAGCCAGCGCGACGCCTTCGATGAATGCCCGACGCCCCAGCTTGAGGCCACCTGCAATGCGGAACAACACGGCCGCCGTCGCGCAGTTCAGCAGGAGGGGGACGACGACCTTGACGACGGCGGCCACGGGCGCCGCGACTGCTTCGTCCAAACGGAGGAGGTCGAAGATCCAGGCGGCAGCCGTGCCAAAGATGAGGGATGCACCGGCACTGACCACGAGGATCACACCAAGGAGCAGGAGGGTACCGGCGTCCACCAGTTTCTGCAGAATGGGGCTGCGCTGGAGCGGATCAGCAGCCGTCACACCCCGCAGGCCTTCCCTGACACTGGCTATCCAACCAAGGGACGTGAAGATGGTTACCGCTGCTGCGATGACGGCGGTCCATCCAAGACCTGAGGGATTGAGCAGCGTTTGCGGATCAACCAGTCCCTCACCGCCATTGACCTGGAGGAGTCCGGGAGCTGCAGAGGCCACGCTGCGAATCACGGCGTTTTCGAGGACCGGGTTGCCGCCCAGGACGATTCCCGCGATGGCGAAACCCGTAGTGAGGAGGCCCGTGACGGAGAAGAACATGTTGAAGCCGATGCCGGCACTCAGAAGCGGCCCATGCTGCCGGGTGTAGTTCTGGAAGGACCGCATGGCCCGGTTGGTGTTCAGCCTTGCGAGCAGGAGCGCGAGAAGGGCGCTGGCCCTCTTGGGCAGGCCTTCTCCGGCACGCTTGGCGTGGCCCCAGTCCTGCCGCTTGTGAAGAAGTTGAAGTTTTAGCTTTGCCAGCTCAGTTGGCAGCGGAGGACTTCCCGCCGGTGGATGTTGATTCCGCCTGCTGCGTTTCGTCAGTGTCGCCGCCAAAGTCGAGCTCTTCCCGTAGCTGCCAAATTCCATTGGTGTCGTGCTCGTAAAGTCCCATGCTAACCACTGGGAAGGTTGCCCGGTAATCTCTCAGAACCGTTTCGGCCTCGTCCAGATTTTCCTCGGCGACATCATGGGCCACGGTGACATGCGGGTGGTATGGGAAGGGAAGCAAACGCTCAAGCGGACCCGTCTGGAGCTTTTCGTGCAGTTGCACACACTCTTCAAAGCCCTCTTCGACGTTGACGAAAACCACGGGCGAAACGGGCCGGAAGGAACCAGTGCCGGAAATGGTGATGGTGAACGGTTCCTGTGAGCGGGCGACCTCGCGCACGTGGTCCCGGGTGGCTGCCCAGTCCTGAGTGGGCGTAGTGGTGATGAGTGTGATGTGGGCGGGGATGACTTCGGCCATGGGATCGCCAAAGGATGCGCGCCAAGCCTGCAATTCCTGAGCGATCTCCGGCGGGAAGCCGAGGATCACGCCAACGCACATGGTGTCACCGGCACCGCAATCGGTGCCGGTGACAGCAGGCCGGCGCGATTCGTCCGGACCGACGCCTTGAGGGGTATCGGTCTTGACGTTGAGCTGGCCAGCTGCGCACATGAACTTAGCGGACTCCTTGCTCGGTGCGGTAGGCATCCCCGCGGTAAGGCAGGAAGCCCACCTTGGAGTAGACGTCGGCGAGCGTTGCGGACGCGATCTCGCGGGCTTTGTCTGCACCGTGAGCCAGGAGACGGTCCAGCTCTGCCGGGTCCGCCAGAAGTTCGTTGGCCCGCTCACGGATGGGAGCAAGACGTCCGGAGACGAGTTCGGCGAGATCCACCTTGAGGTGGCCGTACATCTTGCCCTGGTAATCAGCCACGATCTTCTCAACTGGGGTACCACTGATAGCCGAGTAGATAGTCAGCAAGTTGGAGACGCCCGGCTTGTTTTCGCGGTCGTAGCGGATCTCGGTCTCAGTGTCCGTAACAGCGGATTTGATGCGCTTGGCCACGGTCTTGGGGTCATCCAACAGGTTGATGAGGCCCGCGGGTGATTCGGCAGACTTGGACATCTTGGCCGTAGGGTTCTGGAGATCGTAAATCTTTGCCGATTCCTTCTGAATGAAGGGCTCGGGCACTTGGAACGTCTCGCCGAAACGACTGTTGAAGCGGTTGGCGAGGTCGCGGCTGAGCTCAACGTGCTGGCGCTGATCTTCGCCGACGGGTACGCCGTGCGGCTGATAGAGGAGGATGTCTGCTGCCTGCAGGATGGGGTAGGTGAACAGGCCGACGCTGGCGTGGTCCGAGCCCTGCTTCTGTGCCTTGTCCTTGAACTGGGTCATGCGGCCGGCTTCACCCATGCCCGTGATGCAGTTCAGTACCCACGCAAGCTGGGCGTGCTCGGGGACCTGCGATTGCACGAACAGTGTGCACTTCTCCACGTCCACGCCGCCAGCGATGTACTGGGCCGCCGTGACCCTGGTGCGGCGGGCGAGCTCGGCGGGATCCTGCGGAACGGTGATGGCGTGCAGATCCGGAATGAAGAAGACGGCGTCGTACTCGTCCTGCATGCGAACCCAGTTGACCAAAGCGCCAAGGTAGTTGCCAAGATGCAGGGAGTCAGCGGAGGGCTGCATGCCTGAAAGGACGCGCTGCTTGGCGCCAACGGCAAGCTTGGTGGAGGTCACGGTACTCCCGCTGGGCAGTGTGGCGGCTGGGGTGCCGGTTTCAGTCGTGATGGAGCTAGTCATTGAGCAATACTTTCGTGAAGCTTAGAGCCGGTAGTCCACTACCAGCGGTGCGTGGTCAGAGAAGCGGGTGTCCCACGAAGGCGCCCGATCCACGACAGCCGAGAACGCGGCCGATGCAAGTCCGGGAGTCGCCAGGTGGTAGTCGATGCGCCAGCCTGTGTCAGTGTCAAAGGCCTTTCCGCGCTGGGACCACCAGGTGTAGGGGCCGGCGACATTTCCTGCCAGGCCCCTGTGGACATCCCTCCATCCGATTTCTTCACCCAGGAAGCGGTCAAAATACGCGCGCTCCTCTGGCAGGAAACCGGCACGCTTAACGTTGCCCTTCCAGTTCTTGATGTCCAGTTCGGTGTGTCCGACATTGAGGTCGCCAACTACCAGCGCGTGATCGCTGTGCTTGGCGAGCTCGGGGAGGCGCGTGGTCATGGCGTCCAGGAAGCGGTACTTGTCCTCCTGCTTGGGCGTGCCTGCCTCACCGGAGTGAACGTAGGCGCTGACCACGGACAACGTGGAGGATTCACCGGCTGTGTTCCTGACGGTGAAATCCGCTTCAACCCAGCGGCCAGCGGTGGCGAAGTAGTCATCGCCGATCCCGATCCGTGTGCCGGTGGGTTCCTCGCGTGATGCAATGGCAACTCCTGCGCGGCCCTTTGCCTCAGCCTCAGCGTGGAGGATGTACCAGCCTTCGCCGATCAGCGCGTTCACAATCGCATCAGGAGCACGGACTTCCTGCAGGCAGAGGATGTCTACCTCGCGTGGCTCCAGCCATTCCGCCATGCCGTTCTTGTAGGCAGCCCGAAGGCCATTGACGTTGACCGATGCGATGCGAAGGAAGTCCTTCTTCAATGCCGTACTCACCCGGTCTACTCTAGTCGATGATGGTGCCGGCCACGGGCTCGTCCGAGCCACCTGAGGACTTGATCATGTCCCGGGCATTGGTAGCCGTGATCGCGATGGTTTCCAACGCGCGGTTGATGGTGTCCTGGTTTGCCGCTGCGCCTTTGGCACGTTCTTCGTCCACAACGCGTACCTGCACCTGGACAATCTTGAAGGAATGGTCCAGCTTGAGGTCTCGGACCTCATCGGCCTGGCTGCGTTCGGCGACCACGCGGGTGCCGCCGCTGTCAGCCGAGGACGACGACGGCGCGCGGCCGGTTGCCGAGTTGAAAGCGGCTTGCGCTTCGCTCAATTTTGCTCCGGCGCGCCGCGCGGCCCTTCGAATGCTGAACACCACGAAGGTGGCGAGCGCGAGCCAGCCAAACGCGACCACCGCAACTACCCAACCCACAAAATCGTTCTGGTTGGCCGCGAAAATAACGGCCACCACGAAGGCGATGATGACTACGGTCATCCCCAGGCCGCCGATGCGGAAGCCCTTGAAAAGGCCTTTACCGGACGAGGACGTGGACGGGTGCGGGTCGCCGAGAGATTGCATGAGTCAATTGTCGCAAACCCCCGAAGGTGCCTGCGCCGCTTCCACGGATGGCGAACATGGAGTCACTTCAGGAACAGTTGGCGCAGCCGTCCCGTTGTCAGCATGATTCCCAGTGCGATCATCACCAGGTAGTAACCAACGTGGATGGCTGTGGCAGGACTGAACGAGCCCACGCTGATCTGCCGCAGCAGTTCAACCCCGTGCCACAGGGGCATGGCCTGGATGAACCACTGGATGACCTGGGGGTAGACGCTGAGCGGATAGAACGTGGCACTGAACAGGAACATGGGCAACAGGAAGAAGTTGATCCAGTCCATCTGCTGGAACGTCTTCATGAAGCTGGTGATGCCCATGCCGAAGCTCGCGAAGCCGAAGGCAATCAGTACTGAGGCAGGGATGACCAGGATGGCCCACCAGGTCGTCAGCAAGCCCATGACCCCCATCAAAGCGGTGAACCCCGTGGCATAGAGAAGGCCCCGCAACAGCGCCAGGAAGATTTCGCCCATGGCAACGTCCAATGGCCCGAGGGATGTGTAAAGCATCCCCTGGTACAGCTTGGCGAAGTTCATCTTGAAGAAGACGTTCCAGGTGGAATCGTAGATGGCACCATTCATGGCTGAGACCGCCAGGAGTGCTGGCGCTATATAGGCCGCGTAGCTGATCTCCTCGCCGCCGGGCCCTTGGACGGTGCCCACAATCGAGCCCATCCCTACGCCCATGGCCAACAGGAAGAGCACAGGCTCGAAGAACCCGGACAACAACACCAGCCAGGTACTGGACTTGGCCGCCATGAGGCCACGGGCAACCACGGCCTTGGCATTTCGTGAGTAGAGGGGGCCGAACTTCCGTTCCCGGGCGATATCCGTGGCGCTGTGGCCGCCGGTCAGGATACTCATGAGCCCATCCTCTTCACGAACTGGCGCCGGACCAACAGCCAGCCGGCCGTGGCCGTTCCCAGCAGGAACACCACATGCGTAATGGTCAAGACAGGGTTCTCGTCCATGCCATAAGTGAAGACCCGCCCCAGCTCCGTTCCGTGCCACACAGGCGATATCCAGCCGATCCAACGGACAGCCCACGGCAGCGTGTCCAGGGGAAAGAACGTCCCGGAGAACAGAAACAGTGGCATGACAATGAACCGCTGCACCAAAGCGAACTGTCCCTTGTCCTGGGTAATGCTGGCGGCATAGGCCATGAGTGGCAGGCCGAAGGACAGCGCCGCGACCGTGGCAACCAATGCGGACACCCATCCCCACGGACTCGGCGAAGCCCCGAACATGGCCACCACCGCAAAGTAGACCACCGACTGCAGCAGGAACCTGAGCGTGCTTGCCATGATGTGGCCGCTCGCTATTTGTTGCGGTACCAAAGGCGAAGCGTGCGGCCCGTAGAACACCCGCCGCCATTTGAAGCCATCCATGATGGGGTAGGAGAACTCTCCGGAAGCCGTCATGACCGCCGCGGAGACCAGCAGCGCAGGTGCAACAAATTCCAAGTAGCTGACGCCGCCGAATATGGATTCGCTATTCGCATCAACAAGGCTTGCCAGCCCCACTCCCATGGCGAACAAGTAGGCCACGGGTTGCCCCACGCTGTAGAGAACCACGGACCAGCCGTAATTTCGCATGACGCGTAGCACTTGTTCCGCATAGAAAAAGGAACCCCAACGCCGCGCCCTGGCAGCCGAAACGGCAGGCGGGTGTGCCCGCAACGGCTGCTCCGCCGTCGTGATTGGTTTGTTCACCGACTCAGTCAACGAGGCTCCTACCGGTAAGCCGCAGGAACACGTCCTCCAGCGAGGAACGGCGCACCAGGGACGTCATAGGGCGCAGCCCTCGGGCAGTGACCTGCTCCAGCGCGGCCTCGCCGTCGTGCGCGTAGATCAGCACGCGGTCAGGCAGGGTCTCGAGCCGCTCGCCAATGCCCTGAAGCTCGACGCCGATACTAGAGTTCCGCTCGGACCCGAACCTGAGTTCAAGTACTTCGCGGGAGGAGTGCTCGCGGATCAAGCTGGCCGGGGATCCCTCGGCCATGATCTTGCCCTTGTCCACCACGATCAGGCGGTCGCAGAGCTGCTCGGCCTCGTCCATGTAGTGGGTGGTCAGGATCAGTGTGACGCCGTTTTCCTTGAGCCGGAACAGCCGGTCCCAGAGGATGTGCCGGGCTTGCGGGTCAAGGCCGGTGGTGGGCTCATCGAGCAGGAGGATGCGGGGTTCGTTGATGAGCGACCGGGCGATGGTGAGCCGCCGCTTCATTCCCCCGGACAGCGCATCCACCTTGGAATTGGCCTTGTCCGTGAGCTGCGCGAATTCCAGGAGCTCGTCCGCTTTGGGTCGCAGGTAGCTCAGCGGCAGGCCGAAGTAGCGGCCGTAGACGATCAGGTTCTCGCGGACCTTCAGTTCTTCGTCAAGGTTGTCCTGCTGCGGAACGACCCCCAGGTGTGCCCTGACCTCCGGTCCGTGGGATTCCGGATCCAGACCCATGATGTTCAGTGTTCCTGAAGTGCGCTGGGATACTCCGCCGATCATTTTCATGGTGGTGGATTTGCCCGCGCCGTTGGGGCCGAGCAGCCCAAAGGACTCCCCCGCCGGAACATCGAAGGAGATGTTGTCCACGGCTGTGAGCTCGCCATAGGTCTTGGTGAGGTTCCGCGCGCTGATGACGGTGGGTGGGTTCATGTCGAAGCTGGTTTGCCACGATTCGGAGTGTGTTGCAGAGCCGGTTGCTTCATTGTGCACCCTCAGCAGACTAGTAGCGCCAACGAATATGTGAAAGGGCTCTTGCAGATATTTTTGCAAGAGCCCTCTCGGTTTTTCCCTCGGTCAGGTCACGACGGTGGCTGCGAGCGCAGTACCTCCAGCCGCTGCCGGAACTCGGTCTCATCAATCTCGCCCCGGGCATAGCGTTCGCGCAGTACGCCCTCAGCACCTTGGGTTGCCGCCCAGTGATCGTTGCGGCGCCACGCCCGCCGGCCCACGAAAATGAACAGGAAGATCACGAGGATCCAGAACAGCGGGAACAGGAGGAAGAACGGCCAGAACGTGCCGTCACCCCAGGGACCGTGCGCGACGACGGTGGCCGGCAGTTGTGCCAGCGCTCCCCCGAGCGTGGTGGTCTCCCCGACGATTGAAGTCAATGCGGTGAACATGTCAGTGATCCAAACTCTCTCCGCCGATTCCCGGCGCGAACCGTCTTTCGGCTCTGGTTTGAGTCTGCCCGTGGACGGCCGCCTGGACGTCCGCCGTCGGGAGTCACCTGCAGGTACCGCCATACTCCCTTGGGAGTCGGCGGCAGCCTGTCAGCTGCTCCAGCCTGGCCTTACGAGCCCTGATTCGTACGCAAGGACCACGAGTTGGGAGCGGTCGCGGACCATCAGTTTGGTCATGATGCGCGATACATGGGTCTTCGCGGTTAGCGGCGTGATGAACAGGCGTTCGGCGATCTCGGCATTGTTCAGTCCCTCCCCCACCAAGGCCAGGACCTCGCGTTCGCGTTCCGTCACCTGCTCCAGGGGAATTACCTTTCCTGCCGCCCGGCTCTGGGACGCCAGCTGTGCCATGATCCGCCGGGTCACCGAGGGCGAGAGCAGCGCGTCGCCGTCGTGGACCACCCGGACGGCGCGGATGAGCTCTGCAGGTTCGGTGTCCTTCACGAGGAAACCAGCTGCGCCCGCACGGACGGCCTCAGCGATGTACTCGTCGAGCTCGAAGGTAGTCAGGATGATGATGCGCGTGCCGGCGAGGGCCGGGTCCGCAAGAATTCTGCGGGTGGCGGTGAGGCCGTCGTCGTCCGGCATCCGGATGTCCATGAGGATGACGTCCGGTTTGTCGCGCGCCGCCAGCCTCACTGCGTCCCTGCCAGTGCCGGCCTCGGCCACTACTTCCATGTCCGGTTCAGCATCCAGGAGCGCGCGGAATCCTGCCCGGATGAGGGTCTGGTCATCGGCGAGGAGGATGCGGATCACTGAAGGGCTCCTTCTGATGGTTGGCTGGGCAGGACCACTTCGACCCGGAGCCCTGGCTGGAGTTCATGCAGCGTGAGCGTCCCGCCCAAGGCGACCGCCCTCTCGCGCATCCCCGTGAGGCCGTTGCCCGGGAGCGCCCCGCCCATGCCCGCGCCGTCGTCGTCTATCCGTACAGTAAGCGCGTCCTCGGTCTGGGCAAGATGCACGACGGCGGATTGGGCACCTGAGTGCCTGCCGACGTTGGTCAGCGCTTCCTGGATGATCCGGTACGCCGCTTCCTGCTGCGCCGGTCCGACGAGCTCATGGTTCGAGTGGTCCTCGAAGCGCACCTGCAAGCCGCCCAGCTCCGCGTTCTTCACAAGTTCGGGAATTCTGGCCAGCGTAGGCCGGGCCGCCGGGGCGAGCGGGACGTCCTCCCGCAACACGCCCAGGAGTTGCCGGACTTCCGTGAGGGATTCCTTGCTGGCCGCCTTGATGGCTTCCAGTGCCGGCCGGAGCTTCTGGGGATCATCCGAGCCCACGTGCAGCGCCACGGATGCCTGCACATTGATCATGGACAAGGAGTGAGCCACGACATCGTGGATGTCGCGGGCCAGTGTGAGCCGGTACTCATCGCGCTCAGCCTTCTGGGCGGCCTCACGGCGACGCCGGTATTCCGCGAACCGCTCGCTTCGGCGTCGAAATCCCTGTCCTATCAGCACCAAAATGGCTGCCCATCCCACCCCTGCGGAAGCGCGAAGCGGCCAGTTGGGATCGCCGCTGAGTGCGGCCGCGAACACCACTGCGGCAGCGGCGATACCGGCCCCCGCCCACGCCTGCCACCGCAAACCCGCAGACGACGTCAACACGATTGCCAACGCCAGCGAGAGCGCAATGGGACCCCAGGCGTAGCCAAGGCCAACATAGGCGCCCGTTGCCACGAGGGCGACGGGAAGCATGACTACAGGCGCCCGCCTGCGGAACGCCAGTCCTGCAGGCCCGGCCAACAGCAACAGGATCGCAAGCCCGTCCAAGGGCCGTGAAGCGTCCTGATGGCCCGCAGAAAACAGCGTCCCCGCTACCTGGATGAGGGCCACCGTGATAACGATGAAGCTCGTGGGTGGGCCCGCGAAACGGCGCGGACCTGCGTATCTCTGAGGTCCAGCGAAACGGGGCTGCATACTCCGAGCCTAGCTTTGCTCCGGGTGTTCGTCGTCGGGTTAACGGAGCAGGGTGCCTACTCCCGGAGGAGTACGCGAGGCCATTTCGAGGGTTCCCTGCCGAAGATGCCGTGCGCACGGCATCTTCGGCAGCTTAGCCCCGTAATGGGCCTTGCTGTGGTCGCAGGAACCTAGGCGATGCCAGCTGCGCGCTCAGCACTCTCCACGACGTTGGCGAGCAGCATGGCGCGGGTCATCGGACCCACGCCGCCCGGGTTCGGGGACAACCAGGCGGCGACGTCGGCAGCTGCCGGGTCCACGTCTCCGGTGACCACAGCCTTGCCGTTAGCGTCCTCCACGCGGCTGACGCCGACGTCGAGCACTATTGCGCCCGGCTTCAGGTTTTCCGCCTTGATCATGTGCGGCACGCCTGCAGCGGCAATCACGACGTCGGCCTGCTTGAGTTCCGCGGGTAGGTCAACAGTTCCCGTGTGGGCCAGGATGACCGTTGCGTTGACTTCCCTGCGGGTGAGCAGGAGGCCGATGGGGCGGCCGATGGTGACGCCGCGGCCCACTACAAGGACGCGCTTGCCGTTGAGCTGGATGCCGTGCCGGCGCATCAGTTCCACGCAGCCCTTGGGTGTGCAGGGAAGCGGGGACTTCATTTCGCCACTGACGTTGGCCACCAGGCGGCCGAGGTTCATGGGGTGCAGGCCATCGGCGTCCTTGTTCGGATCCATGGCTTCCAGGATCACGTCCTGGTCAATGTGCTTGGGCAGCGGCAACTGAACGATGTAGCCCGTGCATTCCGGGTTCTCGTTGAGCTCGCGGACAACCTTCAGGAGGTCTTCCTGGGTGATGTCCTCGGGCAGGTCCCGGCGGATGGACTGGATGCCCACCTCGGCGCAGTCCTTGTGCTTGCCGCCGACATACCAAGTGCTGCCGGGGTCCGAACCCACCAGGATGGTGCCCAGGCCGGGGACGATGCCCTTTGCTGCGAGGACGGAAACGCGTTCGGTCAGTTCTGCCTTGATGGCTGCGGCGGTGGCCTTGCCGTCAAGGATCTGTGCGGTGGACTGTGTCATTCCATCTGCTCTTTCTGGAGGGTGACCTGTTGGCTCATGCCAACGGGACCCGCCGCCGAAGGTGTGGCGGCGGATCCCGTTAGCTCCGGGCCAGCGCCCGGGTGATGCTTATGTGCGGCGGGTTACCACTGCTCGTGCTGCGGGTACAGCGGGAAGTCGGCGGCAAGCTTGTCCACGCGGGCCTGAAGGGCCTCAACGTCTGTAGCGGAGCCAGCCTTCAGGGCCGTGGCGATGATCTCGGCAACCTCAGTGAACTCGGTGGCACCGAATCCGCGGGTAGCCAGTGCAGGCGTACCGATGCGGAGGCCGGAGGTGACCATCGGCGGGCGGGGGTCGAACGGAACGGCGTTGCGGTTCACTGTGATGCCCACCGAGTGCAGGAGGTCTTCAGCCTGCTGGCCGTCCAGCTGCGAGTTACGCAGATCCACCAGGACCAGGTGGACGTCGGTGCCGCCGGTGAGGACCGAGACGCCGGCTTCGGCGACGTCGGACTGGTTCAGGCGATCAGCGATGATCTTGGCACCCTCGAGCACGCGCTCCTGGCGCTCCTTGAATTCTTCGCTGCCGGCGATCTTGAAGGCAACAGCCTTGGCGGCGATGACGTGCATCAGCGGGCCGCCCTGCTGGCCCGGGAAGACGTTGGAGTTCAGCTTCTTGGCCCACTCCTGCTTCGCAAGGATCACACCGGAACGGGGACCTGCGAGGGTCTTGTGCACGGTGGAGGTGACGACGTCGGAGTACGGGACCGGGCTCGGGTGCAGGCCTGCTGCAACCAGTCCGGCGAAGTGTGCCATGTCCGTCCAGAGGAGTGCGCCAACTTCGTCGGCGATGGAGCGGAAGGCAGCGAAGTCGAGGTGGCGCGGGTAAGCGGACCAGCCGGCGATGATGACCTGCGGCTTCTCGGCGATGGCCTGCTCGCGAAGCTTGTCCATGTCCACGCGGAAGGTGTCTTCTTCAACCTGGTAAGCAGCTACGTTGTAGAGCTTGCCGGAGAAGTTCAGCTTCATGCCGTGGGTCAGGTGGCCACCGTGTGCCAGGGAGAGGCCGAGGATCTTGTCGCCCGGGGTGATCATGGCAGACAGTGCTGCGGCGTTTGCCTGGGCACCGGAGTGCGGCTGGACGTTGGCGTACTCGGCGCCGAAGAGTTCCTTGACGCGGTCGATCGCAAGCTGCTCCGCGACGTCGACGTATTCACACCCGCCGTAGTAGCGGCGGCCCGGGTAACCCTCGGCGTACTTGTTGGTCAGGACGGAGCCCTGTGCTTCCATGACTGCGCGGGGGGCGAAGTTTTCGGAGGCGATCATTTCCAGGGTGCCGCGCTGGCGGCCGAGTTCCTGGTCGAGGACTGCTGCGATCTCGGGATCGAGCTCAGCGAGCGACTGGTTGCTGACAGACGCGGAAGTGGTGGTGGTAGGCACGGAGATCTCCTGGCTAGGCAACGGGTGGTGCTACAGGTCAGGCTACCGGCAGCAGCATTCCCGCGTCCCCTTGATTACGGAGGGATCGGTCACGTGCGTGCAGCGGCAAGACATGACCCTCGGCCCAGGCGTACGATCCGTGGTCTTCGTGATTGCCGCTCCCTGGTGGTAGTCCACCCAACGCCAGTTGCGACCCGTTAACAGTACAACAAGGCAGCACAGGTAGGCTTGATCGTGTGACTGACTCCACCGCTTTCGTTGTAACACTCTCCTGCCCGGACCGCCCCGGCATCGTCCATGCGGTAGCCGGCGCCCTCCTTGAGGCCGGCTGCAATATCGCCGACTCCCAGCAGTACGGAAGCCCCAGCACCGGCAACTTCTTCATGCGCGTGGAGGCAACCACAGCGTCCTCGCAGGACGAACTGGCCACTGCCCTGCGGCCTGTAGCCGAATCCTTCGGCATGACCTGGCAGATCAACCCTGTCGGCGAAAAGGTCCGCACCATCATCCTGTGCTCCAAGGACGCGCACTGCCTCAACGACCTCCTGTTTCAGCAGCGGACCGGCACCTTGCCCATTGACGTTCCGGCCATCGTGTCCAACCACCGCGACCTTGAGTCGCTGGCGGAGTTCTACGGCATCCCGTTCCACCACATTCCCGTGACACCTGAGACCAAGCAGCAGGCCGAGGCCGAACTCCTGAAACTGATTGCCGAGCACGACGTCGAGTTGACGGTCCTGGCCCGGTACATGCAGGTCCTGTCCAACGAGCTCTGCAGTGAGTTGAACGGCAAGGCAATCAACATCCACCACTCATTCCTGCCCTCCTTCAAAGGCGCCAAGCCGTACCACCAGGCCCACGCCCGCGGTGTGAAGATCATCGGTGCAACGGCCCACTACGTGACCGCCGACCTCGATGAAGGCCCGATCATCGAGCAGGAAGTCATCCGCGTTGACCACGCGCGCACGGCTGCCCAGTTTGTCCAGATGGGCCGCGACGTGGAGGGGCGCACCCTGGCCCAGGCAGTGCAGTGGCATGCTGAACACCGCGTTCTTTTGGACGGCACCCGCACCGTGGTATTCAACTAGCGCCACTCCTAAGCTGGGGGTATGCAGGGCATCCCCGAAGCTGACCACGAAGCTGACCTCGCAGTTTTCTACGACCGCCAAGCACCCGTCCGGAACACGCGCGCCCTCACCCCGCACCGGGTCGAGTGCCGGGATTGGTTCATCCGCCTCCTGAAGGATGAGCACCGGCACTCCGTGTTCGAACTGGGCAGCGGGACCGGGGTGGAAGGCCTGGAGTTTGTCCGTGCAGGCCTGCATTACACCGGTGTGGACCTGTCCTCGGAGAGCGTTCACGTGGCCCGCTCGGCCGGGTTGGACTGCTCGGTTGCGAGTGGTCGTGAGCTGCCGTTTCCCGATTCAGTCTTCTCCGCCGTGTGGACCATGAGCACGCTCCTGCACGTCCCCAACAACAGGATTCACGACGTCGTCAGCGAACTTGTGCGGGTCAGCGCGGCTGGTGCGCCGATCGCCGTCGGGCTTTGGTCAGGTGAGGATGAAGAGGTCCTCAACCCCGAGGACCTGGAGGAACCCCGACGTTTCTTCAGCCGCCGAAGCGACGACTCAGTGCGGCGGATCTTCGGGGAGCACGGCTCGATTGAGCATTTCCGGACCTGGCCGGAGGGTATCGGCGTGGAGTCCGGGCCGGGAGCGGGCAGCTGGACGCAGCACTACCAGTTCCTGGTCCTGCGCACCCCCGCACCCAACTAGGCTGGGCTCATGGCTCCCTCTTACACTTTCGCCGGGGACACCCCGGCCATCCATGAATCTGCGTTCGTCGCGCCCACCGCTTCCATCATCGGCAAAGCGACTTTGGCCGAGGACTCCAGCGCCTTTTACGGGGTTTCGGTCCGTGCCGATACGGCTGCCATCAGCGTCGGTGCAGGCTCCAACCTCCAGGACAACGTCGTCCTCCACGCCGACCCCGGATTCCCCTGCACCGTCGGCGAGCGCGTCTCCGTTGGGCACAGCGCAGTGGTCCACGGCTGCACTGTGGAGGACGACTGCCTCATCGGTATGAGCGCCACCATCCTCAATGGTGCAGTCATTGGGACGGGCTCGCTCATTGCAGCCGGCGCCGTGGTCCTTGAAGGCACGGTCATTCCGCCGCGCTCACTCGTGGCGGGCGTCCCCGCAAAGGTGCGCCGCGAATTGACCGACGAGGAGTTTGAGGGCGTCAAGCACAACGCCGCCCACTACAAGGAACTCGCCGCGGCACACAGGGAAATGCACGCTTCTTAAGCAATGCGAGGCCTGCTCTGCATCCCCACCGCCTCCCTGACTTCGCAAGCTCAGCCAGGGAACCCGGGCGGTGTGGGCCCTGCGATTGGTTTAGGACGCAGAGCAGGCCCCGCAACGCAACTAGTCCAGGGAAATTGGGCCGAACTCCTCCAGCAGATCCCCCGGACCCGGATTGCCGACAACAGAGGATCCGCCCAAGTGGTTCACTACGCCCCACACGGCGTTCAGGCCTGTGGTCACGGCGCCCTCGGCCCAGCCTGCGGTGAAGGACACGTCGTCACCGGCGAGGAAGATGCCGCGCTGGCTTTCCGGTAGCTGATCCTGCTTGAAGTGGGTGAAGAGCCGCTGCTGGTACCGGTAATGGCCCGGCAGGTTGGCTTTGAAGGCACCCATGAAGTTGGGGTCCGCTTCCCAGGACACGGTGATCGGCTGCCCGACGATGTGGCTGGCGATGTCCACGCCCGGGTAGATCTGTTCCAGCGAGTGCAGCATCAGCTTGACGCGTTCTTCGGCAGTGAGGGCAAGCCACTTCAGGGCGTCATCGTTCCATGTGTAGGACAAGAGGATGACGGCGGGCTTGTCAGGGCCGTCGTCGAGCAAGTATGTGGCCCGGTTGAGGCGGTCGGTGAGTGTCATGGACAAGACTTCGCGTCCGGTTTCCGGATCGATGTCCTTCCAGAAGGGCCGGTCCACCATCACGAACGTCTTGGACGACTGCATGTAGTGCGAGCGCTCGATCGCCGTCCACAGCTCGGCCGGGAACAGCGCCTCCTCAGTGTGGATGCGCGTGGACAGCAGCCATGACTGGCACGTGGTTACCACCGCCTGGTACGTGGCTTCGCGTCCCCAGTTTTCGCGGACTACCAGGTCCCCGTTGTCCGCGCGGCGGATGTTGTCCACGGCTCCGCGCGGCGAGCCGGAGTGCAGCGACGACAGTGACGTGCCTTGCGGCCAGTATTTAAGGTCCGACGGCGCGTGGTTCCACAGCGCCTCGGGGAGCCTTTGCGCTCCTCCCGAAATGAGCCGGTGCTGGTCGTCTGCGTCGGTGTAGACAACCCGGAGGATCTCCAGGATGGAGTTGGGGAAATCGGTGTCCCAGCCGCCCGTGCCGAAGCCCACCTGGCCGAAAGCTTCGCGGTGCGCGAAGCCGGCTTCCTTGAAGGACTTGCTGGCTGCGATGAATCCGTAGAACGTTTGCTCGTCCAATTCGGGCAGGAGTGCGTTCCAGAGTTCCTTGATCCGCTTGGTATCGCGGGCCTTGATGGCTTCCTGCATTTCATTGAAAGCAGCGCCATCGTTGACGGCCGCCTTCCACGCATCGGCCACTTCACGGAAAAATTCCGGTAGCTCGTCGGCCGTGGTGGCGTAGTGCTTCTTGCCGGCGAGTTCGATCACTGTGCTGGATGTTGCCGGGGCCATCGGGTTGGGGAAGTCCTGCGTTTCCAAACCAAGAAGGTCCACGTAGTGATAGAAAGCCTTGCCGGAGACCGGGAAGCGCATGCCACCAAGATCAGCTACGACGCCGGGCGCCGAGGGGAAGCTCGCCGTGCGAAGACGGCCACCGATCTGGTCGGCCTCGTACATCACGGGCTTAAGGCCGAGCTTCATGAGCTCGTAGGCCGTGACCAGCCCTGACAGGCCAGCGCCGATGACGGCTACTTCCGTGCCGTACAGCTCTTCCGGAATGCTTCCGAGTCCGTCCGGGTGCGCCAGGTAATGGTCATAGCTGAAGGGAAAGTCCGGGTTCAGCATGGTGATGGGGGCTTCGCCTGCCTCCGCCGCGGAAGCGTCGACGTCGGCTGTGGGAAGTTCGGTAGCGATTGTCATCAGTTTGCGGCTTTCACAGTTTCCGGGCTCACGGCCCTGGTTGTCAGTTCACGGTAGTCCTCATCGCTGAGCGCGGCTACCTTGGAGTTCCGGCGTCCATAGCCGAAGTAGATGGCGATGCCCACCAGCATCCAAACACCGAAGGTGATCCAGGTGTCAGCGCCGAGGTTGAGCATCAGGAAGGCACACATCAGCGTGCCCAGGATCGGGGTGATCGGGTACAGCGGAACCCGGAAACTGCGGTCAAGGTCGGGGCGGTTGCGGCGGAGATAGATCACGGCGACGTTGACCAATGCGAAGGCGAAGAGCGTACCGATGCTCGTTGCGTCAGCCAAGGCACCCAGCGGGACCAAGCCAGCGGTAAGGGCGACGGCGGTTCCGACTATCAGGGTCCCGGCGACTGGCGTTCCGGTGCGGGGCGAAACGCGGCCGAAAACTTTGGGCACCATGCCATCGCGGGACATCGAGAGCAGGATGCGCGTCTGGCCGTAAAGGACAGTCAGCACGATGCTGGCAATGGCAAGCACGGCACCGGCGGAGAAGACGAGGGCGATCCACGGCTGTCCGGTGATCTCATGCAGGATCTGGACCAGGGCAGCTTCCGTGCCATCGAACCAGCCCCACGGACGGGCACCGATTGCGGCAACGGACACCAGGACGTAGATGCTGGTGACAATCACCATGGAGAGCAAGATAGCGCGTGGCAAGTCCCGCTTGGGGTTCCTGGCTTCTTCGCCGGCGGTGGAGGCGGCATCGAATCCGATGTAGGAGAAGAAAACGCTTGATGCGGCCGCGGAGACACCGGCGGCGCCCATCGGCATGAGGGGCTCGAAGTTACCGGCGTTGAAAGCGGTGAAAGCTACCGCGCAGAAGAAGATCAGGATGGCTACTTTGATGATGACGATAGCGGTGTTGATCCATGCACTTTCACGGGCGCCCCGAACCAGGAGGATCATGGCAAGGACCACGATCACCATGGCGGGAACATTTACCACCCCACCATCACCCGGCGGCTGGCTCATGGCGTCGGGCAGGACCTGTCCAAACGCAGCCAGGGTCTCGTTCACGTACTGGCCCGCGCCCACTGCAACGGCTGCCACGGAGACCGCGTATTCCAGTACCAGGCACCAACCGCAGATCCAGGCCATGCCCTCGCCCATGGTGGCGTAGGAGTATGAGTAGCTGGAACCTGCCACCGGGACGAGCCCGGCCATCTCTGCGTAGGACACTGCCGAGAAGAGAGCAGCCAAACCAGCGATCACGAAGGAGATCCAGATGGCCGGGCCTGCCAGCGGCACAGACTCGCCAAGGATCACCAGGATCCCGGTACCCAGCGTTGCACCGACGCTGATCATGGTCAGCTGGAGTACCCCGAAGCTGCGCACCAGCGGGGTGCCGCCTTCGCCGGTTCCGGCCTCGTCGGCCATCTGCCCGATCGGCTTGCGGCGCAGGAGTTGGGCACCGAGGCTTGGCCTGGCCATGCTCGCTGCCGTTGATGTTTGAGTGTTCACAGGCACAGTCACCCTTGACGTCCCTTCAAAGTAGTTTCGATTTCCCCTCCACAAGACTGGCATGTGAGCCACCTCTCACCACGGTGCAAAATGACCTATAGTGTTCAACCATGAGACGTATTGCACAGTACCAAGAGGGTGGCTCGCTGGCCCTCTCCGGTCAGGTCAGAGTGGACCTGTCCGCCATTTCAGACAACATCAAGGCCCTGAAGCGCCGCACCGACGCACCCTTCTTCATGGCCGTGGTGAAGGGCAACGCCTACGGTCACGGGCTAGTGGAAGTAGCCCGTACGGCCGTTGAATCCGGCGCTGACTGGCTCGGAACCGCGCAGCTCACCGAGGCCATCGCCCTGCGCAAAGCCGGCATCACAGAACCGATCCTTTCGTGGCTGTATCTGGCATCCCAGACCAGCGACACCATCCTGGAAGCACTCGAAAACAACATCGATGTCTCCCTCGGAAGCGTCCACCAACTCCAGGTGCTGGCAGGCATTGCCGAACGCCTCGGCCGCCCCGCCGTCGTACATCTTGAACTGGACAGCGGGCTCAGCCGGGGCGGGGCGCGCAGGGAGGATTGGGCCGAACTCGTGGCGCATGCCCGTCAAGCGGAAGTGGACGGCACCGTGCTGGTCCGCGGCATCTGGACCCACTTGGCGTGGGCCGATGTGCCCGCGCATCCTGGGAACGCCAGCGCTGTTGCGGAGTTCGAGGACGCCGTCCGCGAGGCACGCGCCGCCGGACTCAAACCCGAACTGAGGCACGTTTCCAGCTCAGCAAACATCCTGGACCGCCCGGAATTCCACTTCGACATGGTCCGGGCCGGACTCGCAATCTACGGCCTCGCTCCCGCAGACCACCTCAACCCGACCGACTTCGGATTGCGGCCCGCCCTCAGCGTCACCGCCCCCTTGGTGATGGTCAAAAAGGTCCCCGCCGGCACGGGCGTCAGTTACGAGCACCAGGCCATCACCTACGAACCCCGCTATCTGGGCCTCATTCCCCTTGGCTACGCGGACGGCATCCCGAAAGGCATCAGCGGCCGCTCGGTGGTGAATATCGGAGGCCGCAGCGTCCCGGTTATCGGCAAGGTCTGCATGGACCAATTCATGGTGGACCTCGGGCCTGACGCGACCGGGATCGACGTCGGCGACACTGCGGTGTTGTTCGGCGACCCGGCCACCGGTGCCGCGAGCGCCGACGATTGGGGCGCTGCAATCGGCAGCCACGGGGATGAAATCATCAACAGGATTGCGCCGCGATTGCCGCGCGTATACACCTCCGGGACAGAAGAAGACGCCGCCTACGAGTGCCCCGATTACCAGGAGCCGGCAGCCGCCGGGCAGGACAATGTTGCCTGAGCCCGCCACCGCCCGGCTGAGTTTCGTCACGCTTGAGCAGTTCCTGGAGCAGCTGCCGCCCGAGTTGAAAATGCTTCACGACGGCGGCAGCGGCGCCTCGCTGCTGCGCTGGGTGGAACCCAGTGAGCTGGAGGACCCGACACCGTATCTTCCGGAGGGCGAGTTCCTGCTGACCGCCGGGCTGCCTTTCCTGGGGAAGGGCGGCTCGGCGGCCAGCGTGGACGCCTATGTGCGGCGGCTGGTGGGTGCGAAGGTGGCGGCGCTCGGATTCGGCATCAGGCCCTATTTCGACGCCGTCCCCGACGTCCTCCTCGACGCCTGCCGCACGCACAACCTCACCCTGTTTGAGGTCCCGGAGTCCGTGCCCTTCGCCGCGATTGGTTTGGAGTTCTCCCAGCTCCTGGAATCGGACAACGCCCGCGTATTCCGGCAATTGGCCGAAACCAACCGCCAACTCATGCGGGCAGTCCTCTCCCCCAGGCCGGAGCACGAATTACTGGCAGCCCTGGTCCAGCGTGTGCCCGTGTGGGCGCTGCTGGTCGGGGCGGACGGACGGGTGCGGGCGCGTGGGCACAATGCCGGCGGAAGCACCGGCGTCGAGCATTCCTTGTTGGCGCCACTGCTGGAACGTTTGCTGACCGGTAGCGGACCGCGCGTTGAGATGGATGGTTTCGAGCAGCCCGGGTCTGCCCTGGTGTTTGGTCATCCTCTGCGCAGTACGAAGGACGCGAACCTCGGGGCGCTGATTCTTGGCTCGGATGCTCCGCTGACGCCCGCGCAGAACAATGTGGTGCAGTCGGCGGTGGGTTTGCTGGAGTTGCTGGTCCGGCAACGAACAAGCGGGTCACTTGCTCCGAGCCAGCTTGCCACCGCCCTGCTCCTGCATCCGGACACGTTGGCCACAGGCGGCACCAAACACGTCAATGGTCTCAAGGACCTGCTGGCGCAAAGCCTCTCCTCCACCCGCTCGGGCCAAATGCGCGTGGTGCAGGGCATCAAGTCGGACTCGCCTGACTGGCCTGCCGGTGACGGACCCGTCCGTGAACTGCTGCAGTGGCGGAGGCTGTTCGATACGAAGCTCGTGGAAATTACCGACTACGGTTTCGCTGCCATCACCCGATTGAAGGTGGATGACGCGCTACTTGCCGACGTCGAGAAGCTTGGGTGGAGGCTGGCGATCGGCGAGCCGACTGAACTCACCGGGCTTGCGGCGGCCTATCAGCGGGTGAGTTCGCTGCGGAGCCGGGTGTTGTCCAGCGGAAAGAGTGTGCGAGTGGAGGAAGTGCAGTGGTCGGTCACTGGTCTTCTGGGACGTGAGGCAGGGACCATGCTGGCCGAGCGACTCCTGGCCCCAGTGTTGTCCTTGGAACCTGATCGCCGCGACCCGCTGTTGTCAGTACTGCGCGGCTGGCTCAGCGAAAACGGCAGCTGGGACGGTTCCGCCAAGGTGCTGGGCCTGCACCGCAACAGCGTCCGTCGGCAAATCGGCGTCCTCGGCGAGCTGCTCGACATGGACCTGAACCAGGCGCAGGTCCGGGCCGAACTGTGGATCGCCCTGCAGTATGCGGACGAGCTTGTTGCCGGGTTGTCCGGGTCCGAGGGGGTCTAAACGCTCTCTTCCCATTTTCGGTAGAGCTCAGGGCGTCGCTCGCGCAAGTACGGGACTTCGTCACGTGCCGCTTTCACCGTCTCCGTGCCCACTTCCGCGAACAAGAGCGCCGCCGACTCCCCCGCCGCCGCGAGCAACGAGCCATCGGGGCCGGCAACAACGCTGCCGCCGAGGAAGTTGTAGATGTCCTCATGTCCACTGTGGTTGGCGTACGCCACATTGAGCTGGCTCTCCACCGCGCGGGCACGGATGAGCACCTGCGGCACGTTGTCGAACCCCACTGACAACGCCGTGGGGACCAACAGGAGTTCAGCCCCACGAGTTGCCGCTGCCCGGACTGCCTCCGGGAACTCAACGTCATAGCAAATCAACATCGACGTGCGGATCCCGTTGAAATCCACGACGGCGGGAGGTTCTTGGGCGCCGACGAACGCCTTGCGCTCCTCCCCGCCAAAGAGGTGGACCTTGGCATAGTGGAGGAGTTCCGTGCCGTTGGCGTTCACGAGGGTGGCGGTGATGTGCCAGCCGTTGTCCTCGGGAGCCGGCGCGGGGAGGCTGTACACGAGTCCGATGTTGTGCTGGCGGGCGATGCCGGAAAGCCGTTCGCGGATGCCCGGAAGCGTTGCCGGATCCAATTCGGCGTGAAGCCGCAGCGGGGCGTAGCCCACCGGAAAGAGCTCCGGGGTGAGGAGCAACCCGGCCCCCGCCTGTGAGGCGCGCCGGGCGGCGTCGTCGATCGTGCGCAGGTTCGCCTCAACGTCCAGGACGGAAGCGTTGGCCTGCAGGACGGATAGCAGCATCATTACCACCTTGGTTGCACCGGGTACCGGACCGCAGAGGGCCGGAAGTCTTCTTGTTTCCAGAGTAGGCCCGTGGTCTGACAAGTGGACCGGGGCATTTGGACCCGGAGGCGTGCGAACCGGGACGCATTGCACGCAAAGCAGGCCCCCGCACCGGGAGGATTGAGGGCAACTTGCGTTGGAGTATGTCGGGAAAGCTTGTCGCGTTGTGTTCACTTCTTGACTACAAGGTTGCTTTTGGGGCAATCTTCTTGTCATGTCCGCTATGCAGCGCTCAACGAAGAGCCAACCACGAAAACCCGGCTCGCAATCCGCGCTCCGGCACCTGAACCAGCAACGGATTATCGAGTGCTTGCTGAGCGGGCCGTCAACGCAAGCCGAGCTTTCCAGGCAGACCGGACTCTCCACCGCCACGGTGTCCAACATCGTGAAAATCATGCAGGACGCAGGCCTCGTTTCCACCGAGCCAACCACCAGTTCCGGACGCCGGGCAACCAACGTGAGGTTGAACAGCAACGGTGCGGTCGCCGTCGGGATTGATTTCGGCCGACGCCACCTGAGGGTGGTCCTGGCATCACTCGGTTACCACGTCATCGCCGAGGATTTCATTGAACTTCCCTTGGGCCATCATGCGGAGGAAGGCATCGCGGCCGCAGTCCGGTTACTGGGGCGATTGCTGGCAGAAAATGGCATCGATCCGAGCGCGGTGGTTGGCGCAGGCGCGGGTATTCCCGGGCCGATTGACCGCCGAACAGGGACCGTTGCCCAAGGCGCCATCCTGCCCGAATGGGTGGGAATAGACATCCTCCACAGGCTCGAAGAAGCCCTGAGTTGCCCCGTATTTGTTGACAACGACGCCAATCTCGGAGCCTTGTCGGAGGTGACGTGGGGACCCCACAGCGGCGTATCCAACCTGATGTTCCTGAAGATCGGATCCGGTATCGGTTCCGGCCTGATTCTCAACGGCGTGCCCTACTACGGGAATGTGGGTATCACGGGCGAAATCGGCCACGCGACCATCCATGAGCACGGGCTGGTGTGCCGATGTGGGAACCGCGGCTGCCTCGAAACCATCGCCTCCACCACCACCATGATTGAGTTGCTGGGCCGCGGCAAGGAGACATCACTAACGCCCCAGGACATCGTCCGGAATTGCCTCGCAGGTGACTCCGCAACCCAGCGCGTCGTGGATGACGCAGGCCTTGCCGTGGGGCGCGCACTGGGCAACGTCGCCAACTTGATCAACCCTGAAGTGATCGTCGTGGGTGGACCATTGGCGGGCCTCGGCAGCCTCCTCCTGGACCCCATTCGAAGGGGGCTCGTTCGTCACGCTGTGCCCGTTGTAGGCGAAACAACACACCTCGCAATGTCGTCCTTGGGAGCGCGTGCGGAAGCACTTGGAGCAGCTGCTTTAGTGTTCCAACACGCTGGAATTACTGGTAGGTAACGAAATCGTTAGCTGGATCTTGTGTTCAAGTCTTGACGACAAGATAGGTGATCCAGTTTACTTTTTCATCAGACAGCTCCGCCGTTTGGGGAGCGACAACGAAGTCATGCATTGGAGGCGTAAGGGCTAATGACAACAACCCCTGACACGCAAGACGAACCCATCCTCTTGGAGATGCGCTCGATCACGAAGGAATTCCCCGGCGTGAAGGCCTTGTCGAATGTGAGCCTGCGCGTAAAGGCCGGCGAGATCCACGCAATCTGCGGCGAAAACGGTGCTGGAAAATCCACCCTGATGAAGGTCCTTTCCGGCGTGTACCCGCACGGCAGCTACACCGGCGACATCGTGTACATGGCCGAGACGCAGCAATTCAAGGACATCCGCGCAAGCGAAGCCGCGGGCATCGTCATCATCCACCAGGAGCTGGCGTTGATCCCGGAACTGTCCATCATGGAAAACATCTTCCTGGGCAACGAGCCAACCAAATGGGGTGTCATCGACTGGGCAGAGGCCCGGAAGCGTTCCATTGAACTGCTGGCCAGGGTTGGACTCCGTGAAGACCCGGACACCCCCATCAAAGAAATTGGCGTCGGCAAGCAGCAGTTGGTGGAAATCGCCAAGGCACTGAACAAATCCGTCCGCCTGCTGATCCTGGACGAGCCCACGGCTGCCCTGAACGAATCCGACTCCCAGCACCTGCTGGACCTGATCCTGGGGCTGAAGGGCAAGGGCATCACCTCGATCATCATTTCCCACAAGCTCAACGAGATCGAACAGATTGCCGACGAGATCACCATCATTCGCGATGGCAAGTCGATCGAAACGTTGAACGTCAAGCGGGACGGCGTCGATGAGGACCGGATTATCAAAGGCATGGTGGGCCGGACGCTCGAGTCCCGTTTCCCGGACCATGAACCGAAAATCGGTGACGTCTTCTTCGAAGTCAAGGACTGGACCGTGGCTCACCCGCAGATCCAGGATCGCCTGATCTGCAAGGGCTCCAACTTCTACGTACGACGCGGTGAAATCGTGGGCTTCGCGGGACTGATGGGAGCCGGCCGCACGGAACTTGCCCGCTCGCTCTTCGGTCACTCCTATGGCCGCTACATCAAGGGACAGGTTTACAAGGACGGCAAGCCTGTCAACCTTCGCAGCGTCCGTGCGGCCATCGACGCCGGACTGGGCTACGTCACTGAAGACCGGAAATCCCTCGGCCTGAACCTGCTGGACGACATCAAGGCCACCACGGTTGCGGCAAACCTCCGCGCGATCAGCAAGTACACGGTGGTGGACGAGCGCAAGGAGTTCTCGGTTGCCGAGGAGTACCGAAAATCCCTGCGGACCAAGACCCCGTCGGTGGAGGAAGGCGTGGCCAAACTCTCCGGCGGAAACCAGCAGAAAGTCGTGCTGGCCAAATGGATGTTCACCGATCCGGATCTCCTGATTTTGGATGAACCCACCCGAGGGATCGACGTGGGCGCCAAGTACGAGATCTACGGCATCATCCAGAGGCTGGCGAACCAGGGCAAGGGAGTGATTGTCATTTCCTCGGAGCTCCCCGAACTCCTGGGCCTGTCCGACCGCATCTACACCATCTTCGAGGGCGCCATCACAGGTGTCCTGGACAAAAACGAAGCAAGCCAGGAAAGCCTCATGAAACTCATGACGTCCTCCCGCAAGGCCGCCTGACCTGTTGGCCCAGACTCACCCCTTCCTGACACAAGGACCAAAACAATGAACGCGCTCAAGAAGCTATTTGGTGGCAATACCCGCCAGTTCGGCATGATCTTCGCCCTGGTGGCACTTATCGTCTTCTTCCAGATCTTCACCGAGGGCCGGACGCTGACCCCGGGCAACGTGATCAACCTGTTCAACGGCAACTCCTACATCCTGATCCTGGCCATCGGCATGGTCCTGGTCATCATTGCCGGCCACATCGACCTCTCTGTGGGCTCGGTAGCCGCATTTGTGGGTGTCTCCGTGGCCCTCGCAATCCGCGACTGGGGTATTCCCTGGTACATGGGCGTGCTCTTCGGGCTTGTACTCGGTGCGATCATCGGGGCTTGGCAAGGATTCTGGACAGCGTATGTGGGCATCCCTGCCTTCATCGTGACGCTGGCAGGCATGCTCCTGTTCCGCGGTTTCAACCAGTTCGTGGGCAAATCCAACACCATCCCCGTCCCCAGCGACTTCCAGTACCTGGGTTCGGGCTACCTGCCTGAAATTGGCCCGACCACGGGCTTCAACAATCTCACCTTGTTGCTGGGCATCCTGGCTGCGGCATTCGTTGTCCTCATGTCCCTGCGGGCTCGCGCCACCAACAAGGCCCTGGGCGCAGATGTCCCCGAGCTCTGGGTTGAGGTCACCAAGCTGGTCCTGATCTGCGGTGCCATCCTCTACGCCACGTACCTGTTCGCTACCGGCCGCCCCGGAACGTCCTTCCCCATCCCCGGTTTGATCCTGGCCGTGCTGGTCCTGATCTACGGTTTCATCGCTGACAAGACCGTCCTGGGCCGCCACGTCTACGCCGTGGGTGGTAACCGGCACGCAGCAGAACTGTCCGGCGTTCAGTCCAAGAAGGTCAACTTCATGGTCATGCTCAACATGTCCGTCCTTGCAGGCCTCGCCGGCATGATCTTCGTTGGCCGCTCCACCGCATCCGGTCCCTTTGACGGTGTCGGTTGGGAACTGGACGCAATCGCAGCCGTGTTCATCGGTGGCGCCGCTGTTACCGGCGGCGTTGGTACCGTGATCGGCTCTATCGTCGGTGGCCTGGTGATGGCTGTGCTGAACAACGGCCTCCAACTCCTGGGCGTAGGCGCCGACCTCACGCAGATCATCAAGGGCCTGGTACTGCTGATCGCTGTTGCCTTCGACGTCTACAACAAGACCCAGGGCAAGCGCTCCATCACTGGCCTGCTGCTGAAGAATTTCCAGCGCAACAACGAACTCAAGCCGGACGAAACCACGTCCACCAAAGAGGTCATCTCCAAGGAAGCCTGACCGGTTTCCGCCTGACTCGCTCCACCCCACCACACAGAAAGTGAACCAAGATATGCGAATGTTTGGTAAAGCAGGAAAGGCAGCAGCAGTAGCTGCCATCGCGGCACTGGCGCTGACAGCCTGCGGCCGCTCTGACAGCGGCTCAAGCAGCAGCACTGCTGGCGGGGAAGCGTTCCCCAAGGACTCGCTGATCGGCGTCGCCCTTCCGCAGAAGACCAGTGAGAACTGGGTCCTCGCGGAGAAGCTGTTCAACGATGGCCTCAAGGGTGCCGGCTTCAAGGCCGACGTCCAGTTCGCCAACGGCGGCGTGTCCGAGCAGCAGAACCAGATCAGCGCCATGGTCACCAAGGGTGCCAAGGTCATCATCGTTGGCGCAATCGACGGCGCGCAGCTGGGTACGCAGCTCAAGCAGGCCAAGGACTCCGGCGCGACGGTCATTGCTTACGACCGTCTGCTCCTGAACACGGAGAACGTGGACTACTACGTGGCGTACGACAACTTCAAGGTCGGCGTGCTGCAGGGCCAGGCCCTGCTGGACGGATTGAAGGCCAAAAAGCCCTCCGGCCCGTACAACATCGAGCTCTTCGCCGGTTCACCGGATGATGCCAACGCCAAGGTGTTCTTCGACGGTGCCATGAGCGTGCTGAAGCCGAAGATCGACGACGGAACGCTCAAGGTCCTCTCCGGCCAGACTGCTTTCGAGCAGGCTGTTACCCAGGGCTGGAAGGCTGAAAACGCCCAGCGTCGTGCTGACACCCTGCTCACCGGCAGCTACGGAACCGCATCCCTGGATGGCGTTCTCTCCCCGAACGACACCCTGGCCCGTGCAGTGCTGACGTCCGTCAAGGCCGCCGGCAAGCCGCTCCCCGTGGTAACAGGCCAGGACTCCGAGGTTGAGTCCGTCAAGTCGATCATGGCTGGCGAGCAGTACTCCACCATCAACAAGGACACCCGCAAGCTGGTTGAGCACGCCATCACCATGGTGAAGGACCTGCAGGCCGGCAAGCAGCTGGAAATCAACGACAAGGATTCCTACAAGAACGGTGTCAAGACTGTTCCGGCTTACCTGCTCCCGCCGCAGATCGTGACGGCAGCCAACGTCAAGACGGCTTACGTGGACGATCCGGTACTCGGGCCGATCACCAAGTAACACCGCTTAGCACCAAGCAGTAGCAAGCAACAGCAAGCCCCGGTCCGCCAGCATTCAGCCGGCGGGCCGGGGCTTTCGCTTGCCCGAACCGTTTTCCGCGATGCTTCCGTGTCCGTCAATCCCGAAGTTTGCGGCGCGGCAACATACAACCAATTAACTTGTCAAGCTCTTGACCGGGGCGGATCGCACCCTTAGAGTTCTGATATATGAGTCATATGTCACATGTGGCCGACCCCGAAATCATCTCGCAAGTCCTGCGCGGCCATATCGGCTGGCATCAAGTCAGTCGGCATCGTCCACCGGTCGCTAAGGGCTTCGGCTGTCCGTGCATCCATGAAACGGCGCTCTGGTGCCGTCAACGGTTCGCGCTGAAGCCAGAAGGGAACAAATCTCAATGATCCATCCGACCAGGACGACGGACTCCGTCGACACCTCCACATCAAAAGAGACCAGCTCCAAGTTCAAACGCCGCTTTATGGTGCGGCTCGTCGCTGTCTTCATCGGTGGGATGTTCCTCGACGGTTACATCCTCGGAATTATCGGCCCCGTCACCGGACTCATGCGGTCAGAGCTCCAGCTCGACGCACTATCTCTGGGCATGATCGCCGCGGGCCCGCTGGTCGGTATCTTCGTCGGCTCCCCGCTGGCCGGTTGGGCTACTGACAAGTTCGGACGCAAGCCCATGTTCCTCGTGGACATGGGACTGTTCCTGGTCGCTTCAGCGGCCCAGTTCTTCGTAACCTCCGGAGACGGGGCCGTGATCCAGCTGGCCGTCATCCGGTTCCTCATGGGCGTCGCGATCGGCGGCGAGTACTCAATCGGTGGGCCATTGCTCTCAGAGTTCTCCCCTCCGAAGCTGCGCGGGCGATTGCTGGGGCTGACTCTGATCGCCTGGTACGTCGGTTTCATGATGGCATTCATCATCGGCACGCTCCTGCACGACGCCGGCACCCCCTGGCGCCTGGTCATTGGCACCAGCACGATACTCGCATTGGTGCTGTTCCTCGCCCGCATGGGCCTCCCTGAATCGCCGAGCTGGCTCATTACGAAGGGACGGCACAAGGAAGCACTCGCGATCGCACACAGATATGTCGAATCGCCCCAAATGCACGACAGCATCACCGGTGAGATCGATCTGAGGATGATCCAGGAGGCCCAAGCCGCGAAGAGCAGGACCAAAATCAAGGGCGCCTCCTTCGGAATGCTGTTCTCGAAGCAGAACTGGCGCGCCACCCTCTTCACCTCAGGGTTTTGGTTCTGCGCGGTCACTCCGTACTTCGCGATCGCGACCTTCGCCGACGACGTGCTCGACCAATTCGGCTTCGGCGGCTGGACCGGTGGAGTCGGCCTGTCCGCACTTGCGGCCGCAGGTGTTGTCATCACCGTACTTCTGATTGACAAGCTCGGCCGCCGAATCCTCACTGTGCCCGGGCAGTGGCTCTGCGCAGGCATCCTGCTGATCATCGGAGTCTGGGCGGACGCACCAGCGATCATCGTGCTCGTACTGTTTCTCGCCTTCTCCTTCTTCAATGCCGGCTACACCACGATGACCCAGGTCTATCCGGCCGAGGTATTCCCCGGCGACCTGCGCGGTATCGGCATGGGCTTTGCCGCGGCCTTCAGCCGCATCGGAGCCGCACTGGGCACCTTCGCCCTGCCATGGGCGATCAGCAACATCGGCCTGGGCCCAAGCATGGTCGTAGCCGCCGCCGTCGCATTGCTTGGCGCAGTCCTCTCGCAATGGCTCGCGCCTGAGACCAAGGGGCGCACCCTCGCCGAAATCTCAGCAAACTTCTCCCACTGACACCGGGACTGCACGGTGAACCCGTGCCGGGCTCAGGATTCTGAGCCCGGCACGGGTTTTTTGGCTCCTTGATGAGCCCGCCACTTTTCACAGCCCACGCATAGCTTCGGCAGGCTTTCCGCACAGCAGCGCTCAGCAGTGTTGGACCTGCAGCCCGCGCGCCAGCGGTCTGCGGAACTCAGCAGGTCCAAAGGAGAAACGTGAGCGTCCTTGCCCGAAGCGTAGGCAATGCCTTCCGCAACAAAATCAGAACGGCCGCGGTAGTCGCCGTGCTTGCCGTAGCGATCGGCCTGGCATTGGCCATGCTTGTGGCCAACCAGGCCGTGGGTGCCAAGGTCCAGGAGCTGAACGCTTCCGTGGGCACCACCCTGACGGTGAATCCGGCTGGCGGGCAGGGCTTCGAAGGTGGTGGCGAACCGCTCACCGCTGCTCAAGCTCAGACGGCCGCCGCCGTCAGTAACGTAACGTCCGTGGTCGGCACTAAGGCTCTGCGGTTGCAGACAGCGACCGCAGAAACAAGCACCACCCAGGCCGCTCAAGGTGGTTTCGGTCCCGGTGGGCAGCAACCTTCGGTCACCACCAACCTCACGGCAGCCATCGATGCCGGCACCCTCGGCAACCGCAACGGCTCCACGGGTAACACTGGGGGCACAGGCACCGCCCAACGAGTTCGCACCCTTCCCATTACGGCCACGGGTATCGGCGCCGAGGTTGACAGCGCTGGCAAGGCCCTGGACATCACCAGCGGCACCGGCCTGGGCGACTACACCTCGGCGGCGGCAAAGGCTCTGGTGGGAACGACGCTGGCGCAAAAGAACAACCTCACCGCCGGTTCCACCTTCACCATCCAGGACAAGACGTTCACCGTTGCAGGCATCTTCGACGCCGGAACCGCCTTCGGAAACAACGCCGTCTACGTCACCCTTCCGGAAGCCCAAACCCTGGCGGGAACTCCCGACGAACTCTCCACGATGATCGTCACGGTCAACAGCATGGAGAACGTCGACAGCACCAAGACGGCAGTCCAGTCCGCCTTGGGAACCGGGAAGGCCGACGTCACCCAAGGCCAGCGCAACCTCGAAACCGCGGTCAGCTCCTTGGACAGCGTCAAGAACATCTCCCTGGTCGCGTTCATTGCAGCACTGGCTACAGCCGGACTGATCATCCTCCTGATCATGGTGATGCTGGTCCGCGAGCGCCGCCGCGAAATTGGCGTGTTGAAGGCCATCGGTGCCCGGAACCGCACTATCGGCCTGCAGTTTGTCCTTGAATCGCTGGTCCTCGTGGCCTTGGGCAGCGTGGTGGGTGCGGCTATTGCGTCGCTCGCCAGCGGCGGTATCGCGTCAGCGCTGATCAGTTCAAACACCACCACGACGGCGGCCCCGACCACCCAGCGCGGAGCCGGCTTTGGCGGGGGTGGCTTTGCCGGCGGCGGCTTCGCCGGAGGGCAGGGCGGTCCATTTGGCGGTGCCTCCCAACTGCTCACGTCCGTCACGGCGAGCGCCTCCCCCGGCGTCATCGCTGCAGGCATCGCCGCGGTCTTCGCAGTGGCCATCATCGGCGCATTGGTCCCGGCCTTGCTGACCGCGCGCATCCGTCCCATCGAAGTACTCCGAGGAGAATAGCCGTGATTGAAGTTAAGGACCTGGTCCGTCAGTTCAAGTCCGGTGACAGGACCATCAAGCCTGTCAATGGTGTGAGTTTCCAGCTGGAGAAGGGATCTCTGGCGTCGATCGTGGGCAAGAGCGGAAGCGGCAAAAGCACGCTGTTGTCCCTCCTGGGTGCACTGGACAAACCAACCAGTGGCGACGTCGTCGTGGATGGCGTGAGCTTGGCGGGGCTGCCGGAGAGCAAGCTGACCGAGTACCGCCGCCGCGATATCGGCTTCGTGTTCCAACAGTTCAACCTGATCCCGAACCTCAGCGCCGTGGACAACGTCATGCTGCCTATGGAGTTCGCCGGTGTCCGCAAGGCTGCACGGCTGAAGCGGGCCAAGGAACTGCTGGAGCAGGTGCAGTTGGATCCGGAAAAGCAGTCCCGCCGGATCAATCGCCTGTCCGGTGGCGAGCAGCAGCGCGTCGCGATCGCGAGGGCGCTGGCCAACGAGCCCAAGCTGATCCTGGCCGATGAGCCCACGGGAAACCTGGATGAGCAGACCGGCGAGCACATCATCGAACTGCTGAGCTCACTGAGCCGCGACCACAACACCACCATCCTGGTAGTCACCCACGACCGCAGCCTGGCGCAGAAAGCGGACCGCTGCTTCCGTCTTCAGCAGGGCCGGCTCACCGAGGAGGTCAAAAGCGGATCGCATCGATGACCTTGACGCGCACCGCCACGAGCGCAGGAATGGCTCCGGCGAGTGCGCCCACAAGGACAGCCGCGCCAAAGCCCAGGAGCGCGGCATCGACGGGGAAGGACGGGTATTCGGTCAATCCCGGCGCTACCTTTGATTCGATCCAGGGATTCTTCACCACTGCTACCGCCAGCATGACGCCCACCAGGCCGGCGACCGCGGTGGCTACGACGGATTCCATCATGACGCCGAAGAAGATGCGGCCGGAGGTTGCGCCGAAGCTTCGCCGGATGCCGATTTCCCTTACCCTGTAGCGCACGGTGACCATGGAGATGTTGAGCATTCCCACTGCCCCGAGCAGGAGCACCAATCCGGCTACGCCGCCCACGATCCACTGGGCCGGTCCGAGCGGGTCACCGTAGGCGGCGAAGTCCATTCGGCTGGCTTGGGCGTAATACCCGGGAAATTGACCTTGGAGATCCGCGGAAATAGCAGCGGCCAGGGAATCGGCCTKGTCCTCGCCCACCCACATCTTGAACTCGGACATTTGGGATTCCATTCCGGTCATTGCGGCACCGGCGGTGAGGATGAAAGCGGCCGGAGGTTGCTGCGGATAGGCATCAGGCACGACGCCGATAATCACCGCAGTGGCAGGGTGATCCCCCGGGATGGTCACCGTTGGGCTGGTGGTCAGGTTGGGCATTCCCGCCTGGTTGTAGAAAGCTTCGGAGACGACGACGGCGGGTGCGAGCCGTTGGTTGTCGTCGGCGGCGAACCAGGTTCCCTGAGTTAGCGGAACGCGGTGGATGATGCCGTATCCAATGTCCACGATGGTCACGTCAACGTTGGTCACGCCACGCGGAAACTGGAAGCCCGCCTGGGTCCTGCCCACATGGGTGGACGTGGTGATGCCGAAGCGCTGTTGAATGCCTTCGTAGACCTTCTCCAGCTTCGCAGCGTCAGGCGAAGATGGGCCGTTCACGCTCAATGCCAGGGTGGCTACGCGGCCACCGTTGCGTTCGGACTGCACCTTGATCCCTTCTCGGACCAGGCTGCCGATTCCTGCCACCGAGGTCAACGCTGCCACGGAAAGGGCCACGCCGAGGAGGGCCAAGAGGATGCGCACTTTATTGATCCGGAGTTCCTGCCATGCTTCCACCATCGTGGACATGAAGCCGGTCATGCGCTGACTCCTGCTGTTTCGGCAACTGTCAGCGGCGTGAGCACTCCGGCGTCCAATCGATAGCAGGCGYGTGCCAGGGCGGCCACATTGGTATCGTGCGTGATGGTCACCAGTGCGGCCGCGGTTTCCGTGGCCACGGTGTCCAACAATGCCATGACAGCCTGTCCGGTTTCCACGTCCAAGGCGCCTGTTGGTTCATCCGCCAGAATTAGCCGTGGCCTGCGGACCAACGCCCGGGCGATCGCCACACGCTGCTGCTCCCCACCGGAAAGCATGTTCGGCATGGTGTTGGCCCGCGCTGCCAGGCCCACGCGGTCCAGCATGTCCATGGCCAGTTCACGCCGGCGCCAGAACTCGCGGCCTTTGGCGTAAAAGAGCGGCGTGATGACGTTGTCCAGGGCATTGCGGCCCGGCAACAGGTTGAATTGCTGGAACACGAAACCCACGGTTGATCCACGCAGGCGGGCACGGGCGTTGCTGCTCAGCCGCTCGGCAGGGTTGCCGAGGAATTCCAGCTCACCGGAGGTGGGGACATCCAGGAGGCCCAAGAGGTTGAGCAGCGTCGATTTTCCGCATCCTGAACGGCCAACAATGGCCGTGTGATCACCGCTCTGGACCTCAAGATCGATGCCGCGGAGAATGTGCAGTTGCTGCTCATCCGGCAGCGTCACGGAACGGGTGACTGACCGGAGACTGACAAGGGTTTCCTTGTTGCTTTCTACTGCCTCTGCTGTTCCCGTCATGCGCTTCAGCCTGCCGGTCCGTAGACGGCTTGTCCCGGCCCCATCATGGGACCTGGGACAGCTGGAGCCCCGGGCACGAACTCAAGCACTTGCTCGCCCTCGGCCAGCCCTGAAACCACTTCAACCAACGCACCATCATTCAGGCCCAGCTGGACCGTGCGCTGCTCGGGCGCTGCGCCGCTCCCGGCTGCGCCCGCTATCCAGACGATACCGTCCTTCACGCTGCCCTTCACCGAGGTCAAAGGAACCGTCACCACATCAGCGGCGACTCCAGCGCTGACGGTCATGGTCGCTCCAAGGCCTGCGAAGACCTCATGCCCAGCAGGGATTGCGCAACTAAGCGTTCCCGTGGGCGTGCCACCTTCCTGCGACTGGCCACCGCCTCCACCCGGGATTGCCACTGCCCCGCCGACGCCCATCCCAGCACCTCCGCCTGTGGACGACAAACCACCCGAGCCGCCTCCGCCGTCGTCGGAAGCGTTGTTCTTCAGTGTCACTTCGGTGCACTGGAACGGCGCCGGTCCACCCACCAAAGCGATCTCCGCCGGGCCCGGCTTGCCGAGCAGACGGTACTGCTGGGCGGCGGTTACTGAGCCGGCCACGGTGTAGGTGCCGGGGTCGATCTTCCCAACGCTTTCCCCGACGCTCACTTGTTGGTCGATCAGCGTGGTCAGGGACTGCAGCGTACCGCCGCTGGGGGCAAGGATGTCGAAGTAGTCATAGACGGGCTTCGGTGCCGAGGACATTCCATCCTTGGACGGCTGCGTGAATGTCACTGCGCGCTCGGCCTTGACCTGGAACAGGGCATCGCCCTTGGCCACTGTGGCGCCTTGTTCGACGAAAACCTTGATGACCTTGCCCGCGGACGTGCTCCGGACCGGATCGGCTGCATCGCTCTGGACGGTGCCCTTGATTTCCACAGTATTGGTGACCGTAGCTCGCGTGGCCGGGACCACCGGAATGTCCACTTGCGCCAAGGGCGCCGGCCCGGAATCAGAGGGCTTGAGGCCATCTACGAAAGCGATCTTGACCAAAGCCACCGCAATTATTGCGAAAACCACTAGCCAGGCAACCGGCAAAATGACGCGCCGAAAAATACCCATCCCTGCTCCATTTCGGTAACTCCCCACAGAACCTCTGCGAGGGATGATCACCTCAGCCTAGGCGAGGATCTTTGGTGCGCCTGCCATTCGTATGACTTGACACGTTCGGGAACTGAGTGCGAGTGCGGGTTGACGCGCTTCTGGACGCGGAGCATTCTGTGAGCAGGCGTAGGAGGTGGTGTGCGTGCCCCAACACCGTGAACCAGGCAGAGTCACTCCCTGGTACCGAAGCGGCAAGGCACTCGTCATTACGGCGGGAGCCTTGGCGGCGGCCCTCATCAGTATCTTCGCCCTGTGGGACCGGCTGTTCCCGCCCAACATCGAAGACGTGGCAAACATCGAGTCCGTCACCATCGTCAAGCAGACGTCTTTGGCTGCCTTTGCCCCGGCGGACCTCGGCAAGGACCTCAACCTGAGTCCTGCGGCCGCGGTTGGTCTGAACCTACCCGACTACAGCGCGAATTTGGCTGGCTCTTCGGGAACTACAAAGCCCACTCCGACCACAGCCCATCCAACCACCAGTCCGCCCACAACCCCGACGGTTACCCCGACTACTTCCACCACGCCCGCCACGACCACCGCCACCTCTACCGGTTCCGCCACGGTGGTGAACAAGAATATCCCCCGACCTCCGTCGCAGGCGTATCGCGCCGCTGTGAAGGAACAAAAAGTACTCGAGGGCTATGTCCCCGATGCCCTGATCATCCTCCCGGCCCTCCTTCCCCCAGTGACTGTCAACCAGAATGGCGAACTGCTTCCAGCCGACCAAGCGGCAGCGGAACTCGTGAAGGCAATGGAGGAAGTAATCATCATCGACAGCACCCAGGGTAAGGATCCCCGTGGTTGGACGATAGCCGTGAGGGTCGATCTGATGGGGCTGGCCCGCGTCCCCATGCTGCTGACGTGGTCCTTGGACGGCGTTGACGTCTCCGATAGTTGGAAGGCGGATAACCTCGCCTACAGAATCCAGGCGACAACAGAGCATGACGCCGGGGTTGCTGAAATCTGGGTGCCCGACCTCAAGAAAGCCGGCGCCTATGTGGTTAACGTGAAGCTCACCTTCGAATCCAACGGAACCATCGCAGACTTGGAGCAGCTGCAACTCCCCAGCTAGCTGGGCCGCGAATGAGAGGATGGCAGTCATGACCCTCCCTATCGCCAAACCGTGGCTGTCCAGCCAGACCAACCAGGATCCCCGGGCTGCCACCGGCCGCCGCTTGCGCTGGGGAGTGGTGTCCACCGGCAACATCGCCAACAGCGTTTCCCAGGACCTCTCCCTGCTGGAGGATGCAGAACTCTACGCGGTGAGCTCAAGGACCCAGGCTGCCGCGGACGCTTTTGCGCACACACTTGGTTTCGCCAAGGCCTACGGGAACGACGCCGGTGTCCTCGGCTACCAGCGGTTGTTCGACGATCCCGCCGTGGACGTGGTCTACGTGGCGACACCCCACGCCCAGCACTTCCAGATTGCGGCAGCCGCACTCCGGGCCGGCAAGCATGTCCTGTGCGAGAAGGCCCTCACCATCAACGCCCGCGAAGCCAGTGAGCTGGTGAAGTTGGCCCGCGAGCACAAGGTCTTCTTCATGGAGGCCGTCTGGAGCCGGTTCCTGCCCAGTATGCAGCGCGCCTTTTCCATCGCCGCATCAGGGGAAATCGGGCACACCCAGTGGGTCAGCGCGGACCTCGGATTCCCTGCACCCTACGATCCGTCCGCACGCATCTGGGCACTTAACGATGGCGGCGGCGCGCTTCTGGACATCACCGTCTACCCGCTGCTCTGGGCCCTGGGAACATTGGGCTTCCCACAGTCTGTTACCGCGATCGGCACCCTGAACGAGGACGGCGTTGACACCCAGAATGCGCTGACACTCGGTTACGCCAGCGGCGCCCAGGCGCAGCTGACGTCGTCCCTGACCGCCCATGGACCCAGGACTGCAACAGTGGCCGGCGGGCTCGGGTATCTGCAGACCGTTGGTTCCGTGAACAATCCACGCGAACTACTGATTCGTGTCGGTTGGGACGAGCCGCGGCACGAACGGTTCGATGTGGTGGGCATGGGCTACACCTACGAACTCCGCGAAGTGACCCGCTGCATCCAACAAGGCCTGACGGAGAGCCCCGTGATGCCGCTGGAGGACTCCGTCAACGTCATGCGCTTGTTCGACGGCGTGCGGTCACAGTTGGGCATCCGGTACCCGAACGACGCGCGGTGAGTGCCGCCGTCGGGAGTTAACCCGACTGTATTAACGCCGCTGGCCGACCGGCTGCCTGGCCAACTTCCGGTCCAGTGACCACGCGCCCGGACCCAGGAACACAAACGCCACAGAAATGGCAACGTAGACGATCAGAAGCTCCGCTGTGACCCCGGACTTGTCAGTGAGGAGCGGTTTGCCTGCTTCCGTCACGAACCAAATGCCCGCGAACATGATTGCAGCAAGGAAGCCCGCCACCCTGGTCAAAGCGCCGAGGACCAGGAGCAGTCCCAGCCCAATTTCACCTGCGATCACCAGCCAAGCAACGATCTCGGGCTTCTGCACGCCCATGGCAGCAACCGAGGCAGCGAAGGCGGCGTGCCCGGCCATGAACTTTTGGATGCCGTGCACCATGATCAGTGCGCCGAACACCACGCGCAGGATCGTGACGCCGCGGGCAGAGGACTTGGGAGACGGGTGAAGGAATTTCACCCGTCCCAATCTTCCATGCCTTCCCACCAAGTGCCAACCCAACTAGGGGGCACAATGGAACCTGATAGTGGGCCAACGGTGGATGGAGCGGGCATGGTGGACGTCGTCGTTGTTGGCGGAGGAGCAATGGGATCGGCCGCCGCTTGGCAGTTGGCCCGGAGCGGTAAGTCCGTGGTCCTGTTGGAGCAGTTCGAGGCCGGTCATCACATCGTGGCCTCTCACGGCGCTACCCGCAACTTCAACACCGCCTACGCCGAGGCCGACTACCTGGACCTCCTCGCCGAAGCCAAGACCCTCTGGGATGAGCTTGCTGCGGAAACCGGGGCGCCGCTGCTGGACTTGGTGGGGCTGGCGAACCACGGCAACGTCGAGCGACTCCGGACCATTCGCGCAGCCCACCAGGAACGCGGTATCGAGAGCTACTTCATCTCAGCAGACGAGGCCATGGACCGCTGGCAAGGCATGAACTTCGCCACCGATGTCCTCTTCGTTCCGGGGTCCGGACGCATCCGTTCGGCCAACGCGCTGGTGGCACTTCGAAAGGCTGCCGAGTCCCACGGCGCCATCTTCAAATACTCGACGCCGGTCCACGACATCCGCGTCGACGGCGCCGAAACGGTGGTCGTCGTGACGGACGAAACGGAGTACACAGCCAACCGCGTTGTAGTCGCCGCCGGCGCGTGGACGAACAAGGTCCTTGGCGAACACGCGAAGCTACCGCCGTTGGTTGTCACGCAGGAGCAGCCCGCCCACTTCACACCCGTGGACAACACACTCGTGTGGCCAAGCTTCAACCACAGCCCCGACGTGGACGATCCTGCCTACGAATACTGGTACAGCCCCGTCTACGGGATGCTCACACCTGGCGAAGGCGTCAAAGCCGGATGGCATGGCGTCGGCCCCGTCATGGACCCGGACGAGCGCACGTTCCAGCCCATACCGGAGCAGCTCGATGCCTTGGTGCGATACGCGCAGGAGTGGCTTCCCGGCGTCGACCCTTCAACCGCGGTTCCCATCAGCTGCACCTACACCACCACGCCGACGGAGGACTTCGTGCTGGATCGCTTTGGACCGTTGGTGGTGGGCGCAGGGTTCTCCGGGCACGGCTTCAAGTTCACGCCGGCTATTGGCCGGGTACTGAAAGACATCGTCGACGGCGGCGTGGCACCTCAGCGGTTCCTGGCCGACCGTTAAACAGCAACTGACCCGCAGTTGTGGTTGTTATGAGCTCTCATATCAACCACAACTGCGAGTCAGTTTGGGAACTAGCTAAGCGTCGCGACGATCTTGTTGAACGTAGCCGACGGACGCATGATTTCAGCGGCCTTGGCAGCGTCCGGACGGTAGTAGCCGCCCAGATCGACGCCGGGACCCTGGACTGCGTTCAGCTCGCCGACGATGACTTCCTCGTTTGAGGTCAGGGCGTCTGCGATGGCAGCGAAGTCCTTGGCAAGCTCTGCATCCTCGGTCTGCTTGGCCAGTTCCTGTGCCCAGTACATGGCCAGGTAGAAGTGGCTTCCGCGGTTGTCCAGCTCGCCAACGCTGCGGCGCGGGGACTTGTTTTCCAGCAGGAACGTACCCGTGGCGCGGTCCAGCGTGTCGGCAAGGACCTGGGCGCGGGCGTTGTCAGTGGTGGTGGCAAGGTGCTCGAAGCTGACGGCCAGGGCGAGGAATTCACCCAGGCTGTCCCAGCGAAGGTGGTTTTCCTTGACCAGCTGCTGGACGTGCTTGGGAGCGGATCCACCTGCGCCGGTCTCGAAGAGGCCACCACCGTTGATCAACGGAACGATGGAAAGCATTTTGGCGCTGRTGCCGAGCTCGAGGATCGGGAAGAGGTCCGTGAGGTAGTCGCGGAGGACGTTACCGGTGACGGAGATGGTGTCCTCGCCCTTACGGATGCGATCCAGGGTGAAGGCTGTGGCCTCCTCCGGGGACATGATCTCGATCTGCAGGCCCTCGGTGTCGTGTTCCTTGAGGTACTCGTTGACCTTGGCGATGAGGTTGGCGTCGTGCGCACGGCCCTTGTCCAGCCAGAAAACGGTCGGGGTCTGGGAAGCGCGGGCGCGGTTGACGGCAAGCTTGACCCAGTCGCGGATCGGGACATCCTTGGTCTGGCATGCGCGCCAGATGTCACCCGGGGATACCTGGTGCTCGGCGAGGACATTGCCCTTGCTGTCTACGAGCTGGAGCGTGCCGGCTGCCTGGACTTCGAAGGTTTTGTCGTGGCTGCCGTATTCCTCGGCTGCCTGCGCCATGAGGCCCACGTTGGGAACGGTGCCCATGGTGGTGGGATCGAACGCGCCGTTGGCACGGCAGTCGTCCAGGACAACCTGGTAGACACCGGCGTAGGAGCTGTCCGGGATGACGGCGAGGGTGTCAGCTTCCTTGCCGTCCGGGCCCCACATGTGGCCGGAGGAACGAATCATGGCCGGCATGGAGGCGTCGACGATGATGTCCGACGGAACGTGCAGGCTGGTGATGCCCTTGTCCGAGTCCACCATTGCCAGGGCCGGACCGTCTTCGAGGCCCTTGGTGATGGCTGCCTTAACGCCTTCGCGGACGTCTTCCGGCAGGTCTTCAAGGCCGCTGAGGATGGCAGCGAGGCCGTTGTTCGGGCTGATGCCTGCGGCTGCGAGCTGCTTGCCGTAGGTATCGAACAGCTCGGAGAAGTAAGCCTTGACCACGTGGCCGAAGATGATGGGGTCCGAGACCTTCATCATGGTGGCCTTCAGGTGTGCGGAGAAGAGGATGCCCTCTTCCTTGGCACGGGCAACCTGCGCCTTGAGGAACTCGTCCAGGGCGTCTGCGCGGAGGACGGTAGCGTCCACAACTTCGCCGGCCAGGACGGGGAAGTCCTTCTTGAGGACCTTGATCGTGCCGTCTTCGCGGACCAGCTGGATGCTGAGGGAATCGTCAGCCTTGAGCACAACGGATTTCTCATTGGAGCGGAAATCGTTCTGGCCCATGGTGGCAACGTTGGTCTTCGAATCGGCAGACCAGGCACCCATGGAGTGCGGGTTCTGACGGGCGTAGTTCTTCACCGACAGGGGTGCGCGGCGGTCAGAGTTGCCTTCACGCAGCACCGGGTTCACAGCGGAGCCCTTGATTTTGTCGTAGCGCGAGCGGATGTCCGTCTCGGTGTCCGAGGAAGGGTTGTCCGGGTAGTCCGGGAGGGCGAAGCCCTGGGACTGGAGCTCGGCGATGGCAGCCTTGAGCTGCGGCACGGAGGCGCTGATGTTGGGCAGCTTGATGATGTTGGCTTCCGGCTGCTTTGCCAGTTCGCCAAGTTCAGCCAGGGCGTTGCCCGTGCGCTGCTCTTCAGTGAGGAAATCGCCGAAAACGGCGATGATGCGGCCTGCCAGCGAAATATCGCGGGTCTCGACCTCCACACCTGCGGTCGAGGCATAAGCTTCCACAATCGGCAGGAATGAGTAGGTAGCCAGCATCGGCGCTTCGTCTGTGTGGGTATAGATAATCTTGGCCATTGGCGGGGTTCTCCCTGAAAGTCTGCAGATTTCAACATCTCTAAACTTACCCGAGCAGGCCGGATTGGCCGCCCTTCGTGTCCGGGATCACGTGTTCGTTACCTGTTCAAGAAAACGATTCACGCCCGACGGCGGGCCTTACCGCCGAAGCCGGCGACCGGCGTCGTAGATTCCTGGGACTAAATCTGGAATCTGAGCCGGTACTCGGTAGGTGTTGCGTCAAGGCGTCGTCGAAAGGCCCTAACGAGGGTATCGACCGAACCGAGCCCGGAGACTGAAGCGACGCGCTCCAACGTGGCGTCGGTAGATTCAAGGTGACTGCGCGCCACTTCCACCCTGACGGACTCTATGTAGCTGTGCGGTGTCATACCGAGTTCGCTCTTGAAAATRCGGGTCAATTGTCTCTCGCTGATATTGGCCTCGTCTGCGAGTTTCCCGATGGTAAGAGTCTCGTGAACATTGCGAAGGATGTAGTGACGAAGATCTTCGATTCGCCGATTGGTGGAGGTCCTCGACAATGGAACGCTGAACTGGCTCTGGCCGCTAGGACGATTCAGATACATGACGAGCTGGCGAGCAACTCTCAACGCAGTATCCTCCCCCAGGTCTTCGGCTACGAGTGCGAGCGTCAAATCCAAGCAGGCGCTAATGCCTGCACCGGTCCATACGTTGCCTTCGCGGATGAAAATCGGATCTGGATCGACAGTGACCAAGGGGTGGTCCGCAGCCAGCTGCTCCGCAGTGGACCAGTGCGTAGTTGCGCGTTTGCCATCCAACACCCCCGCGGCGGCCAGGATATGCGCGCCAACACAAATTGACGCCACGCGATCGGACCTCGTGGTGAGCTGCTTTACGCGATCTACAACATCTGCGTGGACCACAGGGCGGATCTGCCGGTTCTCGTCGACTTCAACAGCGCCAGGGACGATCAGCGTGTGGATGCGCCTGGTGCCGAGGTCCTCGAAAGTCACATCGGGGACCACTCTTACACCGGCTCCCGTGGTTACCGGCGCCAACGATTCAGCGGCAAGCACTACTTCATAGTTGGCGGCTTCATCGTTCTCCCGTCTTGCAAGCGCAAAGACTTCAGGGGGTCCCGTGACGTCGAGCAAATCAATGTTGTCGAAAAGGACCATAACTACGAGCTTTTTGATCATCAGGATTCTTTCACTTCGGCGGTCATGTCTGTTTTTGCATGTTGTGCGACATTGCCGACATCCCGCATGCGAAGTTAGCGTATCAAATGGTCCATTTTCTGGATGCAAACTGGTCACTAGGGAGAAAATAATGCCGAGAACTACACTCCGCCAGCTAAACGGCTTGGATGAAACGCCAGCGCAACTTGGTGATTCAACTCTAATTCTGATCGATTTTCAGAACACGTACACCACCGGTGTGATGGAACTGGATGGATGGGAAAATGCCTTGGAAAAAGCCAGCGAGTTGCTCCAACGGGCCCGCAACTCCGGCACAAAGATCATTCACGTCATCAACGATGGCGGAGAAGGAACCCCCTACGACATTAGAAATGAGATTGGTCAAATCCATCCAAAGGTCGCTCCGGTCGAAGGTGAACCAGTCGTCGTAAAAACGGCGCCTAACGCTTTTCTGGACACCGACCTGGCCGAACATGTTGAGGCCGCCGGACGGGAGACTCTCATCATTGCCGGCTTTATGACCCACATGTGCGTCGCATACACCGCTCAGGGTGCATTTCTGCGAGGCAACCGCCCTACTGTCGTTGCTGACGCAAGCGCAACCCGTTCGTTGCCCGTTGCCGGCACCGAACTGGACGCCTGCCAGGTCCACTATTCGGCGTTGGCCACCATTGCCGATCTCTATGGCGTGGTAGTCGCCACTCAGGAGGAACTCGCCTAAGTCCCAACCCGAGGCGGTCGTCAGGGCGCCCTCCCAAGCACCCTGCCACTCCCCAGTTGTCCGCCGATTTCAACCAGAGAACTCCGGAGAATGTCCCCGCAATCTTCCGGTGCTTACCAGCGCCAATACTCCATCAAGGCACAGCCTGTGCTTTGAAGCACGAAGGAAGATTCACATGACCACACGCAGAGGATTTATCCGAGGCGTTTCCAGCATTGGGGCAACTGCCCTCCTCACCTCCGCCATGCCTCTGTCCCAAGCCCGGGCGACTCCTACAATCGCCGGAGTTCCAACTCCAAAGGCAAAGGAAGCCATTCTGGCCATCAATATCGGGATGAGGTCCAATTATGCTGCTTTGAAGGCTGGCCTCGTACAGCATCTTTCGCCGTTGATTGTTGTTCAGAACAATGCAACAGGGGGCAAATTCACACTCGTCACGAATGGAGCGCGAGAGTCGGTTGAGCCAGTCCCTCAGGCGTTCGAATTGGCGAAATCGATCGCTCACGTTCCCCTGGGGTGCTACTCCATTGTCGCCTCATACCTCGCCGACAGTGTGCATGGAGTACCTAACGAGAGCCGCATCGACCCCCACGACCTCAAGTTGGTCGCATTCAACGACGAACATTCCAAGGACTGGATCCTCCCGCTTCAGGACTTCGGGTCCAAGCTCGAGACTGCCCGGAGAGTGCTGCCCGAAGCCGGCCTTGTACCAGAACTACAAAAATCCTGCTACAACATCCTCACGGGTGGCATCGACTTCATTTCCGATTCGGTAAAGACCAAGAAATTCGGCATCACTTCATTCCAGGCATTTGCCGGCAACGTTTACCCGGACATTCGAGTGAACATGAAATACGCCTCAGAGGCTCAAATTGCGGGCGTCAAGACCTTGATGGGGACCTGGCGTAAAAAACTCGGCGAATCAGCTTGGGCCGATTTGTACACGGTGGTGCTCTCGCAATGGACTACCGCAGAGTTGAATCAGAACACGATCATCATCAAGGATCTTATGAATCCAGCCAAGGTCGATACGCATCTCATTGACCTTCCAGGACTTGAAATGCCCGCCGATCCGGTAGCAGTGGCCCTGGATAATCTGGCCCGAATCGTTCAAGACAACATTGCCGCGGAACTCATCTTTTCCCAGGACACTAACGTTGCTGACGCTCTTAAAGGTAAGCAAGATCTACTCTCGGAAGAAATCCTCGTTCAACTTGGAACAGGCACTCGCGTAAGAACTGCCCTGCCGGATTACAACACCACCACCAAGGGAGTCTGCCCTGTCAAGAAGTAGTCGGCGGGAATGATCGACTAGTTCACTGGGGCCAGGCCGCTTCCACCGGAAGAGGCTTGGCCCCCTGAGCTATTGGGTCACCAAGGGAGCCCTGCCGCTCGACAAGGAAGTGAAAGCAAAATATCACAAAATGTGAAACAAGTCTTTACAAACTTGTCACACGTTGGGTAGCTTCGATTCCGTCAGTCGGCGGTCGCCATCACTGGCCGCCCCACTCCCTCGATAGGTTGGAACAACGTGACAAAAACCAAGACCCTGGCCACAAGCCTGCTGAGTCTGTCCGCTGCCGCAATCCTGGCCCTGGTTGGAACCACCAGCGCCAATGCGGCTCCGGTTAACACCACAGACCCCAGCGGCGTTGCGGTCAGCAGCCATGTAGCGTCGGACAACGGCGCCGCAGATTACTGGACCCCGGAGCGCATGAAAAACGCCAAGTCCGGCGACATCCTCGCCATCAAGGCACTGGACCGCGGCCGGCTCCTGAACCTCGGAAAAGCCCCGGTCATCGAAGCCCCGGGCGTCCTTAACAGCGTCGAAGGCCAGCAGGCCTCCACCGACTCCAAGGCCATCAACCTCAAGGCCAACCAGAGCGAAACGCCGGTCAAGCACATCGGCAAGATCTTCTTCACGCTGGGCGGCTCAAACTACGTCTGCTCCGGCAACTCCGTAACCGCAGCCAACAAGAGCACCGTCTCCACAGCCGGCCACTGCGTCAACGAGGGACCTGGCGCCTACGCCACCAACTTCGTCTTCGTACCCGCCTACCTCAACGGCTCCGCACCCTATGGCAAGTGGACAGCAAGGGCGCTGTACTCCCCCACCCAATGGGCATCCAACGGCAATATGCAGTACGACACCGCCTTCGCCGTGGTCAACACCCTCAACGGCCAGCGACTTGCGGATGTCGTAGGCTCCTCCGGTGTCCAGTTCAACGCCGCCCGCGGCCTGAGCTACAAGTCCTTCGGCTACCCGGCAGCCCCGCCGTTCAACGGCGAATCGCTCAAGAGCTGCTCCGGCACCGCCACCAACGATCTCTACAACCCGCAGTTCGCCACCCAGGGCATCCCCTGCAACATGACCGGTGGATCCTCGGGCGGTCCGTGGTTCATCGGCAACAGCTCCGGCGGCTACCAGAACTCGATCAACAGCTACGGCTACGGCAGCAACTCCAACACCATGTACGGCCCGTACTGGGGCTCCGTCATCCAGTCGACCTACACCACGGCGGCCGCTTCGTAACGGTCCTGATTTTTCTGGCACGTCCCTGTTAAGTGCGTGCTAACGACGACGGCGGCCGTCCCCTACCGGGGGGCGGCCGCCGCTGCGTTTCTACTGGCTTTGGGCTGTTGCCCGTCCCTGCTAGTGGAAGAAGTGGCGTGCGCCCGTGAAGTACATCGTGATGCCGGCAGCGTTGGCTGCGGCAATGACCTCTTCGTCGCGGACCGAGCCACCCGGCTGGACCACTGCGCGGACACCGGCGTCGATCAGGATCTGCAGGCCATCAGCGAACGGGAAGAACGCATCCGAAGCTGCCACGGCACCGCGTGCACGCTCGGGTGCATCACTGCCGCTGGCGTTGGAGGCACCGCCAGCACCTTCGACGTCGGACTCCACCTGCACGCCCAACGTGTTGGCGCGCTCGACGGCAAGGCGGCAGGAGTCAAGGCGGTTGACCTGGCCCATGCCGATGCCGACTGCGGCGCCGTGATCTGCGATCAGGATGGCGTTGGACTTGGCGGCGCGGCAAGCGGTCCAGGCGAAGGCGAGGTCCGCGAGCGTCTTATCGTCGGCAGCTTCACCTGCGGCGAGGGTCCAGTTGGCGGGGTTGTCGCCGTCGGCGTCCACCTTGTCGCTCATCTGGACCAGGACGCCACCGGAAACCTGGCGCATCTCAGAGGGGTAGCGGCCGTAGCCCTCGGGGAGCGCCAGCAGGCGGATGTTCTTCTTCTTGGAGAGAATCTCAACGGCTTCCGGCTCGAAGTCCGGAGCGATGACAACCTCGGTGAAGATGTCGGCAACCGTGCGGGCCATGCCGGCAGTCACCGTGCGGTTGGCGGCGATCACGCCACCGAATGCGGAAACGGGGTCGCAAGCGTGGGCCTTGGCGTGGGCGTCAGCGATCGGGTCAGCGGACTCGGCAGATCCAACAGCGACACCACACGGGTTGGCGTGCTTGATGATCGCAACAGCAGGCTCGGCGAAGTCGAACGCGGCGCGGAGGGCGGCATCGGCGTCGACGAAGTTGTTGTAGCTCATGGCCTTGCCGTGCAGCTGGTCAGCCTGGGCGATGCCGGCCGGGGCAGCCTTGTCCACGTACAGTGCCGCCTGCTGGTGCGGGTTTTCGCCGTAGCGGAGGACCTCGGAACGCTCCAGGGACAGGCCGGCGTAGGCAGGCCAGTCGATGATGCCGTCGCCGTCTTCATCCAGGAACTGGCTGGCGGTCCAGGTTGCCACAGCGTTGTCATAGCTGGCCGTGTGCGCGAAAGCCTTCGCGGCAAGGCGGCGACGGGTGTTCAGGTCGAAGCCGCCTTCTTGTGCAGCGGCAACCACTGAGCCGTAGAAGTTGGGGTCCGTAACAATGGCGACGGCGGCATGGTTCTTCGCGGCTGACCGCACCATGGCGGGGCCTCCGATGTCGATCTGCTCCACGACGTCATCCTGTGCTGCGCCGGACTTCACGGTCTCGACGAACGGGTACAGGTTCACCACCACGAGGTCGAAAGTCTCGATCTCCATACCGGCAAGGGTGTCCATGTGGGCCGGGACGCGGCGGTCGGCCAGGATGCCGCCATGCACGCGCGGGTGCAGGGTCTTGACGCGGCCGTCCAGCATTTCCGGAGAGCCGGTGACTTCTTCGACTTCCTTGACCGGGATGCCTGCGGCGGCGATCTTCTTGGCGGTGGAGCCGGTGGAAACGATAGCGACGCCGGCTGCGTGCAGGCCCTTCGCGAGCTCCTCCAGTCCCGTCTTGTCGTAAACCGAGATCAGTGCACGTCGGATGGGAACACGGTCAAGCTGCGTCAAGCTCACAAAAGTCTCCGTCTTAGTTCGCGTAGATGTCGCGGGTGGTGTCGCGGGTGGTGGGGATACGGAGAGTTTATCGTGTTTCCTCGGCGCGCTCGTTTCGGGCCTCACAACATAGGGTTGATCCATGGAAGCCACCGATGTCGTCATCGCCGCCGATGTAGGGAAGAGCCGTTGCCGAGTGGAGCTGCGCAGGGGCACGGAGTTGCTGGGCGCAGCCGACCAGCACGGGTTCCCCGGCGTACACATGGACAACGGCCCCACCATCGCTTTCGACCTCCTCCTTGAGACGATCTCGATGCTCCCGCCCGGCTTGCCTGTGAGCACGTTGACGGGGATCGGCGCGGCAGTGGCCGGCGTCGAAGCTTCTGCGGAGAAGTCACGCGAGCTCGCCACCATGTTGTCCCAGCGTTTCGGCGTCCCCGCCGCAGTGCTTTCGGACGCGACCGCAGCCCAACTCGGAGCCCTCCAGGGGGCACCGGGCACAACACTGATCGTTGGCACGGGGGCAGTTGCCTTCCGTTTCGACGAAGCCGGCCTCCTACATCGTGCAGACGGTTGGGGACCTTATCTTGGCGATCGTGGCAGCGGCCGATGGATCGGGCAGCGAGGGCTCCAAGCCGTTTTGGAAGCGCACGACGGCGGCCCGGCCACCTCGCTTTCGGCTGCAGCAGGGGCCCTGGTCGACTCCCCGGAAATGCTCCCGGGCTGGCTCGCGTCCGCCGAAAACCCGTACCGGGCGATGGCCCGATTCGCGCCGCTGGTTCTGCACGCAGCGGAGGCGGGTGACGCAGTCGCGAATGTCATTGTGGACGAGGCCTGCCTCATCCTGACCAAGACGGTGCAGCTGGCTGCGGGTGACGATGCGGCCGGCTCACAACGTGTTGCTTTGCTGGGCGGAGTGGTCAGCTCCGGGTTCTTCGCGGAGCTCTTGCGGAAGTCCCTTGCTTCGGCTGGGATTGAGGTGGTGGCCCCGCTGGGCGATGGCTTGGACGGTGCTGCCCTCGCTGCGACGCGCCGCGGGCTCATCCAGGAAAGGTACATCCACCGTGACGGAACAAACTGGCCCGACTAGCCCCACTGACGCGGACAGGCTCGCGGGCCTGCGCACTGAACTCGCCGGGTTGGAGACGGAAGCCGCGGCCGAGAACCTGAGCGAACTGGACATCCTGGGCACGGAGGAACTCGTCGCGGCCATGCTTGCCCACAGCGCAGGAGTACACGCTGCGGTTAAGGCGGCGAGCCCTGCGATCGCGCAAACGGTCGACGCCGTTGCGGAGCGACTCCAGCGTGGGGGTCGCCTTCTTTATGTGGGGGCTGGAACGGCCGGGCGTCTGGGTGTGCTCGACGCGAGCGAGTGCCCGCCGACGTTCGGCACCCCGCCGGGACTCGTCGTCGGACTTATCGCAGGTGGCGTCCAAGCGATCCAGAAGCCGGTGGAGTATGCCGAGGATAACGCGACTGCAGGCGCGCGCGACCTGCACGATATTAACGTGACGGAAGCGGACGCCGTCGTGGGTATTACTGCGTCCGGCCGAACGCCTTACGTGATCGGCGCGCTGGAAGAGGCCCGGAAGAAGGGTGCGTTCACGGCATCGCTGGCGTGTAATAAGGGCTCGGCCGTCAGCCATCTGGCGGACGTGGCGATTGAGGTGGTTGTGGGGCCGGAGTTCATTGCAGGCTCCACGCGACTGAACTCGGGGACGGCGCAGAAACTTGTCCTGAACATGATCAGCACGCTGGTGATGGTGAAGCTCGGCAAGACGTACGGGAACCTGATGGTTGACCTGCGTGCGACCAACGAGAAACTCCTCGCCCGCTCGCAAAGGACAGTCCAGCACGCGACCGGCGTGGACGCGCATGAAGCCGTGGCGGCACTGGACTCGGTCAACGGCTCTGTCAAAGCAGCCATCCTGATGCTGCTGACGAGCATCGAACCAGCTCAGGCCAAGAGTGCTCTGGAAGAAGCCGGCGGTTTCCTGCGGAGGGCGATCGAAAACCAGAAGTAACCCAGACGGCGGTGTTGGCCCGAGCGCATAAAGTTGCATGCAGGAGGGCAGATGAATACATACACAGCCGTGCCCAGCGGCGAGCAAGTTGTGCAGGAACTGCCGTGGCGGTGGAAGGTTCAAGGCAGGATCTTCGTGATCGGTGGCCTGGGATTCATGTTCGACGCCTGGGATGTGACGCTCAATGGCATCCTCATTCCGCTGCTGTCCAAGCATTGGTCCCTTCAGCCCGCTGACGCTGCGTGGATCGGCACCGCCAACTTGATCGGCATGGCCGTGGGCGCGTTCGCGTGGGGAACCATCGCCGACACCATCGGCCGCAAGAAGGCGTTCACGGCAACCCTCCTGATCTTCAGCATCTTCACCGTGCTCGGCGCCTTCGCCCCGGACATCGTGTGGTTCTGCATCTTCCGCTTCATGGCCGGGTTCGGGCTGGGCGGCTGCATCCCGGTGGACTACGCGCTGGTGGGTGAGTTCACGCCGCGCAAGCAGCGGGGCCGAGTCCTCACTGCGATGGATGGCTGGTGGCCCGTGGGTGCGGCGCTTTGTGGCTTCATCTCGGCTGGCCTCGTTGCTGCCTTCGGCGACTGGCGGCTCACCATGCTGATCATGGTGTTGCCTGCGCTCCTCGTTTTCTGGGTGCGCCGCAGTGTTCCCGAGTCTCCGTTGTTCCTGATTCGGGCCGGCCGGCGGACTGAGGCAGCAGCCGTGATTGATTCTTTGGTGGAGGCCACCGGCGCTTCACCCCGGGCGTACAGCCTGCCCGAACCCCAAGCCGCCCCCAGGCTCTCCCCCGGCAGTGCGTGGGAACAGCTGCGCAGGATCTGGACGTTCAACTGGAAAATCACGACTGCCGCCTGGGCCCTGTTCTTCAGCATCCTGTTGGTCTACTACGTGTCTCTCACATGGATGCCCAGGATCCTCATTGGCGCCGGGTTCGAGGAGTACAAAGCCTTCGTCACCACGGCCGGGATGGCCGCCGTCGGGCTTTTGGGCGTGATAGCCGCCGCGCTGGTGGTGGAGCGTGTGGGCCGTAAGTGGATCCTCGCCGTCACCGGCCCGCTTTCCGCGCTGACATTGGTGATAGTCGCATTTGTGGTGGACGTGCCTTCGGCGGCTGTGTTCTGGCTGCTGGTGTTCGGCTTCGTGGTCCAGGTGGCAATCCCGGTCCTGTACGCCTACGTGTCCGAGCTGTATCCCACGGAACTCCGTGGCTCTGGCTTCGGCTGGGCATCGACGTTCTCCCGGGTCGGCGCAGGCTTCGGGCCCTTGGTGTTCGCCTCGTTCTTCTGGCCGGAGTTCGGGTTGGCCCAGTCCTTTGCGATGGCCGGCGGGCTGGTCCTGCTGTCCGTTTTGTGGATGGCGTTCTTCGCCCCGGAGACGAAGCAGCGCGTCCTCGAGTAACCGCCCCCGCCCCGCCCAACTAGGTCGCAGTAGTGGTTGTTCTCAGCGCTGGCAACAACCACTACTGCCAGCTACTTGTTGCGGCTGTCGGCGAGCTCAGCGGCGAGGTTCGCCAGCGTTTGGACCAGCAGGCGGCGCTCCACTACCTTGATGCGCTCATGAAGGGTTTCCTCGGAATCGTCCGGCAGGACGGACACGGCTTCCTGGGCGATGATGGGGCCCGTGTCCATACCGGCGTCGGCCCAGTGAACCGTGCAGCCCGTGACCTTCACACCGTAAGCCATGGCATCGCGGACACCGTGGGCGCCAGGGAAGGACGGCAGCAGCGCCGGGTGTGTGTTGACGTACTTGCCATTGAAGGCGTCGATGAAGTCGGCGCTCACGATCCGCATGAAACCGGAAGACACCACCACATCCGGGTTATAGGAAAGGACCTTGTCGCGCAGGGCGGCGTCCCATTCGGCGCGGGTCTCGAACGAGTTGAAGTTCACCACGAAGGTCTCAATGCCGGCCTCATCGGAGCGCTCCACACCGTAGGTATCAGGCCGGTCCGCACCCACAGCGGCGATCTCGACATCCAGTTCACCCGACTTCACGGCGTCGATGACAGCCTGAAGATTGGAACCAGTACCGGACACGAGGACAACAATGCGCATTGCACTAGCTTATGGGCGGCTCGCGTAGGCTGGAAAACATGAATCCCGACGTCCGTCCCAGGCCGAGCCAGCAACCCCGCACCGCCGCGGAAAAGTCCGCTTTCGGCGTGACACAGATCCTGTTCCGCGCTTTCCTTTTGTCGGCTTTGGGATCGTTTTTCGTGTTCTCCCTGAACGTGAACTACGTGTGGTTGAGCGCCATCCTGACAATTGCAGGTTTGGTGCTCGGGATTGTCGTCCTGGTCCGGTCGGTGAAGTACAAGCATCCCCGGTTGGTGCTGCTTGGCACCATCTCAGGACTCGTGGTTTCGGCGGTCATGTGCCTGCTGATTCTGACGTCTGTGCTCTTCTTCAAACAAGTCACCACGTATCAGGATTGCGCTCGCTCGGCCCTGACGGAATCGGCCAAGACACAGTGCCTCACGCAGCTTGAGGACTCGATGCCGGGTCCGGTCCGCTAACGGACAAGCTCAGGCGTGTTCGTCGTCGAACGCTACTTCATCCAAGTTCGCCTCGCGCAGCTTCTGGCGGCGTTCCAGCCACGGCCCCACTGCGTAACCGATCACGACGCCGATGCCCACTTCGGCGGCCAGCCAGACTGCCGTCCACAGCGGGTGAGGTCCGATTTCCGTGAGCCGGCCGATACCGGCTGAACCACGTGCGACCCATGCGAGTGCACCGCTCAAGACCCCGGCGACAGCTCCAATGAACGCGCCCAGGAACAACGTGGACGCCGCCGCTGTGAACCAGCGGGCCTTGATTTTGATGGAGAGCCACTCATCGAAGTGGTTTTCGCCTTCGCGGAGGAACCACCAGCCGGCCATGATCCCCGCAACCACGGGGAGGGCGAGAGCCATGGGCCCTGCGTCGAGTTGTCCGGAGGGAAGCCCACCGAAAATCGGGACGGCAGGCAAAGGCCCGACGGCGGTGCCCAGCGGCCCGGCGTGCGAGCCGACTCCGAGCGAGAAGCCAGCCCCGGAAGACCATGCCAAAGCAAAGACCACGAGGTTGGGAAGGAAACCGAGCTGCGCGATCGTGAGGACGGCCCCGCCCAACGCTCCGGCCTGGAGACCTTCGTAAACAGCGATGATGTCCGTCCAGTGCCAGACGATGTCCACGGCCAACAGCACTGCAGCGAGACAAACAGCGGCCATGGTCGCAACGAATCCGGCCTTCAAACCCGAGCCGACGTAGGAGCCTGCCCACCGTGAATGCTGGCTTGTCTTGGCAATCCAGGCGACCGCGTCCACACCGATGAGCCTGCTCCAGGAGCCGGCCTCGCGTCGGGCGCCGACCACCAAGCCGAGCGCGAACGAGATCAACGGGATGGTCATGGCGAACCACAGGTTAATGACCACTTCGGGTGTGCGACACACGAATCCTGTGGCTGTCCCGAACGCGGCATATACAACGCAGGCGCCCATGAAGGCCTGCCACAGCTGGTCCGTATAGGAAGCGCGTGCAAGTCGTCGCCCCGCCCGCCATGCAAGCAGGAACGGAATGAGCGTCAGGCCCAGGGGAATCAGCGAAAGAAGTCCCGTTCCAGGCTGGCCGGCCGTGCCAAGGTTGACCTGTGCCAAGGTCAGCGGAACACCGTGGATCAGCAGCCAGGCTTGGCCGGCCAGGCGCGCCAGGAAGTCCACGTTTCTGTTCTGGAATCCGTCAGTGGCCCACACCCCCACCAGCGGAAGCACAACAACGATGGCCGAAATGAAGGCTGCCTGCGCTGCTTCCAAACCACCCTGTAGCCAAAGGGGCATCGGGAGGCCACGGTTTCCGGTCTGATCAGCGCGCAGTTTCATCGTGTCCTATCGTGCCACGGTAGGCGGCGCTCCTTCGGCAGGCGCCCTGTAATACCGCCAATTCCAGCGCTTTTTGGGTGAACCGGCCGTAAAATGGGAGATGTTCGCAAAGGGGTGACTGGAGGAGCACATGAGTACGTCTGCTTCACATGCACGCGGTGTCCACTTCGGACGGCAAGACATCCAGGTCGTAGGCATGGGTGTGGGTGCCGTCCTCGCGCTGGTTGGCGTCCTGGGATTCATTCCGGGCATCACCATGCAGTATTCGGAGCTGCAATTCTTCGGCCCGAACTCGCACGCGATGCTCTTTGGCGTGTTCCAGGTGTCCATGCTGCTCAACCTCGTACAGCTGGCTATCGGCGCGACAGGTTGGGCCATGTCCCGCACGGCACACGGTGCGCGGAACTTCCTGATGGGCTTCGGCGCCCTGTACATCCTGCTGAGCATCTACGGACTGAGCGTCGGAGTCGACTCGGCAGCAAACTTCCTCTCCCTGAACTCCGTGGACAACTGGTCCCACATGGTGCTGGGCATCCTGATGATCGCCGCCGGTTGGATGTTCGCCCAGTACTTCACAGACGATAAAAAGGCCCGGAAATAATAGAAGCCGGGAACTAGGAGCGGCCAATGAACAGGTGTCACAACTAATAACAGAAAGTCGTACTAGCAGCTGGTGCAGCCACCTACGGATTCTCTCCAAAGGTTGCACCAGCCTTCTTTTGTTAATGCTCGACGGCGGGTGGCTGGGTTGGGTGGGACGGCTCCCGCGGCTTGGCTCGGCGTCGTGGCACAAATGACGCACAAATGTGCTGGACTTCCCTGCTGCAGCCCAACGAGACTGTGTACACGAACAGGCACATGGCCTATGGGGGTCAACGGATGAGGCCGGTTCACATCGTCTGAAGGGACAAGGTCAATGGACGACCTCTCGGCATTTTTCCCCTTGATCGCCGGCATTCTTGGCGTGATCGTTGTCATCGGCTTCGTTTGGTTGGCAACCAAGGCGATGTGGAAAGTGGCGGAACCGAACGAGGCCCTGATCATCTCGGGGCTGACCCGCGGCACGCTCGAAAATACCGACGGCATGGATTTCAAGATCGTCACGGGCAAGGGCGCCTTGGTAGTGCCCGGGCTGCAGACCGTGCGAACCCTTGCGCTGACGCTGAATGAAACGGAACTCAAGGTTTCGTGCGTGACATCGCAGGGCATCCAAGTGATTGTCGACGGCGTGGTGATTTACAAGATCGGCGACGCTCCCCCATTCATCGCGAACGCAGCGCGAAGGTTTCTGGGACAGCAGCCGAAGATGGAGAGCCAGGTCTACAACGTCTTTGAAGGGCATCTCCGTTCGATCATCGGCAGCATGACTGTTGAGGAGATCATCCGCGAGCGCGACAAGCTCGCCTCCCTGGTCCGCAGTGCTAGCGGCGTGGAGATGGAGAAGCTTGGCCTCGTAGTGGATTCCCTGCAGATCAAGGACCTGCAGGACCCGACGGGCTACATCCAGAACCTCGCCAAGCCGCACATCGCACAGGTCAAGATGGAGGCCCGCATCGCCGAGGCGACTCGCAACCGTGAAGCGGCTGAGAAGGAAGCGGAAGCTGCAGCACTGATTGCTGATGCCCAAAGCCTGTCCGCCATCAAGCAATCTGCCGCGCAGGCGAATGCTGAACAGGCCCGTGCCAACGCTGCTCAGGCCGGACCGCTGGCCGATGCAACTGCGCGGCAGCAAGTGGTGGTCCAGGAGACCGAGGTAGCCAAGCTTGAGGCCGACCGCGAAGAGCAGAAGCTGCAGACCACCATCCGCAAGCCCGCGGATGCCAAGGCGTACGCCCAACGCACCGAGGCCGAAGCAAAGAAGGCTGCTGACATCAGTGCCGCCGAGGCCCTCGCGAAGCGGATCGAACTCGACGCTCAGGCAAACGCCCGGCGCGTCGAACTCGAGGCCCAAGCCAACGCCGGAGCTGCGGCGGCAATGGCCGGCGCAACGCGTGTGACAGGCGAGGCCGAGGCAGCTGCAACGACTGCCCGCGGTAATGCGGCAGCATCTGCAGTGAAGGCCAAGGCGTTGGCTGAGGCCGAAGGTATCAGGGCCCGTGGTGAAGCGTTGGAGACAAACCAGGAAGCCGTCATCAACCAACAGATCGCGGAAAACATGCCCGCCATCGTTTCGGCCGCGGCAGAGCCCTTCTCACGGATCGGCCAGCTGACAGTCCTCAATGGCGGCGACGGATTGAACAGCATGGTGGGCGGGATCCTGTCCCAGGTCGGCAGCTTCCTGCCCTCCCTGGCTTCCGCATTGAAGGGGAACGGAGCTGGCCGACCACCTGCACAGCCAACCCGGCCCACTGCTGTGAAGTCGCCGCCGTCGAAGGCGTCAGATGCGGCCTCAGATGCATAGAGAGGTCAATCGGAGCCTCACCGGCAAGATCGGAAGGGTAACCGGGACGATTGCTCCGGGCACCATCGGCGAAGTCATGCTCCCCTTCCACGGCGGTACCAGCGCATTTTTTGCCTACCCGTTCGATAAGACGAGCGTCTTTCCTGTGGGCGAAAAGGTTCTGGTGATCTACTTTGAGCCGCCCCAAACCGTCTATGTGGATGAGCTTCCGGATGTGCTGCGGGAATTCTGACCGTGGACGTTGAAGTTCCGTTCGACGACGTTCCGAGCTTTGTAGTCCTCTTTGTCGAAGGAGGTGGGTGAACATCGGCGCATCCCCGCCCGCAGCAAACAGATTCATGTAATTCGACGGGGCCCCCTGTGGTGCGGGGAAGGTTGGTGCCATGCTGGTGGGCGCGTTTCACCGTTAAGTCCACCGAAATCGACCAGTCCACTTCACTGCGGGCATCCGCCACCTTCAGCAGCCCGGCCAGGATCCTGTCCCACGTTCCGTCGCCGCGTCCCAGGCGGCAGGAGGGGCCTACTTTTCGGGCCTTGGGCAGGCCAGTCGGCGAAGTACCTGACCGTGCAGCGCCATCCCACCATTGAAGCCTCATCGCTCCTGACGGATCCGCGTACCAGCCAGGCTGCGCAGCCAGGTGGTTGATTGACTGACTCAATAGTTCTCCTTCAGCCGTGTGCCGGTCTGGATTGAAACGCCCGCGGCATCAGCCGGCACCTCCTATAACACCGCCTACGCGCCATTTCATGACGGCGACCAAAAACCGGCCGGTGCCACACCTCATCCGATATGCAGAAATTTTCTGAAAACCGCAACACGATTCCGATTCCCGGGACACTGCTCTTGCGGAGTGCCTTTCCTTCGGAGTCCCCGTAGATGGAGGCGTCGACTTCCACTGCCTCGAAAATCTAACGGTTTCTAAGGTGCACCTTGGGTGTGGTCGACACTTTTTCGAATACTTAACCGACTCGCTCACGGGCCGATTAGGAACGCCCGACGCACTTCTTATCCACCGGTTACGGGGAAGGGCCTGTGGCTGTCGTCATGCTTTGGCGGCTGGTCAGAGGATGTTCTTGCGGGCCCCGCTGCCATTGACTCCGATCCTGGCACCTCCTCGGAGGCCACCAACCGCGGTGATGCGCTTGAAGCGGCCGCCAAAACGACAACCCATTGGGGAGAGATATGAACGACATTCGTGCAGATGAACCCGCTACAACAAACACCGACGATCCGATTGGGGAAGGTGCAACCAAGGGAACGGATGAAACCGTCGCAGTCAACGTCTCCGTGAGTGGAGCGCCTAAGGATGGAGTCCTCACGGCCATTTTGGGGCAGTGGGCCGCATTCAGGATGATATTGCGGGGTTATCCGCTGGAGGCATTCCAATTGTCGGGACGGATCCCGCGTTTCTGGCTCGTATCTTTCCTCATGGCAGCGTTGGTCTTCGGGCTGTCAGCGGCAACAACCGTGACCCGTACCGTGTCAGCTGCGAACACCGCAGTAGCTGGATTGTTCTCCACATTCGGGGCTCATCGTTCTTCGTATGTTTCGTTGAGCCCTGGGCAGTGGATAGGAATCGTCCTTGTCGGAATGCTCTTCGCCGGAGCAGCCTTCATTCTCCGCGCGGCAACTCTGAAATGGCTCTTCGCTGTCCGCCGTCGCCCTCAATCTTATTCGGTCGGCGCGAACATACTTGCTGTCGCCTACTCGGGCCACCTCGCCGTGTACGTGGCAGCCTTTGTGCTGATGTTTGTTCCCGGAGCCGTCTTCGGCTCTGTCGTGACGGTAGTTGCCGCAGCGTTGCTCGCCCTGCTGAATTTCGCCGCGGAATTACTCATCTACGTTGGCGTCAACCGTGTCACTACGTTCGAGAAGTCGGTACTAGTGCCTCACGTCCTGTTTAGCGCCCTGTGGCTTGTCCTGGTCGCGGTGGTCTATGCCACCTTGTTCGCCATTTTCGCCGAGAGCCTTCTGGGCTCATGACGACGATGCAAGAGAAGATAGTTACGCGGTCGAACCGTAGGGCGCGACGAGCAGGGATGTTCATGGCCTTCCTGGTTGTCCTTGCCCTGGCGTTGAGCTCGTGCGGGGCCAAAGTCACGACTCTGCTCACGCTGGATGGCGGCTCGAAGGGCAACAGGACCATGACTGCCACCATCGACGCCGCGGATTCTGGAAAATATCTAAACGGCGGAACAGCCGCTGTAGAGGCATCGATCCGGAAAAACGTTCCAGAGTCGCTGAGTTATCAAGGCCTCAAGGAAACTGGCGGCAAGGTTCAGCTCGTGTTCCAGTTGTCCTTTGGTTCGGCTGAGGAGTACACGAGCAAGGTCTCGGCACTGCTCAAAGCAAGTGCCAGCACCATCAAGCCGCAAATCGACCTTTCCGTCAACGAATCCGGTCTTGTTCAGGGTTTGAACGTCAAAGAGAACTTCAGTTCCGTAGATTTGCTTGGTTGGATGGCGGACGGGCTCGTGGCCGATGGTGTAGTTAAGAACGAGAACAAGACGAACGTTTTCGAAGTCGGCGAGTCCGAAGTCCACTACAAGGGCAAGGTCTATAAGTCCTCTCAGGCGATCACCGCAACAGATGTTGTCGACAACGGATTTGATCAGGTGGGAATAGCCACCTCAATGACACCCAGCGGTGGATTCCAAGCCTCTGTGTCCTACGCATCAGATGACCCCATCGGTTCGGTGCAACAAGCAAAACTGGATGAGTTCTTCGCCAAGGCCAAACCTGAAGGTGCAACTCTGACAGCTGGCGTCATGGGTAAGGATCGTTCCAACGGGGCCACGATCAGCTTCGCGGCTGACGGCTTGGAAGCGCTGAACGCCAAACTGCAGCAGACACTTGGAGCCAAGGCCAACAATATAAAGATCGACGAGGTCATCTCGCCGGACGACCCTTTGACGCTGCGGACCACAATGTCCGGAACCTTGGATTGCTCGGCCGTATGCTCACCGAACTCCCACCCGATCTCCCAACAATTTCAGGCACCGGATGGGTGGCGCTTCACAAAGGGCTCCACCAACGTGTCACAGGCCGGAACCGGGCAGACAGGGTCCACAGGAAATACATTCAATATGGTCTTCGAACGGCCCATTCCGGTGGAGAGCGCACAAATTGTCACCGATCTGCGGCTTGACGGGGGCGTCCAACAGACCATCACTTACACGGCGAAATCAGGCGATGTTAAGCGCGTAGGCGATGCCTTCGAAAAGCGGTTGGCGCCCGCAAAAGACGTCGGCTCCTTCGCAACCAACGAGCAGGGAGACACGACTAGCTACACGGTAGTCCTGGAAGGCTCCGATCCCGAAGACTTCCAGCGTAAACTCGCCGGATACGTCCCCGGGGCAACCTTTACCGTCGAGCGTCCGGAAGGCCTCAATATTTGGCCGGAGTATCGAGTGACGATGAGTTTGCCGTTGAGCGGCAAACAACTGGACGGTGGGGTGAGGGGCAGCTATTCCAATGTGGTCAATCTTCCTGTTCTCCACGGGTTCGTTGAGGGCCGGAATCTGGAAACCGCGAGCATTGACGGTGGAAGATTGACCGTTGCCTCAAGCGATGCGAAATCCGGGGAGTATGTGGATGTCGCTGCCAAAGGACCTACTCTGGGGGGCTTGATTCTTCTTGGAATTCTGGCATTTTTGATTTTGGTGGCCGCCGCTCTTGGCCTCATATTCCGAAAAAAGGTAAAGGCTGTCTCGTCACGGCTTTGGGAGCGACGGGGCGTTGCCGCCACTAAAGCCCGCCAGGCCGGAGCCGCTGCTCGGGACTACGCTGTGGTGGCTGCCGCCGCAGCCGGTTCTGCCGCCGCAGCCGGTTCTGCCGCCGTGGCAGCCCATCCAGCGTCCCCACAGGGTGAGGCTATCAGCTCTGTTCCCGGAACCTGGAACGGCGCAACAGGTCATGAACGGCCCAGCCTCGAGCGCCAGACACGTTGGTCAGACTCTTTCACCGAGAACGACTTGCAATGATCGTGCACGCCCCTGGGGAGAGAATGATGCCACAGGACGACTGCTAACAGTGGGGCCGAGGAGTCTAAGACTTTTCGGCCCCGCTCGTTGCGGCGGGAATGCCCACCAAGATGACGGCGACATTGTTGCCGCACTCCACGCAGCGCCCCCAGTAAAAGAGGTTCAGGCGATGGCTCGGAGCTTCACGCCCAAATCACGGGCAGTCATACTCCAGGAATTCGTCATGCTTTACAGCATCGCTGTTGTGGCCGCACGCCGCGGTGAAGGGCTCGGGGCGGCGCTGCTGTCCCAACTTCGGGAACTGGCTCTGACAGATGAGATTAAGGTCATCTACGGCGTCTGTTCGGCCGATTCTTCCGGTTTCTACGAAGCCGAGGGCTACAGGCGGCCCGGGCAGGCCACGCACCCGCCCGGACCGTGTCCGCGGGGACAGGCATACTCCTCGAGGGCGATTCGGACCCACCTCCGTGACCGCGGCATTGTGGCTGTTATCCCGCAACCATCCGATCAGATCGGCCATCGAAAGCGACGCGGTTCCATCGGGGGCAGGTTGCCAGCCTTCGACAAAGAGGACTACAAAGCGCGGAACGTCGTCGAACGGAACTTCAACGTCTTCAAGCAGTGGCGCGCGTTGGCACGGCTACGACAAACTCGCACTCACCTACCGCGGCGGGGCTGTTCTTAGAGCAGTCAGCATCTGGTGGCAGCTTTAGGAGACACACCCTAAGGCTGCGGCCCGTAGATGAATTCCTTCGCGTGATGGACTGCCTTCTTGAAGGCGTCGTTACGTAGCGAGACCTGCTCTTTGCTCCCGCCCTTGCCAGGTTCCATGAAAGTGGTCGGCCCTGGGCGGAGGATCCAAATGTCGCCGGCCGGCGGGAGGTAGAAAACGCCAAAGGAGCGATGTTCGGGATCGTCCGTCCAGATAGGAACCACAGCCACGGCCGCGCCAGTGTCCACATTGATCCATTGAGCGCGCGGCATGGGTTGCTCGTGAACTTCCGGATCCAGGAACGGTGCCGTGCCCTTTCCCCAGCGACTCTCGAATCGCTCATAGAAGGCGGGCATCAGATGGCTGTCGTACGAGCGCCAGGCACTCATAGGTATCTCCTTCGGACTTTGGGCGAGGGGAATCCGGGGGTTGTCCTGGGCAGCGGTTCCCAGTGGACCGGGCCGAAGACGAGAGGCTGTTGATCCGTTTGAGTAGCCGAGGACGGGGCCGTCGTCTTGTGGATACGGACCTTTACCGGCTTACCTGAGGAACCACTCGAGCCCGATGAACTACGAGACGAGGTCCCCGTTCGCCGGCTGCGGTCGTAGGCACTCCGCTTCGCCGGATCCGAGAGCACCACATACGCCTGCATGATGGCGTGCAGTTTTTGGAGGTCGCCCGCTTTGGAGGTGTCGCCGTCGTCGGGGTTTTTGCGGGTATCCGGGTGGTGCGTCCGGAGCAGCGAGCGGTAGGCGTGGGTGATTTCACGGGCTGTCGCGCTGGGAGCCACGTTCAAGATGGCGTAGTAGTCGGGTTGGTTGGTACTCACTGCTGGTTCCGGATGGGTGATGCGGATTTGGCGATGGCCCCCGGCACGGGCCGGGGGCCATCAATCGGGAGACAACGTCGGGGACCGCGTTTCTTCTGCACAACAAGTGCTGTGGCGTGGCGCGAAGCCTGCGCCCAACTATTCCGATGCGGTCGGTCTGAAGCTCCCGGCCTGACGCCCCGCTGGTTAGCCACCCCCGGGTGGAGCTCCAGCGGGGCAGCTGTTATTAGGCGTTGATCTCCTGCCGCTGGCCGTCGGAAGAAATCTCGATGCGCCGCGGCTTGGCCTTCTCGGCGACGGGGATGCGGAGTGTCAGCACGCCTGCGTCGTAGCTGGCCTGGATGCCATCGGTATCCAGGGTGTCACCAAGAATGAGCTGCCGGCTGAAGACGCCTTGCGGGCGCTCGGCGGCAAGCATCTCGGTGTTCTCGCCCGCAGGCGACTTACGTTCTGCCTTGACCGTCAGGACGTTGCTTTCGACGTCCAGTTCCACCGAATCAGGCGTGACGCCCGGCAGATCCAAGGCAACAATGAATTGCCCGTCCTCCTGCCAAGCATCCATCGGCATGCCGGCAGGGCGTGCTGTTGTGCCAAAAACCTGTTGGGCGAGCCTGTCGAATTCGCGGAACGGGTCAGTGCGCATCAGCATTTGGTTCTCACTCCTTCAGATCTTGATGCGGTTTTGTTGTTGTGCCAGCCTTCCAGATCTGTGTTGGCTGGTATAGATTTTTTATAGCACCGGTGAGAGAGTGGTGCAAGAGGTTTTTTCAAAGATTTTTTGAGAGGTTTGCATGGCTGGCGATCGCGACACCGAGCGGCTGGAGCACGACGGCGGTACGCCCGCAGAGTCGGACGGCGCTGGCACGCGTGACGCTGCCGACCGGGACGCCCGCGGGGTCTACGCGATCTCGGTTGCGGCAGAACTGGTCGGCACGGGGCAGCAAAACATCCGGCAGTACGAGCGCAAAGGACTGCTCACCCCAAAAAGGACCGACGGCGGCACGCGCCGCTACAGCGAAACGGACCTCGCGACGCTGCGCAGGATTGGCACGCTCCTGGACGAGGGCCTGAACCTTGCCGGCGTGAAACTGGTGCTCGAGTTGGAAGCCGCAAACCGAGGGCTCACGGAAGACAACCGGGAGCTGACCGAGGACAATCGTGGACTGAAGGAACACAACCGTGGGCTCAAGGAAGACAACCGCGGGTTGCGGAAGGATCTGAAGCGGGCGCGGGGTGGTGGGGAGGCAGACGGGCTCTAGTTGATTGAACCGTTCACATGCCGGGTAGCCCGGACATTGCACCTGCACAGTGCAGCCGTCCCAGCTACGCTTTTGGCAGCAGCTAGGTCCAAGCAATTCCTCATATAACTTCAAGACTTCGCAGAGATCCCTTGAGGCGTCTCGGAGCGACCTCGTGTAATTGCGGTTGATCCGCCCTTCAAGGTTGTGCGTCAATCCTGCGATTGCGTGCCCCTATGAAAGCGTTGCTGAGTCTTAAATATTTGAGGTATTCCTCTTCATCCCTCGGAACGGCGTCCTTTGCGCTGAAGTCGCCGATCGGGTGGAAGTAGTCTATGGACCTGCCGTCATCCTTTAGGAGATCCTGCAGGAGGAAGAAGTCTACGTACCCGCGGAAGTTCTCGAACAGGGCGAAGAAATCCGCGTACCTTGCCAGGGGCTCCGCAAGGGGGTTCGGCAGCTCACCAAGATAGTGCCGGCGGATACACTCCAAGGTCAAGTCGGGGCGATCAGTGATCCTGGGGTGGAACCCGCGTGCACCATTGATGGTCATCTTTCTGCCGATCTTGTTGCCTGGGAACACGAGTGTGCTTCCGACCGTGTAGCCGATGTACTCAGGCAGGTTCTCGGCCGGGATCTCGCGTATGACCCCCGCCGCCTTGCCGCCCAGCCGTGTCGTGAAGGCCTCACTGGCGAGGAAGAAGACACCCCGGGCGGACCGGTGCACGAGATAAGCGCCAGGCTCGGGTCTCAGATCGAACCGTCCGCCGGCGGGCAACTCCTTGTTCCACAACAGTTGGTGGTACTCGAGCAGAGTCGGGCTGGATTCATCAGGGTCCTCGCCCTCCGGAGTATCGGAGTGGAAGTCGAAGGTCGTGTCAACGCCTGCAGTCATTCAGTGTGCCCCCTTGTGTTCGACGCGCATTTCGCCATTATGACATTCGCCAGTAAAGGGCCGACATTGCGAGGCCCTTTTCCAAAATGGTTGGAGTCCCGGTGCCACTTATAATCCGGCTCCGAAAGAAATGATCGTAGGGTCAACCTTTTTACTTGACGACGAAAAATCAACTTCAGCGAACATGGCAGCTATTATGGTGGTCTTGTCGGGCACCATGAAGGCCCAAATCATCGGCGACTCAAAGCCCGGCTGCAGTTCAGCATTGCATTCGGGGTTCCCCTTAATTTTCCGATTATCTTCGATAGGACTGTAAATCTGGGCAGCCACGTTGAACGCTTTTATGTCAATAGGAAAGCCACAGGTCAGGTCTATAGGAGCCTTGGAGTTGTTCGTGACCACAGAAGTGACGATTATGTACTTCCCTCCGGACTGGGCTGGTACCTCTCCATACGTTTCATATCCGCTACCCGAACGGTAGTTGGAGGTATTGAGCGCTACCGTTGGAGAGGCCACCACCGATGTGACCCGTATTTGGATTCCCCCGTTTACTGCCACATCCCCAATCTCAGCAGTCGTGAACTTCGGAGTAGTTGTCGGGGTCGGCGTTGGCTTTTCGACCCGGACAGCCGTCGGAGTGGCGACCGGAGAAGCTGAAGACGACGAAACAGCGGGGACGGCCGAAGGCGACGTTGCCGAGACAGCTGGCGCACCCCCACAGGCAGACAGGCTCAGACCGAGCGTGGCCATCAGAGCAAGCGCCGACAAAGACCTTTTGTACTTCATTGTTGGAGACCCCCAATTGTGCACGGTGCATGATGCATGAATCATCTCACTTGATCCCACGTCCAAAGCCGGAATTGATCCAATCCTGCGGGTTCTTGCGCCAAAGCTGACAAGAAACTGCGCGATCCTTGAGGCGGGACCAGAGAATTGCTGTCATGGCAAGCGCACCCCAGCCACTTCTAACGGCTGGGGCAGCGCTGAAGCTAGGTCGAACTCTGTTGCAACGCAACGCATAATGAGGTTCTTCGCGATTCCCATTACACACGTTTACCGACTGAGAACGAGGGGTGCTCGAATGCACCTAACATTCATCATGACCAACCTCAGATGATACGTTTTGGAAAGTGACTGACTGGCGCGGCTTATCCTTCGTCAAGCTGCTCAGCAAGTCCTGCGTCTTGCACAAGTCGCGCCCACTCGTCGATGATGCTTTGCCCATCTACGATGCTGCGCGTACCAGCGTCGAAGGCCTTAAAGGCTGGTCGCAAGTCGCGGCTGAAGTTTGAGTACTTCCGTGCCATGGCGCCTACTTCAGTCAAAGTAGCCGACGTAGCCTTAGATGTCGCGGCCATCCTCTGGATGGCGACAAACTGATCTTTGGCGGCAGAAGCTTGGGGGGTATCTGATTCCGTGGCTTTGGCAAGTTCAATCATCGCCCTGACCATTGGATCGATTGCCAGAAGCTTCACGACGTACTCGGCCCCGGCTTCTTCTATCTTCTTGGAAGGAGGCTCGATGTGCTGCGCCATCCTGCGCAGGGCGTTCAATCGCTGAGCAAACGGCTTATCGGCAACACTGTTGAGTTCCTCCGTACCTTCACGAATTGCGCCGTTGAACTCATCGATCAAGGGGCCGATCTTGTTTATGGTCTCCAGCCATTTCGTAGAGGCCGATTCGAAGTCCCCAATGACGTCAAGCAGGCCAGGAGCATTGCCGTCCTCGCGGGTCAGCACCGCCACTACCGCGCTACCGATCCCCATACGGTCAGCGTGTACGTTCGCAGCAGCTGGTCTTGACTCGACGAGCTCCGACAGTTCCTTCAGGCGCGTAGCCAGTCTGTTTACGGCTTTGCGGTAAAGGGGGCCTGTCTCATCCTCAAAACGCAGATCGCCAAAGTCCTCGTACTGCGTAGCAGCGACGAGCGCCTTGATCTCGTCCGAGCTATCGTCGTTCAAATCCTCCACCGGTATATAGCGGATTGCGAGGATGTATTCCTCGACACCGAGAGCCTTGGCCGCGTTGACGAACGAAAGAAACTCCCGACGGCACTCTTTGCTCGCTATGAAGCTCGGCGTAATGATCGGTATATAGAACGTCGTTGCTTGAAGCGAACCGTCTATGCGTTCCCGCCAGTTATCCCCCCATGCAAGGCTGTCACGGTCCACGAAGATCTCTATTTTCTGAGTCGTTAGTACTTGGTACTCCAACTGGATCTTCTTCGCCAGCCGAGTGACACGCCCGCTGTCAGCCTCGTCGTCGATGTGCGCATATCCCCAAAAGCCTGCACTACCTGAATTGGTCATGACGTCAGTGTAGGCAAGTCTCGCTGCCCCAAACGGTCTATGGTCATTGCCCAGCGCTACCGCACGACGCCCACTCACAGAATCGCCGTCATCCCATTCCACCCAGTGCCAACACGGGAAGCCGAAGGCCACGCCGTTCCCCCGTTGCCGGAGTAAAGCCACAGCTCGCCAGCGGCGTTGCGGGCGAGGATATCCGCCCGCCCGTCGCCGTCGAAGTCACCGGGTCCAACCAGGGAGTTCATGACATTCCAGCCTTGCCCGATGGTCTGTCGCGGGAGCCAGCTGCCGTATCCGTTGGGCGGGTAGAGCCAGAGCGCACCGGCGCCGTCGCGGGCAGCAATATCGGACAGGCCGTCACCGTTGAAGTCGCCTACGCCCGTGATCTCGGACATGTCGGACCAGCCGGAGCCCACCCAGGTACGGGGCAGCCAGCCGCCGTTGCCATCGCCGTGATAGACCCACAATGCGCCACCACGGTCGCGGGCCACCACGTCCGGGAACCCATCGCCGCGGAAGTCGATTCCCTCGATGGCGCTCATACCTTCCCAGCCGCTGCCGATTTGCACACGCGGCTGCCATCCACCCGAGCCGTTGCCCGGGTAGAGCCACAGCACGCCGCCGCCATCACGGGCCATAACATCGGCCTTGCCGTCCCCATTGAAGTCTCCGGGAGCAACCATCGCCGTCATGACGTTCCAGCCTTGGCCCACCTGCGTACGAGGCAGCCAGCCACCCGAGCCGTTGCCCGGATACAACCACAGAACGCCAGCGCCGTCCCGAGCCAGAACATCTGCGCGACCGTCGCCGTTGAAGTCGTTCTTGGCGGGTACCGATACGGACCCATCGATTACGGCTACGGAATCGCTTTCTATGTTGACCACGTAGGCCTTGTTTGTAGCGGCGTTCACCGCAGCGGCAAACGGCTCCTGCCCCGTATATACAGCGGAACTGCTGTTGTCCTGTCCGTCAATGATCGTGGTGCCTCGGCCGGAGGTGGGAACGTAAATCTTGTTGCTTGCCTCGTTGACCGCAATGTCCCTAACGTACGAAGAGGTGGGTACTTGGGCTACTTCAGAAAGGGTGGCGGCGTCGAGGACTTTGACCGCCCCATCAAGGGAAGAGCTGTCAACAGCGACATAGATCCTGTTGGTGGCTTTGTTCACCGCCAACTGTCCAAGCTTGCTTGTGCTGCTGAACTTTCCTGTGACAGTGTCTGTTGCTCCGTCGATGACACTGACGCCCGCCCCGTATCGGCCGAGCGTTGTGTAGTAGATCTTGTTGGTTGCTTTGTTGATCGCGAGGTCCAGGATGCCCCCGGCGCCGACGTTGATTGAGGCGATGACTTGAGCGCTTGCATCAAGGACCTTGATGGCCCCGCCAGACAGGACATATGCCTTGCCTGTTGAAGGGTTCACCTGAATGTTTTGGGCGCCACCCGTTAGCGGAACGGTAGTGGTGGCGTTGGTTGCGCCATCGATGATGGTTACGCCGCCGCTGATGCCCACGTAGATCTTGTTGCTGATTTCATTCACCGCCAGGACGGACGGTTCAGCGGTCATTGGCACACGTACGGCGGGACCATACGTGGCCCCGTCCACCACGGAAACATAGCCGCCTGCTGTGCTGATGTAGATCTTGTTGGTCACCGTGTTTACGGCAACATCGAAGGCCCTGTCACCTGCATCCACGGCAGGCAAGCCGGACGGTCCCCCTATTCGGGTCACACCTTCGATCGACGTCACGAACACCGTGTTCGTCACCGGGTTAACAGCGATCCGTGCCGGCTGCTCACCTGTCGAGAAGATATCCGTCACCGCGTCAGCCATAGCCGGTGACGTCGGCGAACCCAGGGTTCCCAGCAGCAGCGCCAGGCCCAATCCGGCTGCCACCGTGCGCGCCGTCCCCAGGCGCCGTCGTCGTACGCTTAAGCCCCCAAGCGCGCGTGAACCATCCCCAGCAGCAAACATGGCAAGACCCCCCAAAAGTCGAGACGCGGCAGCGCGTCATAGAACGCGAGTCTACCGGGCGGCTCCGACAAACAGGAGCCTCCGCGTTGACTCATTGAAAACCTCCGCGTAGCCGGATACGTTGCCTCATTTGAAAACCTCCGCGTAACGGCGTGGTTCGCAAGTGTGGCGGCGGTTCGGGGCTATGCCCGTTTTCATGGAGCTAACGATGGCCCAGCGGCAAGCTGTGA
>NZ_JBFTIL010000029.1:0-64580 GCF_056394745.1 Paenarthrobacter sp. 10N417
CGCGTTCCCCACCACGGCCAACGACACCTTCCAAGGCGCCACCAGCACCATCGCCTTCGCCTTCACCGGCACCCAGCGCACCGAAACCATCAAGTAGCACCAGGCCTTGTAACACGAGGCCTGTAACACCAGAGCAAGCATCACCACCTCAAGCACCACCACAGAGCCCCGCCGGGCCTGGTCGGGCGCCCCCCTGCCCGATCAGGCCCGCCGGCATGCCTGGCTCGTCTGCTGCTCAAATTGTGTTGGATCATTCGAACCTTGATCAGCAGCCAGTCCGCGCCGTACCGGGGCGGGAGTTGTGTGGACTTGTCTGCCAGTCGGGATGATCCAGCAGAATCCTTCACCTCAGGCTCACCCGCTGTTCACGACGCCCCGAAACAGTGGAACCATGACTGATCTCTCGCGCCGCACCCTCGTCAAAACATCTTTAACCGGCTTGGCATTGGCTGGCCTCGCAACCGGTACCGCTGCACCTGCACCCGCCGCCATCCCCCTGGTCCGCAAACGCCTCACACTCCCCACAGGAATCGCCACCGGCGATGTCACCGCGGATTCGGCAGTCCTCTGGTCACGCGCCTCGGGCCCAGGGCGACTCACCGCCCGCCTGCAAGCAGTGGACAGCGCGGGCGAAATCCTGCGGGGACGATATGGATTCAGCCGAACCATCCAGGGACCGCTCGCTACTGAAGCCAGCGACTTCACCGCCAAGATCCACGCCAAAGGACTTCCTGCGGGAACCCGCTTCGCCCTTGAACTTAACTTCGAGGACGAGAACGGACTTGGCGAGGCAGTCACGGGGACGTTCACCACAGCGCCCGGCTCATCGGTAAACAACAGTGCCGGGAACGGCGATCCTGAAGACGAGCGCGAAGGCCGCAAGCCGTCGTCGTCATCGCAGTCCTTCGTGTGGACCGGCGACACCGCCGGGCAGGGCTGGGGCATCAATGAGGAAATCGGCGGCATGCGCGGCTACAAAGCAATGCACGCAACGCGCCCGGACTTCTTCATCCACTCGGGGGACACCATCTACGCCGACGGCCCCATCGCCACCACGGTCACCGAGAAGGACGGTCACGTATGGCGGAATATCGTCACCGAAGAAGTCTCCAAGGTTGCCGAAACCCTTAAGGAATACCGGGGCCGGCACCGTTACAACTCCCTGGATGCCAACATGCGGGCCATGTTCGCCGAGGTCCCCGTGATCGCCCAATGGGATGACCACGAGACACACAACAACTGGTATCCCGGCCAGATCCTGGACGACGCCCGCTACACCGAACGCAACGTCAACGTCCTCGCCGCCCGCGGCCGGCAGGCCTGGCAGGAGAACATGCCGATCTCAGACTCCGCGGCGTTATGGCGCCCGGGAACGTTCGACGCCGGCCAGTACCAACCTGCGCGCATCTACCGGAAGATTTCGCGCGGCCCGCAGCTGGACATCTTCTGCCTGGACATGAGGACCTACAAGTCCCCCAACACCGATGGCAAAGAACCGTACGACACCAACATCCTCGGCCAGGAGCAGGTGGATTGGCTGATCAAGGAAGTACGCCAGTCAAAGGCAACGTGGAAGGTGATCGCAGCTGACCTGCCACTGGGCATCATCGTGCCCGATGGTCCGGTGAACCAAGAGAGCCTCTCCAACCGGGATAACGGTGCTCCGCTGGGACGCGAACTGGAAATCGCCGGCGTGCTGAGCGCTTTCAAGCGGGACGGCGTCAAGAACACTGTGTGGCTGACGGCGGACGTGCACTACTGCGCAGCCCATCACTACTCCCCCGAACGAGCGTCTTTCACCGATTTCGATCCCTTCTGGGAGTTCGTGGCTGGCCCCATCAACGCTGGCTCGTTCGGACCCAACGACATGGATGGAACGTTTGGGCCGGAAGTGGTGTTCGCCAAGGCTGGTCGCTTCCCGGGCGAATCTCCGCGCGATGGCGAGAACCAATATTTCGGGCACGTGGATCTTGCCGCCGACAGCACCTTCACCGTAAGCCTCCGCAACGCCAATGGGGCTGTGCTGTTCTCGAAGACCCTCATCCCTCAGCGCTGACCCATGTGAGTCGCAGCAGAGCGCGTTATGAGCTCTCAAAACGCGCACTGCTGCGACTTAGATGGGGTCTCACAGGACGATAGAGTCTCACGGGACGTCACCTTTGTGTGTTGCCGGTCACTTTAGCACACTTTCGGCGTATGCTCTCCTCAGCGCAAAGGCAAGATGCGTTGTTCGCTTTTGGTGGGGCCACTTTCGAAGGCAGGGGTTCAGTGGCAGGAGTGAAGCACGAGGTTCTTCCGGTGCGCTCGTGGGCGCGCCAGGGCATGCCGCTTTACCTGGTTGCAGTCGGATTGTGCACCGTCCTTTTGGCCGTGGGGTTCGGAAGCGGTATCGGCACACCCACAGCTCAGCTGGCAGGCGACTTTGCGATCCTTATCGCCGCCCTGACTGCGCTGATGACACACACACGCGCGGCTCTACAGGGACACGGCAATACAAAAGCCCGTTGGTTCGTGGTTGCCGGTTTGGCTCTCTGGTCCTGCGGGCAAGCACTCTGGACCTTCAACGGCATAGTGCTGGACCACGCCTACCCCTTCCCCTCGGCCTCGGACATCGGATTCGTCGGCTATGCGCTGCCGGTCGCCGTCGGGCTTGTCCTGCTTTCCAAGGGCGACAGTGTCCGCATGTCGGTTGTGCGCACTGTCCTGGATGTCGGAACGGTGGCCAGCGCGGTTCTCTTCATGGCTTGGGGTGCAGTCCTGGGGCCACTGATTCAGACAGGCAATGAGGACGCCCTGGCTTTCCTCACCACGCTGGCCTACCCTTTCGCGGACGTGGTAATGGTCTCGCTGGTGATCGTGCTGACCATGCGTGCCGCCCGTGGGCGGCGCCTTCCGTGGCTGTGCCTGGGCTTGGGCTTCCTGGTGCTCGCGTTGACTGACCTGACCTACGTCCGGCTTACCGCCGAAGGCGTCACAGGTGTGACCGGATCCCCCTTGGCACTTGGCTGGGTAGCAGCTTTCCTGCTCGTCGGGTTCAGCCCCCTGGCTCCAGAGGCCAGCAGCAGCAAAAAAGACGGACGCACATACGCTGCGGCCTTGGAACTCCTCCCCTATATTCCCGTTTTCTCCGCCGTCCTTTTCAACCGCAGCCGGGCCGTCAACCTGGGAGACCCGATCCTGCTGATCACGGGCATTTTGGTCCTGGTGTTTGTCATCGTGCGGCAGGTACTGATCGTCGTCGAGAATGTGAGCCTTACGCGGGACCTGGAGTCCAAGGTGGCTGCCCGTACAGCCGAGCTTGAGGGCTTGGGAGCGATCGTGAACTCCTCCGGTGACGCCATCATTGGCAAGACGCCTGAGGGCGAGATCCTCAGTTGGAACCCGGGGGCTGAGCGGATTTTCGGCTACACGGCAGAGCAGGCCATAGGCAAGAACAGCGACTTCTTTATCCCCGGGGAATTGCGGGAAGCAGAACACGAGGCCCTGCGGACAACTGCCGAAAGCGGTGCAGTTCAGAACTTTGAGACGCTCCGCAAGCGAGGTGACGGCGCCATCATTCCCGTTTCCGTGACGCTCTCCCCTGTACGCAACGAGTCCGGTATCTGGGGCGTGGCCACTATTTCCCGGGACATCACGGAACGGAAAGCTGCTGAAGCCGAGCTCCTGGCTGCCCGGGAAGCGGCCTTGGAATCGAGCAGGCTCAAGTCCGAGTTCCTGGCCACCATGAGCCACGAGATCAGGACTCCCCTGAACGCCGTGATCGGCCTGACGTCGCTCATGTTGGACACGCGCCTGAACGAGGTCCAACGGCAGTACGCCCAGGGAGTTAAAGGCGCCGGCGAGGTTCTGCTGACGCTGATCAATGACATCCTGGACTTCTCCAAGCTGGAAGCCGGGAAGGTGGATCTGGACATCACGGCCTTCGATCCGCGGGCGTTGGTGGAGGAGGTTGCCGGGCTGGTTGCCGAACAAGCCCAAAGCAAGGATCTTGAGCTGATCTCCTACTGCCACCCCAACGTGCCGGAACGGCTCATGGGCGACTCCGGGCGGATCCGCCAGATCCTGCTGAATCTGTCATCCAACGCAGTCAAGTTCACCCCATCCGGCGAGGTGGAGATCCAGGTCTCCGTGGTCAACCAGGATTCAAACAAAGCCTCCCTGCGGTTTGAAGTCCGCGACACGGGAATCGGCATCAGCGCCGAAGACCACCACCGGTTGTTCGAATCCTTCGCCCAGGCAGATGCCTCCACCACCCGCCGTTACGGCGGCACGGGCCTCGGCTTGGCCATCTCGCGGCGACTGACCGAAGTCATGGGCGGCGAAATCGGACTCGACAGCGAAATGGGAGTAGGCAGCAAATTCTGGTTTGTCCTGGAACTGCCTGTCGGCCCACCCGCCACGGACACCGGGCTCCTGCCCGCCTCGCTCGCGGGCCAAAAGGTCCTGGTGGTGGACGACAACGCCACCAACCGCTTGGTACTGGAGACACAGCTCGCAAGCTGGGGAATGCAGCCGGTGGCAGTCGCAGATGCGCGCACCGCCATGGACGAATACCGGCTGGCTGTTTCCGACCACCACCCTTACGACATCGCCGTCGTGGACATGTGCATGCCCGACGTCGACGGCCTGGAACTGGCCCGCCAAATCAAGGAAGAAAGCAACGGCTCGGGCGGCCCGGGGATCATTCTCCTGACCTCCACCATGCAAGTGGACAAGGCCGATCTCACGTCCGCGGGAATCCGCGAGTACCTCACCAAGCCCGTACGGAGCTCCGAGTTCTACAACCGGCTCCTGCGGCTCCTGGCCACGAAAACAATGGGCAAGCCAGCGCCCCTTGGAACGCAGCCCGAGCTGCCGCCCCGGGACCCGGAACTCCGCCTCGGCAAACTCCTGGTGGCTGAAGACAATGAGGTCAATCAGCTGGTGGCCCGCGGGATGGCGAACAGGCTCGGCTACGAAGTAGACATCGTCGACGACGGCGCGCAAGCCGTTGCTGCGACACTCACCGGAAACTACGCTGCCGTTCTTATGGACTGCCACATGCCGGTGATGGATGGTTTTGAGGCGACAAAGACGATTCGTTCCCGGGATGCCAAAACCGTGAGGATCCCCATCATTGCCATGACGGCCGGGGCCCTGAACGAGGACCGCGAGCGCTGTTTTGCCGCCGGCATGGACGATTACATCAGTAAACCTGTGGATCTGGACAAGCTCCGCGACATCTTGGCCCGGTGGGTGCCGCAGGAACGGTTGGAGCCCCAGCTGCAGGTGGCGGAAGCACCGCCGTCGACCGCTGTTGTTTTGGACGCTTCCGAGTCCGGCCACGCTGCCGAGCCCGACGACGCCGGCAGTACCGTCCTGGACGAGGACAGGCTGCAGATTCTGCGTGAACTTGGGCCGGCGGACGGTATGGGCCTGCTGCCCGAAGCCATCAGGGCCTTCCGCGAGGAAGCCCAGCGTTCCCAGGAGACGCTGCGTTCGGCCTTGGAGAGCGGGCAGGCCAACGCGGTGGAGGCCGCAGCCCACAAACTCGCGGGGGCCGCGGCCAACATCGGCGCTACAGGCGCCGCCACCTTGGCCAAGGACTTGGAACGGCTGGGCCGTGAGGCGGGCCCGGATGTTGCAGCAGATGGAACGCCCGTACTTGATCAACTGAATTCGGAACTCGCACGGGTGGATGGGGCACTCGCGCGCACACTATTGGGAGCCCCATGAAAGTATTAATCGCCGACGACGACCAGATTTCCCGGATGATCACCAAGGCCGCCGTCGAGCAATCCGGTCATGACTGCATCGTGGCAGTGGATGGCGACTCGGCCTGGGATCTTTACCAAGCCCATGCTCCCTCGGCCGTGGTGACGGACCTGATGATGCCGGGCCTGAACGGCTTGGATCTTTGCCGGGCGATCCGCGAGCGCGAGCAGGACACCTACACGTACGTGATCCTGGTGACCTCCCATGGTTCGCGAAAGGACGTCCTCGCGGGCATGGAGGCCGGCGCAGACGATTACGTCACCAAACCGCTGGACCCCTTCAACCTGCACATTCGTCTGCTTGCCGCGCAACGCATCACCTCGCTGCACGCAGACCTCGCAAAGTATCGAACGGCGCTGACAAAACAGGCCCGCACCGACCCCCTGACCAAGCTGAACAACAGGCTCAAGCTGACCGAAGACCTGGGACAACTGCACAGCAGAAGTGACCGCTACTCGCGGGATTATTGTCTGGCGATGGTGGATGTGGACAACTTCAAGAGCTACAACGATATTTACGGCCACCAGGCAGGAGACGCCGCACTGGTGGCCATCGCTTCGACCCTTGCTGGCGAGGTCCGTCAGTCCGACGGCGTGTACAGGTTCGGCGGCGAGGAGTTCCTCCTGGTCCTTCGGGAGCAGACGGCCACTGGCGCCGAAGTGGTCATGGAGCGGATTCGGGCAGCTGTTCATGCGCTTCAGATCGAGCACTCCGGGGACCCCGACGGCATACTCACCATCAGCGCGGGTGTCTCGGCATTCGCTGATGGGCACCGCGCCGGGACGGAGCAGTTGCTGCGCGAAGCGGACCTTGCTCTGTACGCGGCAAAGGCATCCGGCCGGAACCGCGTCACGTTGGCCAGCACGCTTTCGCAGGGCGTGGACTAAGCATCTGGGCGCTCTGAGCGAAATCGCTGGTTCCTTGTCAGAGGCCGTCTATAGAGTTGCCGTATGAGCCACACTTCCTCCGCGCCTGCCGCTGTCCCTGCCTACGGTTCAGCGCCGCAGCCGCCTGTTGCCAAACGTGTCCCCAGCCGCCGCGAACATCACGGCGACGTCTTTGTGGACAACTACGAGTGGCTCCGGGACAAGGAATCTGCCGAGGTAGTGGAGCACCTCAAGGCAGAGAACGCCTATCAGGAGGCTGTCACCGCGCATCAGGCACCGCTCCGGGAAGCAATCTTCCAGGAGATCAAGGGCCGCACCCAGGAAACTGATCTGTCCGTACCCAGCCGCAAGGATGGCTGGTGGTATTACAGCCGTTCAGTGGAGGGCAAGGAATACAGCATCCATTGCCGCGTGGTGGCGCGGAACACTGGTGACCCCGTAACTGACTGGACTCCGCCATCCGTTGAGCCGGGCGTGGAGATCCCGGGCGAGCAGGTGCTTTTGGACGGAAACGTGGAAGCCGAGGGCCAGCCTTTCTTCAGCATCGGTGGCGCTGCCGTGACCATCGACGGCAACCTTTACGCATACGCGGTGGATAACTCCGGCGACGAACGATTCACACTGCGGATCAAGGACCTCCGGACGGGCGAACTCCTGCCGGACGTCATCGAGAACATCTTCTATGGCGTGGCGTTCTCCCCCGACGGCACCCGTATCTTCTACACCGTGGTGGACGATTCCTGGCGTCCCTACCAGGTCAAGTCACACGTCTTGGGCACGCCGGTTGCCGAAGATGAGGTTCTTTACCAGGAGGACGACGCCGCGATGTGGTTGGGCTTCGATCTCGCCTCTGACCGCCGCCACCTTGTGCTGAGCATCGGCTGCTCCGAGTTCAGCGAGACCCGGCTGCTCCGTTTTGATGATTACGACGCCGGGCTCAGCACGGTCATTCCCCGCGAGGAACACATTCTTTATGAGGCCGAGCCCTTCCTCCTGGCTGGCAAGGAGACCCTGCTCCTGACCCACAACAAGGACGCCATCAACTCGATGGTGAGCCTGGTTGACCCGTTCGAGCTCACCAAGCCGCTGGCAGAGCAGCACTGGCGGACAGTCGTCGAGCATTCCGACGACGTCCGCGTCAACGGCGCGGGCGTCACGTCCACGCACCTCGTGCTGTCCATCCGGAAGGACACCATTGAGCGTGTTCAGGTGCTGCCACTCGCAGGCCTGGGCACCCCGGAGCAGGCCGCGCCCGTGGAGCCGGCCTTCGACGAAGAGCTCTATACGGCCGGCGTTTCCAGCTCCGACTACGAGGCCCCCGTGATCCGCATGGGCTACACCTCCTACTTCACACCGTCGCGCGTCTATGACTTCGTTCTGCCCACTCCTGAGCTGTCATCAGGCCAGCTGCTGCTGCGCAAGGAAAGTCCCGTCCTGGGCGGTTACTCCGGCGAGGATTACGTGGCCACCCGTGAGTGGGCAACCGCCGACGACGGCACCCGGATTCCGCTGTCAGTGCTGCGCCACAGTTCGGTACAGCAGGACGGCACGGCGGCTGGCTTGGTGTACGGCTATGGCTCCTATGAGATGAGCATGGACCCGGGCTTCGGCGTTGCCCGTTTGTCACTGTTGGACCGCGGGATCGTCATGGTCATTGCGCACATCCGCGGCGGTGGTGAGCTGGGCCGTCACTGGTACGACGACGGGAAGAAGTTCAGCAAGAAGAACACTTTCACGGACTTCATCGCGGCCACCGACTGGCTGGCTGGCTCCGGCTGGGTGGACCCCTCCCGGATTGCTGCCATGGGTGGTTCCGCCGGCGGCCTGCTCATGGGTGCCATCGCCAACATGGCTCCGGAAAAGTACGCGGCAGTGGTGGCTCAGGTGCCGTTTGTGGATCCATTGACCAGCATCCTGGATCCCGAGCTTCCCTTGTCGGCCTTGGAATGGGAAGAGTGGGGCAACCCCATCACCGATCCCGCGGCCTATGCCTACATGAAGTCCTACACTCCATACGAGAACGTACGGAGCGTGCCCTACCCCAAGATCGCAGCCGTGACTTCCTTCAACGACACCCGGGTTCTGTACGTGGAACCGGCCAAGTGGGTGCAGGCACTGCGTTCGGCAACCACGGGCTCCGAACCGATCGTCATGAAGATCGAGATGGACGGCGGCCACGGCGGAGCGTCCGGTCGGTACGTGCAGTGGCGCGAGAGGGCTTGGGACTACGCGTTTGTTGCCGACTCGCTGGGTGCCACGGAATTGCTTCCAGGAGCGGGGCTCAAGTAGCGGTGGAACGGGAACATGAGGCGCTGCGCTTGGCCGCGGGTCTCGTTGCCGCATCGCTTGCTCCTGGCGCTTTGAGTTTCGCTGAAAGGCTTCTCGTTCCGTTCCCTTGGCTGGGTTTCCTTCCGCATAGCCGCTTCCGGATACACACCCGATGACCAGCTTGACTGGCTGGACGAGACAGAAGCCGTCGACGATCCCCGAGCCAGCGAGTGACGCCGAGGAAGGAAGCAGTCCCTCGCCCACTGCGCCGCTCCGAACAAGAAATCATCTTTGGAACGACAAACGCCCGAAAGGGCTGGATTGACGTTCTCGCTGTGCAACGAAACATCGTCGCACAGGCTTGGGAACGGCTTACTTCCGACCGCGTGAATCGTTTGCTGCTGAGGATGGAGTAGGCGTCGAGGTAGTCACGGGCGTAGCCGCGGGAGTAGACGGCGAGCAGTTTCGATGCGACTGAATCTTTCAGTGACAGCACGGGTCCGACGTCCACGATTGCGGGTTTGTTCTCCCACCAGTCCAAACCGAGATCAATCACGACCGTCGCATCGTCCTTGGCCACCGTCAGGCTGGCGAACTCCTCGTATTGGCGGGTGATCTCCACTGAGTATCCAGCACCGACAAGTGCGTAGGTGATTTTGTCCACGGCGGCCGCGAAGGTCTCGGGAGTATGCCAGCGGTGCTGGGCGAACAGTCAATGTCCTCTGACATTCTGTCGATCACGCCGTGTTCGACAAGTGCCTGTGCACCGGCGAGGATGAACCCGTCCGTGGCAAGAACAGAGAAGGCTATTTCCGTTGCTACGCGTTGAGCGTCGTCCATCCAGGATGTTCCTTGCTTTCGCGGTGTATGGGCAGCTGGGGAAAGGCGTCATTCCATAGCTGCCGGCACCGAGCGGGCAATCGCATGGAAGGCCACAAAGCAACCAGCCTGTCGGGGTTGATGATCCGGGCCATCTCTTCAGCGGATCCTGAGTTCTGCAGTGTCAGCTGGTAGAGCGTCCTGCAGCTGGCGTCATCGCCGACGTCATAGCGACGCTCTGGGCCCCAGTCCAAGTGGATGGGCAGTACCACATCACCGGATGCTGGCCCTTTCAGGTCTTCCAGTGAATCAGGGACGAGGTAGACCAGGGAGTCGGCGATAGTGTGTCTGACCTCCGGTCCATATACGTACTCTCGCAGTCCGGCACGGACACGTTCAGCGACTGTGGTCCCTTCCCGGGCCGCTTTGGCGTGTGCCTGGTTCCATAGCTCGTCCTCAACACGGACCGAACGCCTGGGCGTGCCTGCCGACATTGTTGACCTTCTTCCAAGGGGCTTCCGTCCCATCTTACAAGGTGTCATGACACCTTGTAAGCCCATGAGCCCTCCAACGTTGTGCAGATAGCTGGCATAGTTGGCCGGGCTCAAGTAGCGGTTAGTGCCGGACGAGCATGCTGATCCACATCCCGGCGAGCCAGTCCGAGAACCGTTCGTCGCTCCATCCGCGCTGGCCCACGAACCGGGTCCAGAGTGTGCCGTCCATGGTCGCGAACAGCACGTCGCGACATTCCTCCTCTGTGACGCCAAGCTGCCCGGTGGCGCCGGCGGCCTGTGCGTAACGCGTCGCCACATCCAAACGACGGTCGGCCCATTCGTTGAGCATGGCGACGGCGTCGGGCTCGCTCGCGGCTGCTCCTGTGAGCGCCTCAAGGAGAGGGGCAATCCGCCGATTGCTCGCGCTCACGAATGCGGCGTGGCGTCGGATCCTGGCTGGCAGGTCCGGTTCGGTCAGGATGGCCTGCATTTCGGCCCTGTCATAGAGGGTCACGTCCGCCTCGTCGCCGCGGAAATCGACATACCAAACGTGCCGGAGCAGCGCGGCTTTCGTGCGGAACGTCGCGTAGACAGTTTCGACGGCGACGCCGGCCCGTTCAGCGACCTGCTTGACCGTGGTTTGCCCGTATCCCTGCGAGATAAACAGCTCGTTCGCCGCCGCGATGATGCTTCGCCGTGTTTCCGCAGCCTGCTGTTGGCGGCGGGTGGAATCGTACGACCTCTTGATTTTTGCGCCCATTGGGTACAGTATAACAGTATTCAAAACAGTCTCACTGTAATGGAGTTGGTCATGTCTACTGAGACCGATGCTTTCCTCACTGAAATAGTTCCCCAACAACAGGCCGCGGACAGTGCAATCCACGACGGCGACGCCGGCCCGCGCCTCGCGCTGTGGTCCAAGAAGGACCCGCTGACGCTCTTCGGTGCGAGCCTCAGCGGCAGCGGCCGGGCAGAGCTTGAGCCCATGTTCCACAACGTCGCCTCGTGGTTTTCGCACTCGGATTCGTTCGATCTTGAGATCATCGCGGCCGGAGTAAGCGAGGACCTCGCCTACACGGTCGGCTACGAGCACAGCATCACCACCGTTGAGGGCACTCCCCGGAAATACAGTTTGCGGGTGACCCACGTCTACCGTCGTGAAGACGGCGCCTGGCGGATAGTGCATCGTCACGCGGATTTTCCAACGGCAGAGGCCAGCGTTCCGTTGCCCCTTGGTCGGGCTGATCCAATGACGGGCGAGCGGCCGGTCATGGTTAAGGAGACCGAGGCCTTCCTCGCAGAGATCCTGCCGAAGCAGCGGGACATGACTGTGGCCCTGCACAAGGGCGACGTAACATCCCGCATCGCTTTGTGGTCGCACACTGACCCCACCACCCTGTTCGGTGCGCACATCTCCGGAGTGGGTTGGAACGATCTGGAGCCCAAGTTTCGCCAGGAAGCCCGACGGTTCGAAGGCGCCACCGGGTTCGAGTTCGAGGTTGTCGCGGCCGCTGCCAGCGGAAGCCTCGCATACATCGTTGGGTTGGAGCACAGCCACGCCGTTGTTGATGGGGTCCCGGCCGACTACACGATGCGAACAACGCACGTCTACCGCCGCGAGGACGGCGCCTGGCGGATCGTTCACCGGCACTCGGACCTTATCCCAGTTCAACGGTCCCGGTGACCACAGTGCCACTCCTGGTGTTCACGGGCGCGGAACCTGGTGCTGGCGGCGCGGACCTTAGTCCTGGCTGGCGCTGACCTTAGAGTTAGCGGGCGCGGAGCAAGGCGAAGTATCCCGGAATGAGATCCGGGTCGGACGGGTTGCTCAGCGGCCGGGTCTCGATACTCGTCGCACCCTCCTCCAAAAGGTTCCACTCCGCCGTCGGGAACGCCTTGGCGCGCTGGGCGGCGCCGAAGCGGCCCGGCATCGGCAAGCCCTTGATGGCCCACTCCAACGGGGCAGGAATGGAGTCGCGGGTGGCTCCGAGGTGGCTGACGTAATCCACGGGGGTGCCCGGAAAGTTGGTTTCGGCCAGGAAAACGCTGCCGCGGGTCCCGACGACGGGCAGCAGGTTTGCGGCCAGAGCTGCCCTTCCTTTGGAATCGAGGACGTGCAGTACGCCCCGGATGAACACGTTGGCATCGCCTGCCCAGCCCGCAGCTTCAAGGGCCGTCACGACAGTCCGCGCGGCGTCAGGTGCCGTCATATCGCACACGGCGAATGACGCCGTCGTGACGTCCGCTGACTCTTGCCGGGCGCGATCTACGGCGTTCGCGGAGTAATCGAGCCCTAGCGCGTGCGGGAAATGATCGGCCAGCAGACGGGTGAAGCTGCCGTTGCCACACCCCACGTCCACCACGGGAAGGGACTGATCCATCCGGGCGAATTTGGGCAGGTAACCCTCAAGTTCATGAGAGCTGCCCGAATCCCACAACACATCCCCGGCGGCCCCGGTGGTCCGGACGCTGCCCCAATAGCGATCCCACGCCGTAAGCGGGTCCTTGGGCGCGGCCGAGGAAAGCCTGATCAGGCGGGGAATCAGCAGATATTTCCGGAGCGCGGAGAGCATGCTCCAAATATATGTGGCGCTATTGCTCTTTCAGCCAAAGCAGGGCTTCTGTTTCTGAAGTAAAGAACCTCGTGGGGCATGGGGGTTTCATGATGCCAATGAAGAAGTTGGCGATGACCCGGTCCACGGGGGACGAACCCCAGAGGGCGATACTTGAGGCCTGGCAGGGTTTGGCGAACACTGAACGGGCGCCCCGGGTGACGTCAGCCGTGGTAGCCATATCCACGATCATCGGGTGGCGCGCTTCGCCGCAGATCTCGTTGACCCGATCCATCGCCCTTTGCGCGTCCGCCTCCTGGATCCTGGATCCGCGCGGCCACGTTAGCCGTAGGATTCCTGTGTCTTCGAGTTCCAGCTCGAACGTCACCTCTTGGTGGTCCTGCGGTGTGGCTGGCTGGTTCACAGATCTCCTTGGCATTTCCATACGGACGGCAGGAGGACCAAGCCTCCCCCTGGGCTTTCACCCTCTAGGCTGTCGAATCGGGCGCCGAATGTAAAGGCTATCTTCCCCGACGCAATGCCTTCCCCGGCGACGCAAATGAGCATCAAATGCCCCTGCAGGGCCGAAGCCCGCGGTGGCGCTGATAGTGTGTTGCCAAATCTGGAATTACGGTGGAACGAACGTTGTAACGGAGGGGGCTCAGTGGGTAAGAACGGGGCCGATGTGCAGCACGTTTCCCGCTCCGCCTTCGTGGCGGATTCAGACGCTGATCGTTTGGCCTTAACAAAGGCTGCGCTCAAGGCCGCAGGGTTCGAAGTTTTCGCCGCTGCAGACACCGCTTCCATGGCCGCGCGGCTGGAAGCCGGTATTCCCGCTGTAGTGGTGTTGGAAAACTCCCTGGCACATGGTCTTCGCAGTCCTGGTGTTCCTGTGTTGCTGCTCCTCAACGCCGGTGAATCCGTGGACCTGGAAGAAGCCCAAGCGTGGGGCGTCGTGGACTATGTGATCAACCCGGTGCGTGCCGATGAACTTGTTTACCGCGTTGAAACCTTGATCGGCAGGTCCCGGGAGCGTGCACGGTCCCGGGGAGAGGTAGAAGCCCTCAGGGAGAGCCTCCGGAACGTCTCATCCGCCATCCGGCAAACCAACGATCCCCAACTGATTGCCGACCACGTGGTGAGAGGTTTCGGCGAAGCCCTCGGCATGGACCACGTTTGGTTTGCTACCTTCCGGGACGAACGCGTTCCCTCAATCCGTGCCCAATGGAACCGCCCGGGCACGCCGATGCTTCCCGCCAGGTTGGGCGAGAGCGAGAACCTGATCGTAGAGGCAGCCAACAGGCTATGGGCCGAAGCTGACGTTCTTGCTGTGACCGATCACCGAACGCAACCGGAATCCAGGATTACCCAAGCGCTGAAGGACTGGTCCTGCGAGCTCAACCCGGTCTCGTCAGTTTTGCTGCCTGTCGGCGAAGGTGGTGCGGCCTTAGGCATCATCCTCCTCAGCACGGTGGAGGAACGGCACGATTGGACCCGGCCTGAGATCGCATTGATGCAGCACGTGGCCGGCAATGTGGCGCACGGACTCATTCAGGGCCACCTCATCAGCGCCCAGCAACGGGTACTGCACCAGCTCAGGCAGTTGGACAAGGCCAAAACTGACTTCCTGGCAACCGTCAACCATGAACTCCGGACCCCCCTGACCTCGATCACGGCCTACCTGGACATGATCAGGGATGGTTCGGGCGGCCCGGTTCCTGAGGGCATCAGCAAGATGCTGGACGTGATCGCAAGGAACTCCGACAGGCTCCGCCGGCTCATCGAGGACATGTTGACGGTGTCCATGCAGGACGGAAGCAACCTGGACCTCAAACCTGTGGACATCGCCAAGCTTCTCCAAGTAGTGGTGGCCACGCTGCGGCCTTTGGCCGAGTCACGGCACGTCGCTGTGTCCTTCACTGAGGGAACCGAGGACGTGGAGGTCACCGCCGATGAAGCCAAGCTGGAACAGGTCTTCACCAACATCGTGGCCAATGCCATCAAGTTCACCCCGGCAGGTGGACGGGTGGGCATCACGAGTTCGATGTTCGCATCGGCAGACGGTGGCCGTGCAGCACTGGTCAAAGTGGCGGACACAGGCTTGGGCATCCCCGAACACGATCTTCCCCACATCTTCACGCGGTTCTACCGTGCCTCCAACGCCACGGCAGCTGCTGTTCCCGGAAGCGGTCTGGGGCTGGCGATCGCCCAGGACATCATCAGCCGCCATATGGGACGGATGATCTTCGACTCAAAGCTGGGGTCCGGGACTACGGTGTCCGTTGAATTGCCGGTTGGTGGTCCGTAACGGCGGCTTTGGTGGCCCCCGAAGGGCCCCGTTTAGTGGTCGGTAGCGGCCACTTGACGCCCCCAAATAATCAGTTGACTGCCCCCTCCTTGGCACTTGACGCCCTCATGGCGTCCTGTCCCCGTCCATGACACGCTGGTCAATGGCTGCCCTGAAAGCTGACCCGCAAAGTCACTAATCTGCGACACAATCCGCAACAAAACTGATGCCCCGAGCAAAAGCCCAGGGCATCAGTTTGAGTCATCTGGCCTTGAGAGGCGCTCCCCCAATTTAGTTCGGCCACCAACCTATGGTGGTGGTATTCGTTTTGGTGGTTGTGCTGTTCGGCCACCAGCCGATTGCCGTACTGTTGGTATCCTGCGAAGGCTCGGCGTTAGCCGGAGCAGCCAGCCCCGTTACTGCCAGAACTGCTGCCATGAGCAGTGTTGCCGCAAATTTCTTCATCCGCTGTGCCCTTTCATACTGATGCGAATTACCGGTGTGACTTGAAAAAGGTCACGAGGCAAACTATACGAGCTTTTCTTCGCTATGGACATGGATAATGGGCACATGCAGAGTCCACAATTAACGCCTCATCTTGTAGCCGGACTCAATGCGCGCGCCAAATGGAAAGAACGTCACTTTGACGAGGCCTTTCGGTTAGCCGGTGAAGCTGCACATCTTGCCATTGATGCCGGCGATGAACTGTCTTGGTGGAACATGCGTTACTTGCAGGCGGAATGCCTCCGGGACCAAGGCCGGATCGAGGAATATCTGGCATTGGCACGGGAACTGAATGATCACGAACTCACGGCCTCCTCGCCTGAGCTTGGCGCCAAAGCCGGGACCATGGTTGCCGTTGCCCTCCAGGGTCTGGGGCGTCTGGCCGAGGCCGCCGCCATGGCTGCGGATGCCGCCAAACTGGCTGCCCGGGACGCGGACTTGGTGTATGTGCAGATCCTGGCGCAGCGTGCGCTCATTGCCTCCCTTGCCGAAAGCCGGCTGCTGGACGATGCCTGGCGTGAATGCTTGGAGCTGGAATCCCTGCTTACCGAAGACATCGACGAAGACACAGCGGGCAAGGGCTATTGGGTGATCGGGAACGTTGCCTTCCTGGCAAACCGGGTTGAAGATGGCAGCCGGTACCACGATCTTGCTTCCGAACGGCTGTCCCCATCCAAGGACGTGGACTTGTGGGCACGCTTCAATCGCGCCTCGGCGGAAATGCGGCTTCAGGCCCGGCTGAGTGATGCCGCTACCCTGCGATGCATCGAGAGGGCCGAGCTCGCCACAGACATCGTGGGCGGTTCCGAGCGGGACCATTTGGAAATGTCCCTGGTCCGCGCCCACTGGAACTATCTCAACGGCGATATGCAGGAAGCCCTCACCATCCTTGAGCCCTTGTGTGCCCGGTCTTCCATCCTCGCCACCCAAACCTCTGCAGAGTCGCACTTCCTCTTGGCCAGGACTTTGCTCGCACTGGGCCGGCGGGAAGAAGCCGTCGCGACTTTCAGCGAAACCGCAAACCTTTTCGATCAGGCCGCCCTCCCTGATCGCAGCTCGGCCGTTCGTGCGTACCTCCGGGATATGGTTGATCAGCGAGGCGAACCGCACGGGGAGTGACCATGTCCGAGGAAAACTCGAATGCCGCACCAGATCCACGTCTGGGATTGCTGCTGGACGGCATCGTCAGGCTTGCCGCGGGAGACCTGAACACCAGGATTGAAATCTCCGATGCCCGCGACGAGATCGACGCCGTGATCATGGGCACCAACCTCCTTGCCGAGGACCTCCAGATTATCTATGAAGAGCTGGAGCAGCGCGTGGCAGACCGCACACGGCAGCTGCACGAGGCCCACCGCGAAATGCAGCACATGGCCATGACGGATCCCCTCACAGGCCTTCACAACCGCTCTGCCTTCTCCACCGCGCTCGCGGAATCCCAGGCCAGGGGCCCCAATGGCAATCAACGGCCGGCCATCCTGCTGATGGACATGAACGGCTTCAAGGGCGTCAATGACTCCCTGGGCCACACCATCGGAGACAAAGTGCTGGAAACGGTGGCAGCCCGCATCAGTGCTGCCGTCCGCGAGGAGGACATGGTTGCCCGCATGGGCGGCGACGAATTCGCAATCCTGCTGCAGGAAGTTACCCCGGCGAAGGCGGCGTCCATCGGTAATCGGATCCTGGCTGCATTGGACGGGACCATGGAGATCGACGGCCAACACGTACGGTGCGGCGCCAGCATGGGCCTTCGGATGGCAGATCCCGGCAAGAGTGCCGAGGAACTGATGATGGAAGCGGACATCGCCATGTACGAATCCAAGGCTGATGGTCGCGGCAAATTGAAGGTCTTTGATACCGACATGCTCCTTGCCCGGCAGTTGCGCAACCAACTCGTGGGTGAGCTCAAAGAAGCGATCGCCGGTTCGCAGCTGGTGCTCTACTACCAGCCCATCATTCGCTTGGACACCCGCGGAATTGAAGGCGTCGAGGCCCTGGTCCGTTGGAAACACCCCACCCGCGGCATGATCATGCCGGATGAGTTCATTCCCATTGCCGAGGAAACGGGAATGATCTCCGATCTGGGCGGGTGGGTGCTGCGCACCGCCGTCGAGCAATTGCAGCGATGGCGCAGCGACCCCCTCACGGGGCGCCACGACTTCAACATGCGCATCAACGTGTCCGCCGCTGACCTCCAGCGTTTGGAGTTCGTGGAGGACGTACGCGAAGCCCTGACTTCGGCCGGGCTGGACCCGTCGCTGCTGGTTCTGGAGCTGACCGAAAGCGCCGTCATTCAAGGGAACGACCTTGACCGGTACACGCTGAACAGTCTTCGGCGGCTGGGTGTCGAGATGGAGATCGACGATTTCGGCACCGGATACTCCTCCATCGATTACCTCCGCCGCTTGCCCGTGCACGCCGTCAAGGTGGACAGAACGCTCCTCACGGCCCTCGGCAGCGATCCCGCACAGCCCGCCCTCCTCGCGGCAGTCCTGCAGCTCATACGTGCGTGCGGCCTCGGTGCTGTGTGGGAGGGAATCGAAACAGCGGAGCAGGCAGACTTCCTGCTCAGCATTGGGTGCACCAGCGGGCAGGGCTACTACTTCAGCCGGCCACTGCCGGAGGCACAACTGACCGAACAGCTGAGGCACCACAAGACCTGGCCGATCCAGGATTAAACGCGCGACGGCGGTGGGCTGGCTTTGGCGTGCACCACGAGTTGGCCGGGACGTCAAGATCCCGCTTGGCGCGCCCGCCATTCGGAGTCGAGGATCGCATAAATGTTCTCGGTGGCCCACTGGCCTTTGTAGTGCCAGTTGTCCACCAGGGTAGCCTCCAAGCGCATGCCTAGGCGTTTGCATATACCGGCGGAGCCAGTGTTGAGCGCATCGAGTTTCGCGTCTATGCGGTGGAAGTTCAACTGGCCGAATGCCAATTTCATGACAGCCTCAGCCGCCTCCGTCGCTATTCCCTGGCCCCTGCCCTCGGGGTGGAGGATCCAGCCAAGCTCAGCCTGGCCTGTTCCCTCCAGCCATTTCAGGACGATCTCACCCATAAGTCCCGGACGGTCCTGGCGTTCAATGGCGAGGCAGGCCCAGTCGCCTTCATGCTTGAAGTGTGCATTCGCATAGCGGCCCAGAACCTCCATGGACTGCGTCTTGGTCAGTTCATTGCGGAACAGATATCGGGCGGTCTCCGGCAGCGACTGATAAGCGTGGAACCGGTCCAGGTCCTCGGCCTCGAAACGCCGCAGTATGAGTCGTTCGGTCATGATCGGAAGCTCAATTTCGGGCATGTCTTCGAGGCTACTAGGCGCGTCCAAATCCTCGCCCAAGCTTTGTCCAGTCTTGACAGTTGGCCCGATCTGGGATTACCTAATGAACATTCGGTAAATAAAGCTGGAGGCAATGACGCATGGTTGAAACAACCCTCTCCGGTGCAACGCACCACATCCTGACGAACGACTACGCGTCTGAATGGATGGGCATTGAGGTCCTTAAGATCGACGACGGCCATGCCACCATCCGCATGCACCTCCGCCAGGAAATGCTCAATGGATTCGGAATGGCCCATGGCGGAATGATCTTCGCCTTCGCGGACACCGCCTTCGCACTGGCCTGCAACCCGGCCAACCCCACGCCAAAGCAAGCTGCCAACATCACGGTGGCGTCCGGCGTCGACATCAACTTCATCAAGCCGGCGTTCGAAGGCCAGGTGATTACCGCCGTCGCAAACCGTCGCGCGAGTACCGGCCGCAGCGGCCTCTACGACATCCAGATCTACGCGGCTTCACCAGGCGCCGCGGGCGCCACCCCCGATCCAGATCCCGGAGAACTCATTGCAGAGTTCCGGGGCCGCAGCCGCACCATCTCCAAGAAGTAGGAACTCCAGATGACCCAGAACACCGTCGCCGCGCCCGCGTCGTCCACCTCCGAGGCAACCGCGCCCGTCCTGGACCGCGAAGAAACGATGTCCCGCGACGAGCTTGAAGCACTCCAGCTCAACCGTCTGCAGCACACCGTGGCTTATGCCTACGATCGCGTGCCGCTGTACAAGCGCAAGTTCGATGAAGCAGGCGTGCACCCGACCGACCTCCGCGAGTTGAGCGACCTCGGCAAGTTCCCGTACACCACCAAGGAAGACCTCCGGCTGGAGTATCCGTTTGGCATGTTCGCGGTCCCGCAGCACGAGGTTGCCCGCATCCACGCGAGCTCCGGCACCACCGGCCGCCCCACCGTGGTGGGCTACACCAAGAACGACCTCGCCAACTGGGCAACCCTGGTGGCCCGTTGCCTGCGCGCCTCCGGCGTCCGTCCTGGAATGAAGGTCCACAACGCCTATGGTTATGGTCTCTTTACCGGCGGCCTCGGCGCCCATGCCGGCGCCGAAGCGCTGGGCTGCACGGTCATCCCGATGTCCGGCGGCCAGACCGAACGCCAGATCCAGCTCATCCAGGACTTCAAGCCGGACGCCATCCTGGCCACGCCCACGTACCTGCTGACGATCGCCGACGCCATGGCCCACCAGGGCATCGACCCCACGTCCACCTCGCTGAAGTACGCCGTGCTTGGCGCCGAGCCGTGGACCGAAGAGATGCGCCACGAACTCGAAACCACCATGAACATCAAGGCCTGCGACATCTACGGGCTCTCCGAAGTCATGGGCCCGGGCGTCGCTGGCGAAGCTGTTGAAACGCAAGACGGCTGCCACATCTGGGAAGACCATTTCCGGCCCGAAATCATCGATCCCTTTGATCACTCGACAGTCCTCGGCGACGGTGAACCGGGTGAATTGGTCTTCACGTCGCTGACCAAGGAAGCACTGCCGATCATCCGCTACCGCACCAAGGACCTGACCCGCCTGCTCCCTGGAACCGCTCGCCCGGCACACCGCCGGATGGGCCGCATCACCGGCCGAAGCGACGACATGATCATCCTGCGCGGCGTCAACCTCTTCCCCTCCCAGATCGAGGAAATCGCCCTGCGCATCCCCGAACTCAGCCCGCACTTCCAGCTCGAAATCACCCGCCCCGAGGGCAAGCGCATGGATTCGCTGACCGTGAAAATCGARCGGCGGGAAAACGTCCCCGCAGAGTCAAGCACGACGGCGGCCCGTACTTTGCGCGAGCAGATCAAGATTCACGTGGGGTCTTCTTGCGTAGTTGACGTTGTGGAGCCCGGTTCCCTCGAGCGTTCCAACGGGAAGCTCCGCCGGATCTACGACATGCGGCCGAAGGGCTGACATGCGGCGTCGCTGAACGGCAGCCCGTCTAGAGATCGTGAGAAAATGCCACCATGCCTACTGAGACAACCACCAAGCGCGGACGGCCCGGTTACGACCAGCAGTCGGTGCTCCGCATCGCCGTCGACGTCTTCAACCGCCACGGGTACGATGCTACGTCCATGGGCATCCTGGCCGAGAACCTCGGGATCTCCAAGTCAGCCATCTACCACCACGTGCCGTCCAAGGGCGATCTGCTGAAGCTCGCCCTGGACCACGCCCTCGGCGGCTTGGAGGCCATCCTGGACGAGCCTGCCGCCACCTCCGGGGCGGCAGATGCTCGGCTGGAGTTCGTGCTTCGGCAAACCATTGCGGTGCTGGTGGACAGGCTGCCATTCGTCACATTGCTGTTGCGCCTGCGCGGAAATACCGAGATCGAACGCGACGCGCTGGAACGTCGCCGCGCCTTCGACCACAAGGTTGCCGCGCTCATCGCCGCTGCCCGGCAGGACGGCTCCCTGCGCCAGGACATCGATCCCCGCACGGTCACACGGCTCCTGTTCGGCACCATCAACTCGATCGTGGAGTGGTACAAGCCAGGCGGCTCCCTCTCCCCCGAGAAACTTGCCGACGACGTCATCACCATGGCCTTCGACGGCCTCCACACCGCCGCCTGACCCTCTCTCACTTCCTGACCGGTTTCCCCTGGATGCTCTCTCACATCCGGACCGGTTTCCCCGTTTCCTCTCTCGCCCTTTGTCGCCGGGCCGTGGCGGCGAGGCGGAAAAACACTGCGATTGATTTCGCCGCGACCAGCACAACGGCAGTCGTCACGATCGCGAGCACTCCAATCGTCATAGCCTCCCAGGCAGCCGGTCTGCCCAAGTGCAACCACGTGATGGCAAGTGCGGCAACACTTGCCAAGGGGAACGTGAACGACCAGAAGCCCAGCGAGAACGGCAAGGCCCGATAGCGCCGCAATAGTGTGAGCTGGATCAAAACCATTAACACCGTTATGGCCGTCAACCCCTCGAACATATAGTCTGGTCGACCCCCCGAAATGGCAAGCCACGCGGCCGCCGCAACCGCCGGCGGAGCGATCATGATTGCCAAGGTCGGAGTAAGCGAGTCCGGCATCGTAGGCCGAAGCGCGAGTCGCAGGAAGAAAAACACAGAGATCACGAGCCAGAAGAAGAGGCCGACGGCGAAACTTCCGACGGCGAGCCAGTCAAGTCCCGTCTGTCTTGCGGTGAGCGCACCCACAAAACCTGCCGCGCTGGTGGGGAGGAAGTAGCCGCCATGTACGGATTCAAGTGGCAACTCGCCGCGCATCCAGAAGTTCAAAATCCATGCGGCGAACGCGGCTGCAACGGCAATGGAAACACCGGTCACAATGGTTCCGGCTAAAGGAATGGTGCGGTGCAGCCCCGCCCCAATCAACATGGCTGCAATCGGAAGCAAGGCGGCGAGCGGGCCCTGCGCGAAGTGCTTGAGCTGATCAGAGAGCGACTGTTCCGTGCGCCTCCCGCGATGGACGTGCACCGCGATGGTCCAAAGCCAGGCAATGGCGGCGATCACCCAGAATGCTTGCGCAAGTTCGATCGGGGCTTGGAAGGACGAGGTCGCCGCCGACCAAACCTGTGCGAGGCCAGCCAAACCAAGCGGTATAGCGAGCGTATTCAGGGGGACGCGGGTACGAGGGGAAGGCGCTGAGGCGGTCTTCTCCAAGGGCGGATGTATAGACAATGGGTTCCCGTTTCTAACAACGTAGAGGGTCGGACAAGTGCTCAACAGCGGTTTTTGACCTAGAAGTACAATATCATGGGCGCTACGCTGTTCCCATGGGTAGACCGATGCAATTTGAGGCTGGTGAGGCTGTCAACAGAGCGATGGACTTGTTCTGGCGCCAAGGGTATGCCGGCACAACGCCGCAGGAGTTGGCCACCGAGCTGGGAATCGGCAAGGGCAGCCTGTACAACACGTTTGAGAGCAAACATGCCTTGTTTCTGCGTGCCCTTCGGCGCTACAGCGAGGCCAGAGTCGAGTACCTAACGGGCATGTTTGTAGCTCCCGGACCAATCCGACCGCGTCTCAAACAGGCACTCATGGCACTGGCCGGCGTGGGCGAGCATCAACGCGGTTGTGTCATGGTCAATGCTGCGGCGGAGCTCGGCGCAGCCGACGCCGAGGTGAATCAGATTGCGAACGAGATGTTCTCTCAGATCGAAGCTGTGTTCAGGCAGGCAATCGTGCAAGGACAAGCGTCTGGAGAATTCCGCACCGGTCAGGTCCCCGAAACTGTCGCCAGCCAACTCGTTGCTTCCGTCATCGGGCTAAGCGTCTTGGTCAAAACAGGCGGGCCCGCCGAGAGGTTCAGCAACATTATCGACGGACTCATTGACGGACTGTGACGACTACCGGAAGGTTTCCGACTGGCGTTTGCTATGCCGGATCTGCAAGGGGTTCGATGCCAGCCGCAACAGCGACTTCACGGTAGGCGTCGGCGAGATCAGCAAGGCTCGCGTGCCTGTTCAAGCCACTTGGATTCGGGAGCACCCAAACCGGGGCACCTCCAAGCGAATCGGGCTGTCGTCCCCAGGGCGCCCGCGGCCGGGCGAAAGCAGTCCGGTAGGCGCTGATTCCCAAAACCGCCACCATTGCTGGGGCGATAAGTTCAACTCGCGCAGATAGTGCCTTGGCTCCGGCAAGGAGTTGCTCGGGCGTGAGTTCATCCGCGCGCGCCGAAGCTCCCGCAACTATGGACGTGATTCCAACGCCCCGGTCCAGCAGATGGTTGAGGTCTTCGCGACGGAAACCTGCCGAGGCATCTATCCGGCGATCGACGATGCCGGCACGGAATAGCGCTGGATAGAATCGATTGCTGCCGCCACCGAAATGCGCCTGTACTGCAACAGCACGCAGGCCAGGATTGATGCCGACGAACAGGAGCCTCGTCTGGTCCGAAACCAAATCGGGCAGGGTTCGGCCCCGAAACGCATCAAGCGCAGACCTGCTAAATCCCATCGTTCAACCTTAGGACATGATTCGTAGGATCCTTCCGGAGCCGCCCAGCGTAAAATTTTCAGCGTAGGAGGTGGCCAAATGCATCTAGCCCTTAACACAGCCACAACCGTCCTGCCTGTCGATGACCTGAGCCGCGCACGAGAGTTCTACGCTGAAAAGCTCGGCCTTCCGCATCGCGGCAGGACCTGGGATGGAAATGATCTATTTGGCAACGACGGCGGCCCCATGCTGCAGTTGTTGCCGGTCACGGACGGTAAGCACTCTGGTCATACCGCCCTGAGCTTTGAGGTCGAGAACATCGAGCGAACTGTTGCGGAGATGGAGGCCCAAGGCGTCAAGTTCCAGGACTACGACGAGCCTGATCTCAAGACCGATAACCACATTTGCACCACGGACGCCGAGAAGTGCGCTTGGTTCATGGATACCGAGAACAATGTTCTGTGCATCCACGAGACCCTTGGCCAACAGGCCGAATACCAGCTGTAACCGTCCCCTTAAGGCAAAGCGCGTCCCCCTGGTGGGGACGCGCTTCGTTGTTATGTGAGAGAACAACCGGCCCAGGGCACGATGATGTGAGAGAAGATCCGGTAAAAACGGTCGGGATGTGAGAGAAGGTTACTTCTCCACGAGGGTCAGAACATCGTAGGTGGCTACGATTTCGTCGTTCTGGTTGGTGAGAACCGCGTCCCAGGCAACCTCGCCATATTCGTCAGTCTCACGCGGTGTGATCTTCTTGGCGGTCAACGTGACGCGGATGGAGTCGCCGGCTGCCACGGGCGTGATGAAACGCAGGTTCTCCAAGCCGTAGTTGGCCAGCACAGGACCCGGCGCGGGCTCCACGAATAACCCGGCAGCCCAGCTCAGGAGCAGGTAGCCGTGCGCGACGATGCCCGGGAAGAACGGGTTGGCCTCGGCTGCTTCCTGATTGGTGTGTGCATAGAACGTATCGCCAGTGGAGTTAGCGAAGGCCGTGATGTCCTCGAGGGTCACCTGGCGCAGATCGGAGCGAACGGCGTCGCCGATCCTCAGCGTCGAGAGGTGCTTCCGGAAGGGGTGCTCACCTTCGGTTTCCACGGTGAAATTGCGGTCGGCGCCCGTGTGCCACTGACCGGTAACGGCGGTGAGCATGTTCGGCGAGCCCTGGATGGCGGTGCGCTGCATGTGGTGCAGGACCGAGCGGATACCGCCCAGCTCCTCGCCGCCACCTGCGCGGCCAGGACCACCGTGGACCAGGTGAGGTACGGGTGAGCCGTGTCCGGTGGAGGACCGCGCGTCCTCGCGGTTGAGTATGTGGACGCGGCCGTGATGCGCTGCGATTCCGAGCACCAGCTCCTGCGCCACCGAAGGATCGTTGGTGCACACGGACGCCACCAATGAACCCGAGCCTCGGGCTGCGAGGCGGATGGCATCGGCAAGATCCGAGTATCCGATCACCGAGGAGACGGGGCCGAAAGCTTCAAGGGAGTGGACTTCTTCGGCTTCCGCGTCGGCCCAGTTGAGGAGTACGGGAGACATGAAAGCCCCGTCTTCCACGACACCCACGGTGCCCCCGACCGAGGTGACCGACGGCGAATCGAGGGACCCGTACGCAAGCTCACCACCGGCGTCGAGCATTGACTGGACGGCCGCGCGGACGTCGGCGAGCTGCTCCAGCGAAGCCAGGGCGCCCATGGTGACGCCCTCGGCGCGAGGATCACCAACCACCACACGCTCGTTAATGCGCGCACCAATGGCCGCAGAGACGTCGGAAATCAACTCCTGCGGGACGATCACACGGCGGATGGCGGTGCACTTCTGGCCGGCTTTGACAGTCATTTCGGTGACGACGGCCCGGACAAACGCGTCGAATTCCGGAGTGCCGGGAACAGCGTCCGGTCCAAGGATCGCGGCGTTCAGGGAGTCGGTCTCACAGGTGAAGCGAACGCCACCCTGGACCACGTTGTGGTGGGCCTTCAGCGAATTCGCGGTAGACGCCGAACCCGTGAAGGAGACGAGGTCGCGGAAATCCAGTTCGTCCAGGATGGTCCGGGCGGAGCCGGAAATCAGTTGAAGGGAACCCGCGGGCAGGATGCCGGACTCGACCATCGCCTTGACCGCGGCCGCCGCAACGTAGCCCGTGGGCGTGGCCGGCTTGACGATGGTGGGAACGCCGGCGAGGAATGCGGGCGCGAACTTCTCCAGCATGCCCCAGACCGGGAAATTGAAGGCGTTGATCTGCACCGCAACGCCGGGGATGCGTGTGTAGATGTGCTCACCGGCGAACGAACCATCCTTGGACAGCACCTCCATCGGCCCATCCACCACAACCTGCGAGTTGGGCAGTTCACGGCGACCCTTGGACCCAAACGTGAAAAGAACGCCGATGCCGCCGTCGATGTCGATCATGTTGTCGATCTTGGTGGCGCCGGACTGCGACGAGGACTCGTACAGCTCTTCACGCCGGCCGTTGAGGTACATGGCAAGCTCTTTGAGCTTGAGCGCACGCTGGTGGAAGGTCAGCTTTCCAAGTTCCGTTTGGCCTGTGGTGCGGCCGTAATTTACGACGGCGGCAAAGTCCAGTCCGTCAGTGCTGACGTTGGCCAGGACTTCTCCGGTGCTGGCATCACGGACCGGGACGGTTTTGGCGTCAGGAGCCGGCGTCCACCAGGCATCCTGGACATAGCTGGGGACGGTTGCAACGGCTGTGGTTTCCGGGGCGACTGCGGTAGTGGTCATCGTCGACGGGTCCTTCCAAGGCACGTGAAATCGGCTCGGTCATTGGGTCTGCGGGACCGCAAACATTACTGACCGGCCGTTCGGTAATATATACAGGGTACATGAATGCCCGGAGGAGTGCAGCAGCAATTTCGTCGCTCTCTCACATCCCACCCGATTCCAGCCGATCCTCTCTCACATCCCGCCCGATTCCAGGCATCGTTCTCTCACATCACCGCAGCTTGGCCCGGATCGCCTCCACTTCCTGGCCCGTGACGCCATTCCGCGCCAGGAATGACTCAACGTCCAGCGAACCAAGGAACATTTTCACGCCCGCACGCTTCTGCTCCAACCAGGCCTCGAACTCCTCGTCCGAAAGGTAGGGATCGTGCGCGTGCGGTGCCCCGTGGGTGCGGTGCCGCTCATTGATCCCTCGCGCGGCAAGTTCGTAGCCGCGCAGGATTTCGTCGTCGCCAAGATCGGCCAAGCGTTGCAACATGAGTGCGATCACCCCGCTCCGATCCCGGCCCGCCGAGCAGTGAATCACAACCTTGCCTGGCGAGGCGGCGATGGCCTTGAAGACGGCCGCAATCTTCTCCCCAAATAGCCTCACATAGTCGCCGTACTGCGACGGGTCCTTCAGGTACGGGCCGAAGAGTTCGCCGAAATCGCTATGGTCGGGGTCCTCCGTGGGGCAATGCACGACGTCGATGCTGGCCTTCACGTCGTCCGGCACCTTGGGATCGGTGTCGCGTTGCCGCCGCTCGCCCGAGGCGCGCAAATCGATGATAGTGCGGATGCCGTCGTCGTACATTTGGTGCCAACCGGCTGCGGTTACCCACTCGTGGCGACCCATTCTGTACACGTCCCCCGCGACCCGCCAGGCGTTCACGGCGCCATCCCAGTGGACGCCTAACTGCGGTGCTGTCCCGTCCATAGGAGCCAGCTAAGCACATTCGCCTGCAGTGATGTGAGAGAACATCCGCCCAAAGGCGACAGGAAATGAGAGAAGATCGGCCGAAAGGGCGGTGGATGTGAGAGCGGATCAGAAGGGGGTATTGCGCGGGGCGAGTGACTCATGTCATACTCGTTCTCGATGCGCATCGACGATACGTATCGACGAACACGAAACGCAAACAACAACCACAATCAAACCGTTCAGCAGAGAGCGCGAGGAGGCCAGGACATGCCCACCAGCAAGGACGTTGCCCAGGCCGCCGGCGTTGCACAGAGCACGGTTTCCTATGTTCTTAGTGGCAAGCGACCCATCTCCGAGAAGACGCGGAAAAAGGTGGAGGATGCTATCCAGCAGCTGACCTACCAGCCAAATGCCGGAGCCCGCGCGCTTGCCAGCCGTCGGACCCGCGTGATCGGCCTGGTCATCCCTTTCATCCCCGAGTTGCACATGGCGTCGATCATGGAGTTTGTGTCCGTGATCGCCAACACTGCCCGCCTCTATGACCACGACATCCTGCTGGTCACCGAGGATGAGGGCGCACCGGGGCTGCAGCGTGTGGTGGGCCAGCAGATCTGCGATGGCCTGATCCTGATGCAGGTGGAAGGCGACGACGAACGGCTCCCGGTAGTCCGCAGCCTCCACGTTCCCGTGGTGCTGATCGGCATCCCACATGATCCTTCCGGATTGGTTTGCATTGATGCCGACTTTGAAATGGCCGGCGAACAATGCGTCCAGGATCTTGCGGCAGCAGGGCACGCGGTGATCTCAGTGATCGACTGGCAGCCGGAGGTTGTCGATCGCCACGTGAACTACGTGGAACGCTTCATGTCCGGCACCAACAAGGCCGCGGAGACCCTCGGCGTCAAGGTGCTGCACCTTCCCGGAGGAACTGACCACGAGGTGATCGCGGAATCCGTGGACAAAGCCTTGGCGGAGACCACTGGAATACCTGCGTTTATCGCTCCGGACGGCACCGTTCAGGACGTTCTTCGACGGGTTCTGACCAGCCGTGGCCTGACTCCCGGGAAGGATGTCTCCGTCATCGGCAGCGCCTCCCCCACCCTTGCTGAGCTTCAGCCCATACCGCTTTCCACCATTGACCTCCGCCCGGCCGAAGTATCCCGCCGTGCGGTGAAGATTATTTGCGATCTCCTCGAAGCCGAAAACCAGGGACCAACCGAATCCCTGGAATTGGTACCCACGGTCATTACGCACCGTGCCAGCACGCTCCGTCCACCCCACGGCAGCTAAACCCTCTGCACAGCACCCTGCATCTCATCCGTTTCCAAATTCATCGATACGCATCGTCGATACGTATCGACAACCTCGTCCCCGATAAAAGCCATCCCCAGAAAAAAGGAACAGACAATGAAGTCAGCACAAAGGACAACCCGTCGTCCTCTTGCCCTCGCCGTCGCTGCGTTGGTCGGCCTGCCCCTGGCCCTCTCAGCCTGCGGGACCTCCCCCGCAGCTTCGTCGTCGGAGGCCGTCAAAGAAATCTCCGTGATGGACTACTACAACAACGAGCCGGATAAGTCCTTCATCGGCGACGCCCTGACTAAGTGCGGGACGCAGGCAGGTGTGACCATCAAGCGGGAGACCGTCCCGGGCAAGTCCCTGATCTCCAAGGTGCTCCAGCAGTCCTCCTCCAAAACGCTTCCGGACGTGCTCATGCTGGACAATCCGGACCTGCAGCAGGTTGCCGCCACGGGCGCTTTGGCTCCCTTGTCAGACTTCAAGATCAGCACGGATAACTTCGCAGAGGGTGTCCTGAGCGCAGGCACCTACAAGGACAAGGTCTATGGCCTGGCTCCCACCGTGAACACCATTGCCCTGTTCTACAACAAGGACATCCTGGACAAGGCTGGAGTAACCCCGCCCACCACCTGGGATGAGCTGAAGGCAGCCTCCGCCAAGCTCACCGCCGGCGACCAGTACGGGCTCGCGTTCAACGCCAACCCCACTTATGAAGGCACCTGGCAGTTCCTCCCGGTCATGTGGTCCAACGGCGGTGACGAGAAGAAGATCGACACCAAGGAGACCGAGCAGGCACTCCAGCTCTGGACAGACCTGGTCAAGAGCGGCTCCGTCTCTTCCTCCGCCCTGAACTGGACCCAGGCCGATGTAAAGGACCAGTTCATGGCCGGCAAAGCAGCCATGATGGTCAACGGCCCGTGGCAGATCCCGGCCCTGGATAAGCAGCCCACTCTGCAGTACGGCGTCGTAAAGATCCCCGTCCGTGAAGCCGGCCAGACGTCCGTTGCGCCGCTGGGTGGCGAAGTTTGGACGGTCCCCCAGACCGGCAACAAGGCACGCCAGGCCAAGGCCGCGGAAGTGGTTGCCTGCCTGAACAGTGACGAGAACCAGATGGCGATGGCCAAGGTCCGCAACACGATTCCTTCCAAAACCACGTTGGCGGAGAAGTTCGCCACCGAAAACCCCAAGCTCGCTACGTTCACTGAGCTGATCAAGACTGCCCGCGCCCGCACCGGCGAGCTGGGTGCAGAATGGCCGGCACAGGCAACCAAGATCTACACCGCCATCCAGACAGCCCTGACCGGTAACGCCTCGCCGGCAGATGCCCTCAAGCAAGCGCAAGGCCAGTAAGCAGCCAGCCATGTCATTGACAACAGATTTGTCGCAAACAGCGGCAGGTTCCACCGGAAAGGCCGCGGGAAAGGCCACGCGCAAGCATGGCCGCCCGGCAGGCTCGCCTACAGAAGCGCAGACACCACGACGGCGCACCCGCCAACGCCGCGAGCGCATCTTCCAGTGGCTCTTCTTGGTTCCTGCCGTGGTCTACATGGCACTGTTCTTCGGCTACCCCGTGGTCAAGAACGTCGTCATGAGTTTCCAGGACTACACCACGGCTACGTTCTTCACCGGAGAAGCCCCGTGGGTAGGGCTGGCCAACTACGTAACTGTATTGTCGTCGTCGTTGTTTTCCACCTCACTGCTGAACACCGCGCTGTTCACGGTGGGTTCCATCCTGGGCCAGTTCGTGATCGGGCTGGCGTTGGCGATCTTCTTCCAACGCAAGTTCCCGCTCAACGGAATCCTGCGCTCGCTGCTCCTGCTGCCTTGGCTACTGCCGCTGATTGTCTCGAGTGCCGTGTGGCGTTGGATCCTGGACAAGGACAGCGGAGCTCTCAACCGTTTCCTGGGCGATCTGGGCGTCATCAACACGGGCGTTCCGTGGCTGACCAGTACCTCGTTGGCTTTGATCGCTGTGGTGGGAGTGAACATCTGGATTGGCATCCCGTTCAATCTGACCATCCTCTACGGGGGCCTGCAGGAGATCCCGGACGAGCTTTACGAGGCCGGGTCCCTGGATGGCGCCACAGGTTGGAAGGCGTTCCGGCATATCACCTGGCCAATGCTCCGTCCCGTGGTGAGCGTGGTGCTGGTGCTCGGCGTCGTCTACACGCTGAAGGTGCTGGACATCATCCTGGGCCTGACCAACGGTGGCCCGGCGAACTCGACCCAGACCATCGCTACCCAGTCCTACGACCTCTCCTTCCACGAATTCAAATTCGGCGAAGGCGCGGCCCTGGGCAACGTGCTGGTGATCATTTCCCTGGTGTTCGCGGTCCTGTACCTGCGGGCAAGCCGACGTGCTGTGGATGAGTGAGGAAACCATGACAACCGTACTGAAAGCACCCACACTCCGGCCCAGCAGGGCAAAGGCGCCGGCAGGAAACCGCAAGAACTGGGGCTACACGGCGCTGGCCATCTTCTTCCTGGCCATCATGCTGTTCCCGGTCTACTGGATGATCAACGCCTCCCTGCAGCCCAACGGCACTACCTTGGAAACCTCGTGGCTGCCCTTGAAGCCCGACTTCACCGGCTATGCCACAGCCATCAGTGAGCAAGCCGGGAACCTCGGCACGAGCCTGATCATCTCTCTGGGCAGTGTGGCATTGAGCCTGGCAATCGCTGCCCCGGCGGCCTACGCGCTGGCCTATTTCAAGGTTCGCGGCGCAGGAGTTGTCCTCTTCGCGATCCTCATCAGCCAGATGATCCCGGGCATCGTGGTGGCCAACGCCCTCTACACGGCCTACAACGATCTTGGGCTGCTCAACTCCATTCCAGGCCTGATCCTCGCGGACTCGGCACACGGAATTCCGTTCGCCATCCTCATCATCCGGGCGTTCATGAACGGCATGCCGTCGTCCGTGATCGAGGCAGCGCGGGTGGACGGTGCGGGGCACGTCCGGGCGTTCTGGTCGATCGTGATTCCGCTGAGTCGGAACTCGCTGATCACCGCGGGCCTCTTTACGTTCCTGTTCGCCTGGAGCGACTTCCTGTTCGCCCTGACCCTGACCACCACGGAAGCGGTCCGCCCCGTCACCCTGGGCATCTTCCAGTACATCGGCGCCTACGTGAACGACTGGAGTTCAGTGATGGCGACGGCGGTACTCGCCTCCATCCCGGCCATCGTCTTGTTGGTCGCGGCCCAAAAATACATCGCCGCTGGCACCACCGGCGGCGCGGTCAAGTAGACCCTCACTCATCAGAAGGAAAAATCATGCCTGAAACAAGCAAGCCCATCCGCGTCACCGTTTGGAGCGAAAACCGTCACGAGAAGCGGGACGAACTCGTGGCACGCCTGTACCCGGAAGGAATGCACGGCGCAGTTAAGGCGGGCATCGAGGAGAACCTGGGTTCCGGCGTCGAGGTTCGCACCGCGACCCTGGACGAACCCGAGCATGGCCTCACGGAGGAAGTCCTCGCCAACACGGACGTCCTCACCTGGTGGGGGCACATGTCCCACGCCGACGTTGAGGACGAAATCGTGGAGCGCGTCCACCGCCACGTGCTCGCGGGCATGGGCCTGATTGTGCTGCACTCCGGGCACTGGTCCAAGATCTTCACCAAGCTCATGGGCACTAGCTGCACCCTGCGCTGGCGCTCCGAACACGACCGCGAACTCGTCTGGACAGTGGACCCGACCCACCCCATCGCCAAGGGCGTGCCGCACCCCATCGTGATCCCTGAGCAGGAAATGTACGGCGAATTCTTCGATATCCCCACGCCGGAGGAACTGGTGTTCATCAGCTCGTTCAGCGGAGGCGAAGTGTTCCGTTCGGGCTGCACGTTCCGGCGCGGACACGGCAAGATCTTCTTCTTCAGCCCCGGCGACCAGGACTACCCCGTCTATCAGCACAAAGACATCCGCCGGGTCATCGCCAACGCCGTCGAATGGGCCGTCACTGACCGTCCCGAGCGCGCCGTCCCTGAGCTGCTTCGCTACGAAACCAACGACTTCTTCAACGGCAAGAGCTACCAAGGAGCAAACGCGTGAGCACGCCTTTCGCCATCATCCCCGACGACGGCACTCCCCTTCGCGTCGTAGTGGTCGGCGCCGGGGGCATGGGCCGCGCCTGGCTTCGAACCGTTGAGTCGTCACCGTTGGTGGAACTTGTGGGCATCGTGGATCTGGATCTCGCCACCGCCGCCGAGGCTGCAGCTTCGCTCGGCCGTCCAGACCTTCCGGTGGGTGCCGGCACAGCGGCGCTGGCGTCCGACGTTGGAGCCCAGGCGATCATCAACGTCACCGTTCCTGCCGCGCATCATCCGGTCACTACCGAGGCACTCGCTGCCGGCTTGCCGGTTCTTGGCGAAAAGCCCGTGGCCTCCACAGTGGCGCAAGGGCTTTCCCTGGCAGCCGCGGCTGAGCTTCACGGCCAGCTGTTCATGGTCAGCCAGTCCAGGCGCTACAACCGGCAGCTCTTCGAAGCCAAGCGGCTGTCCGGGTCCCTGGGTGCTGTTGGCATCGTCTCTGCCGAGTTCTTCAAGGCGCCGCACTTTGGCGGATTCCGTGATGCCATGGACCACCCCCTGCTGCTGGACATGGCGATCCATCAATTCGACATGGCCCGGTTCCTGCTCGACGCCGATCCCGTCTCTGTTTTCTGCGAGGAGTACAACCCCTCGTGGAGTTGGTACCGCGGTGATGCCGGGGCCACGGCCGTGTTCGAAATGACCGGCGGCGAGCGCTTCGTGTTCAACGGAAGCTGGTGCAGCCCGGGCCAGGAAACCTCGTGGAACGCCTCGTGGCGGATCAGCGGCGAGCACGGCACGGTCTTGTGGGACGGCGACAATGAGCCTGTTTCCTCTGTTCCTGTTTCCGGCGATGCTGGCAGTTCTGAGGATCCCGGCCAGGAAATCGCTGGTTCCCTGCGCGACTTTGTATCTGCAGTCCGCACGGGAAGCACCCCGATGGGGCAGGTGCACCAAAACATCATGAGCCTGGCCATGGTGGAGGCGGCCATCCTGAGTGCGGCCAACGGCACCCGGGTTTCCGTGGACACGCTGCTTGAGGACTCGTACCAACAGGCACTACTTGCCGAGCGGGACCCGGCCGTGTTGGAAGTTTTGAAGTCCTGGACCTCGGTTCGCAGTGCGCTTGCGGGAGGCAGTGCGCTTACGGGAGGCAGTGCGCTTGCGGGGGAAGGCATTCGGCTGTGACTCGGAAGCTGCGGGTGGGCATGGTGGGCTACTCCTTCATGGGCGCCGTCCACTCGCATGCTTGGCGAACGGCGCCACGCTTCTTCGATCTCCCACTTGCGCCCAAGCTGACGGCGCTGGCTGGCAGAAATGCTGCTGCTGCTCAGGCGGCCGCGGCCAAGCTCGGTTGGGATTCCGTGGAGAGCGATTGGCGTCGCCTGATCGAGCGCGATGACATTGACCTGATCGATATCTGTTCCCCGGGCAACACGCACGCCGAGATTGCGATTGCTGCCCTGGAAGCCGGCAAACACGTGCTGTGCGAGAAACCCTTGACCAATAGTGTGGCTGAGGCTGAGAAGATGACCGCTGTGGCATCCTCGGCCGCCGAGCGGGGCGTGTACTCGATGTGCGGGTTCACGTATCGGCGAACTCCTGCACTGGCCCTTGCTAAGCGGATGGTGGACGAAGGCCGGTTGGGAGATCTCCGGCACGTCAGGGCCCAGTATCTCCAGGATTGGTTGTCGGATGCGGACGCGCCCCTGACGTGGCGCCTGGACAAAGCAAAGTCCGGGTCTGGCTCACTGGGTGATATCGGCGCCCACAGTATCGACGCCGCACAGTGGATCACCGGGTCCAACATCACAGGGGTTTCAGCCCTAATGGAGACGTTCGTGAAGGAGCGGCCAATCGGCGGTGACTTCGTTGGGCTCGGCGGTCACCGTGGCGCAGACGGTCCGCGCGGTCCGGTAACTGTGGACGACGCCGCGATCTTTACGGCCCGTTTCGGCGGAAAGACGCCCGACGGCGGTGACCCAGCCATAGCGGGTGGCGGCACGACCGCCGTCGGGCGTTCCACCTACGGCGGCCCGATCGGAGTGTTCGAGGCGACTCGGTTTGCCCTGGGAAGGAAGAACGCCATGCGGCTGGAACTCAATGGCACGCTCGGCTCGTTGGCTTTCGACTTCGAGGACATGAACTCGCTGTCCTTCTACGATGCCTCCGACGAGGACGCCGGTTTCCGACGGATCATCGTGACGGAACCATCGCACCCTTACGTCGGGAACTGGTGGCCCACCGGACATGGCCTGGGCTACGAGCACGGATTCACGCATCAGGTGGTGGACCTCGTGAACGCCATCGCTGAGGATCGCCAGCCGGAGCCATCCTTCTCTGATGCGTTGCAGGTCCAGAAGGTGTTAGCGGCAGTGGAGGCCAGCGCCGAGGCTGAGAGCCGCTGGCAGAAGGTGTGAGCTTGCGTCCGGCCTGCATGAACGTCGCGAACCCGCTGTTTCGTTGTTGGGCAACAACGAAACAGCGGGTTCGCAACGTCCTAGTGGTCTAACGCTTGGCGAGTTGAGTCAGCTTCACCGAGGAGAGCAAAGCAGACGCATACGCCTGGTGTCCGGCGCTGTTCGGGTGGAAGTTCGCATCCAGGAGTGGCTGGGTGAGATCCAGGACGATCCATGGGTTGGCTGAGTTGACCGCATGCCCAAGGAACCGCTTGGTCATATCGATGAACACCGCGTTGGTCCCGCTCTCTTGCACCGCCTTTGCAATAGTCGCGTTGAGGGCATCAATGGCCATGTTCACCTGGATCTGGTTCGCGACCGGCACCACTGTGACGCCACCAATAACGATGTCGCCTTGGGACGGATCAAACAGGCGCGGATAACCAAGAACAGCGATGACGGCGTCCGGGGCCGCCTGTTGGATGGCCTGGTAAGTGATCTCAAGTCCGGACTCGATCACAGGAAGATTGGCGATGATCCCGGAAACGGTGGCCGCGCATAGCTGGGTATTGGGCGTGGAGCAGTTCTGCAAAGCGAGCAAACTGCCGGCATCCACGGCACCAGCTGTGACGCTGACCAGATCAGCACCAGCCAAGGCCTGCTGCCCAGCGAAGATTTGTTGACCGACAGTCGGCGTCACTCCGTCATAGAAGGGTGGGACGGGGAACAACACGGCTCCATGACACGCCAAGTTGGCCACCAAGGTGACCTTTGGTGAGGCGTCCACCAGGTCAACGTAACCACCGGGGCTTTGCCAGCAAGCCACGGGTGGCCTGCTCAAGCCCCCCGCACCAGTCCCCGCCGTGTATGAATCACCGAGCGCCACATACGTGACAGGTGGCGGCGGTGCGGCGGTGGCCGGACTGGCCGTGAATCCCAGGGTGAGTGCCAGGGCGGCGAGTCCGCCTGCAAAAGCCAAGTGCCGGCGTCGTGCTCGATGAGTTGCCATGATGCTTCCCCTTCATACTGCTCTTTTGGGGCTCCGGTGGTCCGATAAACAGGATCACTTAGCGGCACGCCCACCCGTCGGCCGCGTACGGGGCAATGTGTTGGCCAGATTACGCCCGGCAGGCAGCGCGGTACAGGCCCTGTGGCTACCCTATTTTTCGGCTTCCACGTTCCTGCTCACCTATGCGCCGTACTTGGCCAGCCTGTATTCCAAGCCGTTCCGCACCGCCGGCCATTCGTGTTCCAGTATGGAGAACACCACGGTGTCGCGGAGGGTGCCGTCCTTGCTGCGCGAGTGGTTCCGGAGCACACCGTCCTGCTTGGCGCCGAGTCGGGCGATCGCGTCGCGGGACTGGTGGTTGAGCCAGTGCGTACGGAATTCGACGGCGGGGCAGCCAAGGGTCTCAAAGGCATGCCGAAGGAGCAGCAGCTTGGAGTCGGGGTTGGTGCCCGTGCCTTGGACGGACGCCGCGTTCCAAGTCGAGCCAATCTCAACGCGCGGGGTGGCGGCGTCAATGTTCATGTACGTCGTCATCCCGATGACCTTGCCCGTGCTGTTGAGCCTGGTAGCGAAGGGCACCATGGACCCTTTTGCCTGCAGGTCCAGCCGCCGCTCAATCTCGGCAGCCATACCTTCCGGCGTGGGCACGGAGGTGTACCAGAGCTTCCAGAGTTCACCGTCCTTGGCCGCCTCCACAAGGTCGTCGTGGTGATCTGGCCGCAAGGGTTCAAGGGTCACGAATTTGCCGGTCAGGGTAATGGGTTCAATCGAGGTCACCCGGTTAGCCTAACCCGCCCCGGGCTTCAGTCGTTCCAGTCGAAGAAGCCCTTGCCCGTTTTGCGGCCAAGCTCCCCGCGGGCCACCTTGTCCCTCAGGATCTGCGGCGGAGCGAAGCGGTCACCCAGCGTGGAATGCAAGTACTCGGCGATACCCAGACGAACATCGAGACCGACGATGTCCGTGGTCTTGAGCGGCCCGGTAGGGTGCTTGTACCCGAGGACCATCGCGGCGTCGATATCCTCCGCTGAAGCCACGCCCTCCTCAACCATGCGCATCGCTTCCAAGGCAATAGCGACGCCCAGCCTTGAGGACGCAAAGCCCGGCGCGTCATTAACGACGACGGCCGTCTTGCCGAGTGCCTCCGTCCAGTTCTTCGCCGCTTGGGCGAGTTCGGGCGAGGTCTCCTTGGCCAGCACCACTTCGATGAGGGTGGAGGCGGGCACCGGGTTAAAGAAGTGCAGGCCGATGAAGTTGGCTGGCCTGCGGAGTGCATTCGCCAAGTCCGTCACGGACAACGACGACGTGTTTGAGGCAAGGAACGCATCAGCGGAAAGGTGGTCTTCCACCGCTTTCAAAGCGGTGACCTTGAGATCGTAATCCTCGGGCACAGCTTCTACCACCAGGCCACAGTGGATGAAGGATTCGTAGTCCGTCGACGTGCTGAACCGGGCCATGGCTTCGTCAGGGGTTTCGCTCAGCGTGCCGCGGGCAGCGGACTTGGCAACCGCATCAGCGACCCGGCCCTGCGCTCCGGCGGCTGCCTCGTGATCCCTCTCCACGACGATGACCGTGGCGCCCTTGGTCAGGAACGCGTGCGCGATACCGGCACCCATCCGGCCACCACCAAGAACTCCAACAACGTGGGGAATCGCGGGAACTGCTGTCATTTCTGGATCCTGTCGTCGTTGGCAGTCGTGGATGAGCTGGCGGCCTTCGCCGATTTCTTATCCAGGAAAGCCTGCATCCTGTCGAACTTGGCCTGGGATTCGAAGAGGATCCCTTGGGCAAGGGTATCGATCAGTGGGTGCGCTTCCGCAGGAGCGTGGAACACCGACTTGGTAATGCGGACGGCAAGGGGGTCCTGGCGGCCGATCCTGTCAGCCAGATTGTGCGCGGCCTCCATAAGATCAGGGGCTTCGTGAATCTCGGTGATCAAGCTGATTCGCAGCGCTTCCTCGGCCCGCAACACGGCGCCGGCGAGGAGGATTTCCTTGGCCTTCGGTTCACCCACAAGCTCCTTGAGCCGCCAACTGGCACCCGCTGCAGCAAGGATTCCCAGCCCTGTTTCGGGGTTGCCAATCCGGGCACTCGGGGTCCCGATGCGGAAGTCCGCCGCATAGGCAAGCTCCGCACCGCCACCGAGGCAATAGCCGTCCAAAGCTGCGATGACGGGCATGGGCAGCTTGGCGATGCGCATGAAGATAGTCGAGTTGATCCCCCGCAATGCGTCATCCCGCCGGCGTTCCCGGAGCTGTCCAATGTCCGCACCCGAGGCGAAGACGCCGTCCGTGCCCGCGATGATCAGCACCTTGGGGTTGCGCTCCAGCTCGGCACAAACGAGGTGCAGTTCATCCACCATGGTTTGGTCGATCGCGTTGCGTACTTCGGGACGGTTGAGAAGAACAGTGAGCCTGTCGTCGCGTTCCTCGAGGAGAAGTGTGCTGAAGTCTTCCTGGTTCAGTGCCATTTACACGCCTTCCAGCAGCATTGCCGTGCCTTGGCCCACGCCGATGCACATCGTGGCAAGGCCAAGCTTCGGTCCATTGTTGCTGGCAAGCTCCCGCTCCATGCGGCCCAGAAGGGTAATGGCCAGACGCGATCCGCTGGAACCCAGCGGGTGCCCCAAACTGATGGCACCGCCGTCGTTATTGACGATTCCCGGGTCCAGCCCCAGGCGCCGCATGCTGGCAAGGGACTGGGTGGCAAAAGCTTCGTTGAGTTCTACTGCGCCGAGCTGGTCCACGGTAAGGCCAGTGCGGGCAAGGACCTTCTGCGTTGCCGGAACAGGACCGATGCCCATGATTTCCGGCTCACAGCCTGCCGAAGCGCCATCGATGATGCGGGCGCGAGGCGTCAGCCCGAACTTCTTGATCGCTGCCTCGGAGGCCACGATGATGGCAGAGGCGCCGTCGTTGAGGCTGGAGGAGTTGCCTGCGGTGACCACGGAGCCACCGGGGACTACTGGCCGAAGCCCGGCCAGGACATCCATGGTGGTGCCTTCGCGGGGACCTTCGTCCGTGTCCACAACGGTCTCGGACTTGCGGGTCTTCACGGTGACCGGAACGATCTCGTCCTTGAACCGGCCGCCTGCAATGGCTGCCAACGCGAGCTCGTGCGAGCGGACAGCGAAAGCGTCTGCATCCTCGCGGGAGATGTTGTCCACGCGGCCCACTTCCTCCGCGGTTTCAGGCATGGAGTAGGTCATCTTGCCGTCACGGGAGAGCTCGCCCTTGGTGAAGAGCGGGTTGACGAAGCGCCAACCGATGGACGTATCGAAGATCTGGCCCGGCTTGGCGAATGCAGCGGTGGGTTTCTCCTGCACCCAGGGTGCCCGGCTCATGGATTCGACCCCACCGGCCACCACGATGTCCGCGGCGCCGGACTTGATCATCTGGCTCGCCATGATGATGGCGCTCAGGCCCGAGGCACAAAGCCTGTTAACCGTGATGCCCGGGATGTGGAGGGGAAGTCCCGCGAGGATGGTCGCCATGCGTGCGACGTTGCGGTTCTCCTCGCCGGCGCCGTTGGCGTTGCCGAGGATTACCTCATCAATGGAGTCAGGATCGACGCCGGCACGCGCCACTGCTTCACGGACCACCAGCGCGGCGAGGTCGTCAGGACGGACGGAGGACAGTGCCCCGCCGTAACGACCAACCGGCGTCCGTGCGCCGCCAACAAGAAAAGCCTCGACCATGAGAACATCCTTCGCGAAGTGAAAGGGACCGGTGCGGAATAATATACCGACCGTTCGTTCTATAAAGATTACACGGCCTGCCCTCCGGGTCAACAGATGAAGTCATCTCCGGGCAGTCCGGTCAGTGCTTCAGATCACCCGGATTCCCAAATGACCAGCCAATAACGGGGCCATGAGACTCAACTGGTAATCGTCGATAACAACTCCGGCGAGTCCCGCCAATCCGTTGATACTCCGGAACTCCGAGCTCCGCAGGTCCACGTCCTTGAGCTTGGCGCCGGTGACATCCAAGGTGCCGATAGTGCAGTTCTTCAACGACACCCGTGTCCCGGTGCAGCCGCCAAGATCGAGCTCGTTGATGATGCAATCTGAAATCTGGACGTCCATCAGCTTTGAACCCCGCAGGTTCACGTAGTCCAACTTGCCGCCCTCGATCCGCACCGAACGCCACGTGCCCTCGTACAGCTCGGCTGATCCCCACCTGGGATTGCTGATCTCCACGTCCTGCCAGGAAGTCCGGGCGGCTGTGAAGACTGGAGCATATGGCTCGGCCAGGATGCACTCCCGGAACGTGGCGCCGCGCAGCTGAGCCTCGTTGAAGGAGACTCCCGTGAACTCACACTCGATAAAGTCAGCACCGCTCAGCTCCTCCCCATCGGCGGAAACGCGGGTAAACCTGATGCCGTCATAGCGTTCGCCACGCTGGAAGTCCGGGGCGTCGTCGTCGCGCAGTTCTTCCAACCGCACTGGCGAGATCTTGGGGGCCGCCACCTTTGCAGCCGCCATCAGAGGGATTCCGCCTTTGCAGCGATCTCGGCAAGGTCCTTGCCCAGGGCTTTCCGGGTGATGCTCATGCCGATCTTGCCGAACAAGGCCATGGCGACTTTGCTGAGGAGCGTGGGTTTGAGGACCTCGGCGCCGAATGTCAGCGTAAGGTCAGTGCCGGCGTCGCGCCCTGCCAGGTTAAAGCGCGTGGTGTAATCGGCGCCGCCCTGAAGTGCTTTGACCGTGGTACTGCGGGGTGGATCCACCTCCAACACCCACATCTCCACGGTTTCCTGCCTGCCCATCATGGTCCGTGTTTCCTTCCAGCGTGTGCCTTCCCCATAGGGACCCTCGCTGAGCATCTGGATTGCGTTGATACCCGATAGGGTCCCGGCCGAGCCTGGAATGTCCGAGAGGACCGCCCAAACTTTCTCCGGGCTGGCGTTGATGTGCTGCGTCAGGGTGGTGGTGTGATCCATACATCGAGCCTAGTCCGGGGCACTGACACTCCCAACTGACTGGCGCTGTGGGGCCTGCTCTGCACCCCATATGCGCCAAATAACACGACCAACGGGCCCCTTAACGCGAACGGCGGGCGCCCCCGCTAGGGAGGCACCCGCCGTCGAGCTTGGGTGAAGAGAGCGTTTAGCTGAAGAGTTCGCTCTTGGGCTCGTTGTTCTTGACCTTCTGCCAGCCAAGCCAAAGGACCAGGGCGAAGAACGGAATGGTCGCCAGGGTCCAGAGACCCAGGAGGAAGACCTCGCCGGTTGCCTTATCCGTCATGGTGTCAAAGCCGATCAGAATGGTGATGGCCAGCAGCGCAATGAGGCCCAACCAGCTGGTCCACGGTGAACCGGGCATCGGCAGGCTGGAGACGTTGCCGCGCTTCTTCCGCAGGGCAATCTGGCTCGCGAAGATGGAACCCCAGGTGAAGATCACACCAATGGAGGCCGTGTTCAGCGCAAGGTCGAACGCGTGCGAGCCGCCCAGCCAGATGTTGAGCAGGATGCCCACCAGGTAGACGCCGCCGATCGCCAGGATGGCTGCATACGGCACGTGGCGGGAGGACATTTTGGTAAGCCACTGCGGGGCGTGACCGTTGTTTGCCATGGTCCGGAAGATGCGGCCGATCGAGTACAGGCCCGAGTTGCAGGAGGACAGCGCGGCGGTGATGACGATCATGTTCATGACGTCGCCCATCCAGCCGAGGCCCATCTGGCCGAACACGGTTACGAACGGCGAGGTGCCCGCCTTGTACTGGTCCGACGGCAGCAGCATCGCAAGGAGCATCACCGAACCGACGTAGAAGACGATAATGCGGATCACGACGGCGCGGATCGCCTTGGGAACTTCACGTTCCGGGTTCTGCATCTCACCAGCGGTAATACCTACGAGTTCGATCGCGTTGTAGGCGAAGATCACGGCGTTGAGGACCAGGATCATGACCAGGCCGCCCTTGGGGAACATGCCGCCGTCGTTGTGGAACAAGTTGCCCACGGAAGCGTGGCCGGTGCCCACCTGCGCGTTGGTGACAACCATGAAGGTGCCAACTGCCAGGAAGATCAGGATGGCTGCGACCTTGAGGCAGGAGGCCCAGAATTCGAACTCGCCGAAGGCCTTGACGCTGAACAGGTTCACGGCCACCAGCAGCACCAGCGCTGCAATGGCGGAGAGTTCAACGGGAACGTTGGGGAAGAAGAACTGGAAGTACAGGCCGATCGCGATGAGCTCGGCAATGCCTGTCATGGCCCAGTTGATGAAGTACATCCAGCCTGAAAGGAAGGCGCCCTTCTTGCCGAACATTTCGCCGGCGTAGCTCACGAACGAGCCAGAGGTCTGGCGGTACATGATGAGTTCACCGAGCGCGCGCATCAGCAGGTAAGCGATGACGCCGGCGATTGCGTAGGAGAAAATCAGGGCCGGGCCAGTGGAGGCCAGGCGGCCACCGGCGCCCATGAACAGGCCGACGCCGATTGCGCCACCCATGGCGATCATGGTGACGTGGCGCCGGCTCAGGGTCTTCTGGTAACCCTCGGCGCTGAGGGTGGAACCGACGGCGGTAGATGAGGCCGTGGGGTTCTGGAGATCTGTGGGGGTACTTTGCGGCACAGCTGTTCCTTGTGGGTTGGGGTATTGCTGTAGGTGTTTACGCCCATGCCGGGACATGGGCACCTTTGCCACACAAAATTCGAGCTTTCCTCGTTGGAGGACCCCAAAGTGTGACAAAGAACGCAGAACGCCGAAGGTTCGCGCAACCCGTCTATCTTACGGGATTAACGGGAATGCCCGTGACGCAGGCAACAGCACCCTCCCTGAACAAAGCAACGCGGGGTCAGTTAGGGCCCATGTTGGCCGCCCAAAGGGGCCATAAGTGACCCCGCGTTGCTTTAAGGAATGACGACGATGTTCTGGCCCTCATCTGCGAAAACTTCGTACGTCCGCAGGGGCTTCGCACCCGTGGTGGAACACCCGGTTTCCAGCTCAAACGAATGCTGGTGGAGTGGACACATCACCACGCGCTGATCAATGGTTCCGTCCGCGAGGGGGCCTCCTTTGTGGGGGCACACCGCGGAGACAGCACGCAGGCTCCCATCACGCAGCCGGAAGACCGCAACCTGCTCGCCGTCGATCCCGAACGCCCTGCCTTCGCCGAACGGAATTTGGTCAACTGGCCCTACGATGTGTGGAATCTTCATCGGACCGGCACCTGCGGGAGTACCGTCAAGGGCAGCGAGGTCCGGAATTGGCCAGGCGTTAGCGGATCATCCCGTTCACTCCACGGATCCACGTAGTTGTCCACCGACTCCTGCATCGCCTCATCCAGGCGGGCAGCGATGCCCTCGGAGTCATCCAGGATGACGCTGCGAAGATGCTCAATCCCTACCCGGGGAACAAACGCGTACGTCCGTTCAAGCCAGTTCGCGTTTTCCCGGTAGTACTGCATGAAACGACCCGCCAGGAGCGTGACTTCCTCGGGCGTATCCACCGTGACCAGTAGATCGCCCTTCCGGATGTGGGCGCCGGCCGCTCCCCCAATGTAGATCTCCCAGCGGCCGCCCTCCACCGCCACGACCCCAACGTCCTTCACCAAGGATTCTGCACAGTTCCGCGGACATCCGGAGACCGCGAGTTTCAGTTTTGCCGGCGACTCAATTCCCTGGAAGCGGGACTCAAGCGAAATGCCCAAACCTGTGGAATCACCCGTCCCAAAGCGGCAGTAGTCCTTCCCCACGCAGGTCTTCACCGTGCGGAAACTCTTGCCATAGGCGTAGCCGGACGGCATGTCCAGATCCGCCCAGACTGTGGGGAGGTCTTCCTTGGCCACGCCCAGGAGATCGATGCGTTGGCCACCGGTCAGCTTGATCATGGGAATGTTGTGCTTCTCCGCGACGTCGGCGATCCTCCGGAGCTGCTGCACGGACGTCACGCCGCCCTTCATCTGGGGCACTACGGAGAATGTGCCATCGCGCTGGATGTTGGCATGCACGCGGTCGTTGATGAAACGGGCATCGCGCTCGTCTATGTACTTGTCCGCCAGCATCATCTTCATGAGCGAGGCGAGGCCCATCTTGGACTTGGCGTCCTCCGCACTGTCAGGAGCCAAAGCCGCGAAAACCTGTGAAACCGAGCGCAGTCCAAGCTCCCGGATCCGGGACATCAACGCAGCCTTGTCCAAGGGAATGCCAGGGACGTAATAGCTGGCTGAGGGGTCATCTTCTACGGCACCGTCGGCCGCCCACTCCACCACCTGTTTGACCAGCAACTTGCACGAACCACACCCCTTGCCTGCCCGGGTGGCATCCATGGCAGCGGGTACCGAGCGGCATCCACCCTGTACAGCCGAGACGAGTGCCCCTTTGGAGACTCCATTGCAGTTGCAGACCTGGGCAGAGTCAGCCAGTTCCGCAACACCTTCCTCCTCTGAAGGGGAGCCGAGATCGAACATCAGCGAGAGCCGCTCCTCCGGCAGCGGCAGTCCCTGGTCAAAAGCCTGGGTTAAGTACGCAACCTTCCGGCTGTCACCAAGAAGGGTGGCGCCCACCATCTTGTTGTCCCGGATCACGATCGACTTGAACACGCCCCGGCTCGGTTCCGAGAAAACAATGTGCTCATCCGTGTCGAGTTCCGGGCCCGGCAAGCCCATGGAAGCGACGTCGACGCCGGCCACCTTCAGTTTGGTGGCGGTCCGGGACCCCAGATAGACCGATGAACGATCCACGCCGGTGAGCTGGTCGGCCAGAACGGCGGCCTGCTCCCACAAGGGAGCCACGAGCCCATAAACCTCGCCCCGGTGCTGCACGCACTCCCCCACGGCATAAATGTCCTCTTCGTCCATGACACGCAGGTGGTCATCCACCACGATGGCCCGTTCCACGGCCAGGCCACTCACCACGGCGACATCAACGTTGGGCCGGATGCCGGCTGTAACAACCACCATGTCGCAGCTCAGCTCAGTGTCATCACGCAATCGCACACCGGTGATCCGGTCCTTGCCCAGCACCGCGGTGGTCCGGCTTCCTGTGTGGACCTCGATGCCCAGCGCCTGGACGCTTCGCCGCAGTATTGCGCCGCCGTCGGGCCCTAATTGTGCATTCATGAGGTGGCCGCCTGAGTGGACCACCGCCACGTCAAGGCCGTAGGCCTGCAACCCGCGGGCCGCCTCCAACCCGAGCAGTCCACCGCCAATCACGACGGCCTTGCGATGATGCTCGTGCTGGGCGAACTGGACCATCTTGCGGGTATCGTCCATGGTCCGGAACGTAAAGACCCCGTGACGCACCGATCCGCTGGGTGTGTACAGGCCATCCATCGGAGGAAGGAACGAGTGGCTTCCGGTGGCGATGATCAGGACATCGTACGGAACCACCCTGCCATCGGCCGCGAAGACGTGTTTGCTGTACTTATCTATGCGCTCCACCCGCACCCCGGCGTGCAGGGTGATGTTGTTGTCCTGGTACCAAGAAAGGGCGTTGAGGAAGATGTCCGCATCGCTTTCCTCACCGGACAGCACGTGGCTCAGCATGATGCGGTTGTAGTTCCCATACGGTTCATCCCCGAAGATGGTGATCTCGAAAGCGTCTCCACCGGCGCGGGCGAGGATTTCCTCAACAGTGCGGGCACCGGCCATGCCGTTGCCGATGACCACCAGTCGCCTGGCCATCAGTGCTCCACCATGCCCAGGTCCACCACCACGGAACCGCGGACACCAGCTGGCGCGGCGATGAACAGCTCGATCATCGAGCCGCCCTCGATATCTTCCACAACCCTCAGCGGGACGTGTACATCGCCTTTTGCTCCGATGGGGAAGTACCGCATCGGAACGCCGTCCCGCATGAGGACAACCGCGATGAGTTCGGAACTGGAGTTGCCGCCGCGGAAGTAGAGAGTCTGGTTCACGACGCCGTCCGGGACAAAGTGCGCGAGCTCGCTGTGGAGGGGAACCGGCTTTTCCATACCGATGCCGTCAAACGGGAAAATGCCCTGGAGGAAGAGGTTCTTGGAGATCACGGAAAGATCCTTTCGGCCGGCTTCCTTCCATGGTGCTCCAGTGTTGTTTCGGGACGCTTGATGCCGTGTTTCCATAAGCAGGACAGAGCGTAACGATCCCTTTGCGAACAACTCACCCCGGCGGCAACGACCTACAGCAACTCGCCATCCTGCATTCCGTACCGGACCCAGCTACCCACCGAGCCCGCCGCGGCGCACCGGTCGAACCACTCCCCCAACGCACGGTCGTGGCTCACGATGACCAGCGTCCCCGCGAAGTCCGCGAGCGCAGCTTCCAACTGTTCCACGAGCACTGGCGCCAGGTGGTTGGTGGGTTCGTCCACGATCATGGTCTCGTAACTGCCCAGAAGCAGCCGGGCAAGGGCTAGCCGCCGTTGCTGTCCGGCCGAGAGGCTGCCCACGGGAACGTGAAATTCAGCAGGCCGGAACAAGCCCAGGCGGAGCAGGGCCTCGGCGTGTTCGTCGATGTTTCCGCCCAGTCCCGCGGCAAACGCCGGAAGCAGACGGAGCCCCGGACGGGGCGGAACGTCGAGTTCCTGCTGCAGGTACCCGACTTTGCCCTGGACGGCCAAGGTCCCGCCTGCGGATTCAAGCGTCCCTGCGAGCACAGACACCAGTGTTGATTTTCCTGCGCCGTTGGGTCCGGTGATGAGGATCTTTTCCCCGGTTTCAACGCGCAGGTCAGTCGCTTTGAGGCGACCGGGCACGCTGATGCCGCGTGCTTCGATGGGCGGTCCAGCGGTCTCCTCCACGTGAAGGTCTAGTTGTACGGCGAGTTTCAGCGGCACGGGTGGCCGGTCAATGGGGTTCTCTTCGAGCCGTCGGAGGCGTTCCTGGGCGTTCCGCACTTTGCTCGTGGCGGCGCGCTGCCACGTTCCTTTCTTGAAGCCGGTCGCAAATTTGTCGTTGTCGCGCACCCGGCCGTAGCCCATGCCGCCCGAAACCGTGGCGGCCTGGAACCGCTCGGCGGCCATGGCGTCGAGCCATTCGTCGTATTGCTGCACCCAACGGGCACGCTGTGCGGCTTTCTCACGCAAGTAGCCTTCATAGCCGTTGCCGTAGCGATTGACGGACCGGCGTTCGGCATCGACTTCGATGACTGTGCTGGCTACCTTCCGCAGCAGGACACGGTCGTGCGAAACCACCACCACGGTCCCTCGATGCGCAGCCAACCTCGATTCCAGCCAGGCCGTGCCGTTCGCGTCGAGGTGGTTGGTGGGCTCGTCCAGGAGCAGGGCTTCGGCCGGATCGGCCAGCAGGCACGCGAGGGCAACGCGCTCCTGCTCGCCGCCGGACAAAGATCCAAGCGTTCGACGCCGGTCCAGGCCTCCTAGCCCCAGCCGGTCAAGCGCTGCTTCCACCCGGGACTCGGCAGCGTAACCTTCGCGAAGTTGGTACTGGGTCTGCAGGCTTCCGTAGAGTTCCAGGGTTTCGGGGTCGGCATCCGCCAGGTCCCGCTCCAGTTCGCTGATGCTGGCCTCGAGCGCACGCAACGCGGTAAGCGACGCGTCAATGGCGTCCCCCACAGTGAGCGAGGCCGGAAGTCCGTGTGTTTGGGCGAGATAACCCACGCGGTAGCCGGAATTCCCGACCAAACCGGCACTGCCGTCGTCGGGCGTTTCTACGCCGGCCAGCAGGCGGAGAAGGGTGGATTTCCCCGCCCCGTTTTCTCCCACAATGGCTACGTGTTCGCCGTGATCGATGGTGAGGTCAACGCCGTGGAAAAGTTCTCGGTCCCCATAACCGTGGGAAACGCCGGAAAGGTGAAGGTGGTCAGTCAAGAGGTGTCCTCGCAAAGTCCGCAGTGAATGGCAGGGAACCGCTGAGGGCACTGCCGTAGTGGGTACTGGGGATGCAGCCGGATGGAAGGGCTGCGCTCAAGACTTCATCGGTCCAGACTGCCCGGGGAACGAGGGCGCGTCAAGTTTCAGGCTGGAGCGATTGCCCGTTTCCCCGGGCCCCCCTGGCAGGCGCGCACCATTCCACCCGCAAAGATAGTCTGGTCATATGGGCACCATTTCGACGCGGACGAGGCTTTACCGGTTCAATGCCCTGGACGCCGTGGCCGTCGCTGCCTATCTGGGATTCACGATCTACTTCACGTTTGCGGGCGAATCCGTGGAGCGAATGATGCTCCAGCTTTTTTCAGACCCTGCCACCGCCTCGTATGCCGTTAACGCACTCTTCTATGCCGTCGTCGGGGTTTTCGCCTTGGCATCCGCCTGGCGCATAGTCGGCCGTGACGTCAAGATCCTGGGCACCCGCCCTTGGTTCACTCTTGGCATGGTCCCCCTTGCGGTGGTGGTCATGCTGATCGTCACGGCACTCCTGGTTGCGGCGACCGGTACTGCGCAGACTTCCGAAAACCAGTTGGGCATCCAAGGCCTGCTCCAGCGTGTGCCGGCCTGGCTCATGGTGCCGCTGCTGGTGGTCCTGGGGCCGTTCGTTGAGGAGTACTTGTTCCGGCACCTGCTGATCGGCAAGCTGTCGCAGTACGTGAACATCTGGATCTGCTGTGCCCTTTCGGTGGGAGTTTTCGCATCGATCCACGTGGTGGGCAGGGAGGGTCTGGTGTTGCCGGCCCTTGCGCCTTATCTCGGCATGGCCCTGGTGCTGGTGGCGGTCTATGTGTGGACGGGAAAGAACCTGATGTTCTCCTACTTCGTCCATGCCGCCAAGAACCTCCTGGCTGTGGTTCTCATCTATGCGATCCCGCCGGACTTCCTCCCCCACTAGCAACAAGGGCATGCCGAGACACGAGTTCTGCATCAGCGGAGGCCGTTACTAGACTCGGACTGTGAACAACCATCTCCCTGCCAAGGTTTCCGACATCTTTGACCCCTCGCGCTGGCGCACCGTTTCCGGCTTCGACGACTTCAAGGACATGACGTACCACCGGCAGGTTGAGCGTTCCACGGACGGGACGATCAAGGATCTCCCCACAGTCCGCATCGCCTTCAACCGCCCCGAGGTGCGCAATGCGTTCCGTCCGGGCACTGTGGACGAGCTTTACCGCGCCATGGACCACGCCCGCATGACTCCCGACGTCGCAACCGTGCTGCTCACGGGCAACGGACCCTCGGAAAAGGACGGCGGGCACTCGTTCTGTTCGGGTGGCGACCAGCGGATCCGTGGCAGGGACGGCTACCGCTACGCCGAGGGTGATACCCAGGAGACCATCGACCCCGCCCGCGCCGGCCGGCTTCACATCCTGGAAGTCCAGCGCCTGATGCGGACCATGCCCAAGGTGGTCATAGCCGTCGTCAATGGTTGGGCAGCGGGCGGCGGACATTCCCTGCATGTGGTCAGCGACCTCACTATCGCCTCCCGTGAACACGGCAAGTTCAAGCAGACCGATGCCACGGTGGGAAGTTTCGACGCCGGATATGGCTCTGCGCTGCTGGCCCGCCAGATCGGGCAGAAGGCCGCGCGGGAGATCTTCTTCCTGGCCCGTGAATACTCGGCTGAGGACATGGTCCGGATGGGAGCCGTGAACGAGGCGGTGGACCACGCACGATTGGAGGAAGTCGCACTGGAGTACGCGGCTGATATCGCCCGCCAGTCCCCCCAGGCCATCCGCATGCTGAAGTTCGCCTTCAACCTGGCCGACGACGGCCTTGCCGGGCAGCAGGTCTTCGCCGGGGAAGCCACGCGCCTGGCCTACATGACGGATGAAGCCGTCGAGGGCAAGGAAGCCTTCCTCCAGAAACGCGACCCCGACTGGTCCAACTTCCCCTACTACTTCTAGGACATCCCTGTGGACATCGATCCCGTACTCAAAGCACTGGCCGCTGCCCTGCATGGCGAGGGTCCCGCCGTCGAAATTGTGGTTCACGAGGACGGACGGCCGGAAGCCGTTCCGGTAGAGACCGGCGTGGAAGAGACTGCAGTGGTGGTCCGAACCTCCGGCTCCACCGGGACGCCCAAGGCGACTGTCCTCACTGTGGATGCCCTGGCTGCGTCCTCTGTGGCCACGGCCATGGCATTGCGCGGCGAAGGCCAGTGGCTGCTCGCGCTCCCCCTTCAGTACGTGGCTGGCGTGCAGGTCCTGGTTCGCTCCCTCTACGCCGGGACGCGGCCCTGGGTGATGGATCAGTCGAACGGCTTCACGCCTGAGGCATTCACGGCTGCCGCCGAGGAACTGACGGACAAGATCCGCTTCACCTCGCTGGTACCCACCCAGCTGCAGCGGCTCCTGGACTCACCCGCCCCGGAAACCCTTGCCGTGCTGCGCCGCTTCAATGCCATCCTGCTGGGCGGCGCGCCGGCTTCGTCCGAGCTGCTGGCAAACGCCCACGCGGAGGGACTCCACGTTGTCACCACGTACGGCTCGGCCGAGACGTGCGGCGGGTGCGTGTACGACGGCGAGCCCCTGGACGGCGTCGAGGTCCGCATCGGCGAGGGCGAACTGGAAGGCCGCATCCTGCTAGGTGGCGAGACGGTGGCGGCGGGCTACCTTGACGCGCCGCGCGCGACGAAGGCCGCGTTCTTCGAAGAGGACGGCGTGCGCTGGTACGTCACCGGCGACCTCGGCGAAGTTACCGGCGACGGCAAGCTCACCGTCCTGGGCCGCGCCGACGACGTCATCATCACCGGCGGCGTCAAAGCCTCCGCCGCGTACATCCAAAGCAAGCTGGAAGAGCTCGACGGCGTCAGCGGGGCTTTCGTCGCGGGTGTCCCGTCGCGTGAATGGGGCCAGGCCGTTGCAGCTTACGTGGCCATGACAGATCCATCGCCGGAAGGCATCAAGGGCTTCACTTCCGGAGGCGAAGCCGCACTGGGCGTCCTGGCGCCGAAGACGGTCCTGGCGGAGAAGGAATTGCTCATGCTGCCCAACGGAAAACCGGACAGGCTGGCCATGATCGACCAGCTATCCGCCGCGCATCAGGGACAATAGAGAGGTTCTGCCCTCATGACTCCGACTAAAGATCAACGCGAAACACACGAGGTACTGCACGTGGCGACAGCTGCACAATGGATTCAAGGAGCCCGGCTCCGCACACTGCCCGCGGCCATCGCGCCCGTACTGATCGGTTCGGCAGCGGCGTTCGAGCTCCATGCTTTCCGGCTGCCGAACGCGATCCTGGCGGCGCTCGTGGCGCTCCTTCTCCAAGTCGGCGTCAATTACGCCAATGACTACTCGGACGGCATCCGTGGGACCGACGAGGACCGGGTGGGGCCGCTGCGCCTGGTTGGTTCCGGACTCGCCAAGCCGGAGCAAGTGAAGTGGGCGGCCTTCGGATTGTTCGGCGCCGCCATGGTGTGCGGGCTGATCCTGGTCATCATTACCCAGACCTGGTGGCTGATCCTGGTAGGCCTTGGTTGCGTCCTGGCAGCCTGGGGCTACACGGGCGGCAAGAACCCCTACGGCTACCTTGGCCTGGGCGACGTCTTCGTCTTCGTGTTCTTCGGGCTGGTGGCAACGCTCGGCACCACGTACACCCAAGCGGGGCAGGTCAGCCTTGCTGCCGTCATTGGCGCGATCGGTACGGGGCTCATCGCCTGCGCCCTGCTCATGGCCAACAACGTCCGGGACATTCCCACGGACACGGCGGCCGGGAAACGCACTCTGGCCGTGCGTCTTGGAGACAGGCATGCCCGCGAGAGCTACGTGTTGATGCTGGCCGTCGCCATCCTGCTGGTGATTGTGCTGGCGCCCACCAAGCCGTGGATGTTGATCGTTCTCCTGCTGATCCCCGCCTGCCTGATGCCCGCTTGGCTCATGGTGAACGGCAAGAAGCGCAAGAGCCTCATTCCCGTGCTCAAGCAGACCGGCCTGATCAACCTCGGCTACAGCCTGCTGTTCTCGCTCGGCCTGATTCTGAGCCGCGGCTTCTAGGTTTCCCTACTGGGAACCTTTTCCTACTTGGAACCCGGGCGTTTGTCGTTGTTGACGGCGATGTCCGGGTTCTGCTCCACGAGGCTATCCTCTGCCTCGGCGTCCTCAACCTCACCAGCGGTGCGGATGGGCTTGGCCCGGCCGGAAAAGCGTTCCCGCATGGCCGCAGTGGCGGCGTCGCGCTGTTTCTGGAAGAAGAGGTAACTGATGGCGAACGCGATCAGTCCCGCGAAGACCACGGCCAGGATCCAGCCCACCTGCAAAAAGGCGAACAGGATGAACAGCGGCACGAACAGCGCCAAACGGATGAGGGAATACTTCAGGAAAGCCACTATCCAAGTTTAGCCGCCCGGATGGTTGCACTCTGATCACAGCCGGAACGGGGCGTCCAGTGAATGCCTTACGGCGACTAGACTTGGTGCATGCTCCGGGTTGTTGGCGTCGTCGTCGTCCTTGTTATCTTCGTCTACGCCCTCGTGGACGTGATACGTACGGATGGCAGGTTCACACGCGGCATCTCCAAACCCGCTTGGATCGTCGTCATGATCCTCCTGCCCCTCTTGGGTGCCGTCCTCTGGTTCATCTTCGGGCGGCCCTACGGCAAGCCCTCGGCGCAGCCCATCCGCCGCCACCCTACCGCCCCGGATGATGATCCCGAGTTCCTCCGCAACCTGGAAACCCGCCGCCGGAACACCGCCGAAGAAGAGCGCCTCAAGAAGCTCAAGGCAGAGCTTGAAGCCAAGGAACGGAAGCTCAAGGGTGCTGATGGCGCGGAGGGCAGCCAGGGCAATAAAGCCCCCGGATACAAGTCCGGCGATGCCAAACGCGGGGAGCCGGATACCCATGGCACCGACGAACTGAAGTAGGGAACATGGCCCAGCAAGCTGATGGATCACGGCAGTCATTTACTTCCGCATCCCCCAGCGGCGGGCCACCGACTCTTGCACATCCACCCATTGACGACGTCGTGCGGCCACCAGGTCCAGCACTGCTGTCCAGAATTTTGTGGGTAGCCAGCTTTGTCGCAGGAGTCGCAGTAGTCATCACCAGTCTCCTCGCCCGCGACTCGCACCTGGACCGCCTGAAGGGTGTTATCGCAGGCAAGCTCCCCGATGGTGACGCCCTGGCAGTCGAGGGTGCAACCGCCGTCGTGTTCCTCGGAAGCCTGGCCATGCTTGCCCTGGTGGTCGCGATGGAAGCGGTCCTGCTGGCTGTGGCCTTCAAGCGCCGCAGCTGGGCGCGGTGGCTGCTTGCACCGCTGATCCTCCTGCACGCCGTGGTCACCGTAATCACCGCAGATTACGTCGTAGCCCCGGGAGGCGCGGGCGTCCTGTCCACCGTGCTGCTTGCCGTCCAGTACGTCTTGGCTGCGGCAGGCCTGATCCTTTTGTTCCTGCCCTCCACCACAGCATGGTTGCTCAGCGGACGCCGACGCGCGACGGAAATCTAACCGCGCCCACTGTGGCTGAACGCCAGCGAGGGGGTCGGCCTCGAAAGCGGTCTGCTCAGAGCCCGGAGTATGAGTGCAGGCCGTTGAAAACGGTGTTGACGAGTGTGAAGTTGATGATCACGCACGCGTAGCCAACGATCGACAACCACGCTGCGCGGGTTCCCGTCCAACCGCGTGTAGCCCGTGCGTGGAGGTATCCGGCGTAGACCACCCAGATAACGAACGTCCACACTTCCTTGGGGTCCCAGCCCCAAAACCTGCCCCAGGCCTTCTCAGCCCAGATGGCACCGAACATGAGGGTGAACGTCCAGCCGATGAAAGCGATCGCGTTGATGCGGTAGGACAGGTTTTCCAGGCTCAGCGCGTTTGGAACCACCCGCATGAAGCCAAGCTTGTCAGCGCGGCCGGCGGCCAGGTTCTTCTGCCGGTACGACTGGACCAACTGCAGCGCGGACATGGCGAACGTCAAGGTAAACAGGGCCGAAGAGAGCACCGCGATGGAAACGTGGATGATCAGCCAGTAACTCTGGAGGGCCGGAACGAGGTGGCCCACCGGCGTCCAGAAGGACACCGAGGCAGCCACCAGCATGATGATGGCCAACCCGATGACGAACGTACCCAGGAACCGCAGGTCACGGCGGATGAGCACGATGAGGAAAACGGCCACGGCTACGAATGCGCCGGTGGTGAGGAACTCGTACATATTGCCCCAAGGCACCCGGCCTGCGCCCAGTGCACGCGTCACAACGCCCGCGCCATGAATGAGCACGCCCAGTACTGTGAGTGCCACAGCCACCCGGGCGGGCACGCGGCGTTCGGCGCCGTACTTCATGTCGCCTGCCGCGGTGCCACCCTCAATGGTGAGGCCCGACGTCGGACGCTCGGCACGGCCAGCCGGCCCACCGGCGTCGGGGCCTCCCAAGCTTCCGCTGGCGCGGCCAGCCGCCACGGCAACCTTCACTGCAGGAGCGCTGGCAGCAGCCTTCGCGTCGATGGCACGCAGCGCCTTGCTGCTCTTGGCCAGGTCCCAGGCAAACGCGATGAACGCCACGGTGTACGTGCCGGCGGCCAACAGCATGAACAGCTCGCTGTACTGGCCCAGGGTTTCGTTGATGACGGGCATTACTGGTCCTTCGAGGTTGGGGAAGAGACTGTGGGGGTTGGTGCCGGCATATCGGAGTCAGTGGGGATCTGCCATTCCCGGGCAAAAAGTTCACGGAGGGCTGCTGCTTCGCCTGCGAGTCGATGGTCTTCGCCTCGGGCCAGCAGGCCGTATTCCACCATGGTGCGGCCGTCCTGGTGCGTTCCGGTGCGGACCCAGACGCGGCGGCGGTTAACGTAGAGCGAAGTGACCAGGCCAGCAACGGCCAGGAGGCCGAAAATCAAGGCGTACAACTGGCCAGGGTTGTGGTGGACATCCATGCCAATGTACTTCTTGACGCCATCGAAGGTGATGCTGCCTTTGCCGTCCGGCAACGTTTTGGTCATTCCTGGGGCCAGCGTGATTCCGCCGGCTTCAAGCTTTCGGCCATTGAGCTGTTGGAGATTCCTGACGTCCAGCTCGAACACGTTCTGGGGAACGCCCTTGTCCAGGCCGAGGTCGCCGTAGTAGGAATCCAGGCTCAACTGTGGGTTGAAGAGTTCGGGACTTGCGCTGAAGGAGATGCCATTTTCGGACTTGAAGGCCGTGGGCAGGAAGAAGCCTTGGAACGCCAGCTGGTCCGGTTTGCCATCCGGCACCTTGATGACCACGGATGAGTAGTAGTTATCGCCCTGAACCTTGGCTGTGACCGGCCCCTGGAAAGCAATGTTGCCTTCGCCATCGCGAACAGTGACCACGGGTGCGTAGCCGTTGCCGGTGAGGTAGAGGCTGGTGCCACCCAGTGAAATGGGATCGTTGACCTTGAGGGTTTCCTTCTTCGCCGGAGAATCCGGATTTTCCTTGGTGGTGACCTCGGCCGTGTAGTCGATGGGCTGGCCGATCTTTTTGGGCGACTCGCGATCGAAGGTGGCCTCAAACTTGTCCAACTGAATGGAGTAAGGCTGGAGCCAGCTGCTTTGGAAGTTGGTGCCTGGCGTGAATTGGTCGTAGCCCACCAGGGTGTTGACGAACGTCTCACCTTCCACCAGGATCCGCTGGCCGCTGTACCCGAAAAGGCCGCCGATCGCCACGGAAACCAACACGCCGATCAGCGAAGTGTGGAACACCAGGTTCCCGACTTCCTTCAGGAAGCCGCGCTCGGCACCCAAGGACGGGAGGTCGCCGTCGACGTCCCTGACCTCCACGCGGTAACCGCGCTTCTTGAGCAGTCCAGCAGCATCGTTGATAGCCTTCGACGCCGGAATCCCGGCGTCGGCGGGCAGCGCGAGCGTGCCGTACTCCGGCAGGCGCGAAAGGCGCTTGGGAGTGCGCGGCGGCTGCGACTTCATCGCTTTGTAATGGGCGATGGCACGCGGGGTGACGCAGCCGATCAGGGAGATGAACAGCAGGATGTAGATGGCCGAGAACCAGGCCGACGAGTAGACGTCGTAGAGCTGGAGGGCATCGAGAAGCTGCCCGTAGGAGGGGTTGTCCTTGATGTACTGGGTGACAACCGCAGGATTCGCTGCGCGCTGCGGGAACAGGGACCCCGGCACCGCGCCCACAGCCAACAGGAGGAGCAGGAACAACGCCGTCCGCATGCTCGTCAACTGGGTCCAGGCCCACCGAAGCATGCCCAGGATACCGAGGGACGGCAGCGCGGCCTCGGACTTGGCCTTTTGCAGTTTCCCTTCCGCTGTGGTCGTGCCTTCAGCGGCTGGTGACTTCTTCTTGGCTTTCACGGACTCGCTCATCAGATTGGCAACTTCACATCGGTTTGGAACCAGTACTGCAACTCGGTCACCCAGGTTCCCCACACACCGGTGGCCATCAGGATGCCGAGCAAAATCAGGATGCCTCCGCCAAACCGCTGGATCGCCAGGCGGTGTGTCCGGAAGAAGGACATGACGCCCATGCCCCGCCGCACGGCAAGGGCGATCAAGAGGAACGGGATGCCCAGGCCAAGGCTGTAAACGAAGGCCAAAAGCGCACCCTTTGCCGCCGACGATCCGCCGGACAAGCTCAGCAACTGTACCGCGGAGTATGTGGGCCCGATACATGGGGCCCAACCCAGGCCGAATGTCAGCCCCAGGAGCGGCGCGCCCCATAGGCCGGCCGGAGGCTTTGCATGAATTTTGGCGTCACGTTGCAGCCAACCAAAGCCACCCATGAAGACGATGCCCATAAGGATGACCAGAATGCCCAGCAGTTGGGTGATCCAGGCGTTTTGCGGGCCAGTCAGGAGGGTGCCGAGTTGGCCAAACGCACCGCCCAGGAGGACGAAGATTACCGAGAAGCCCAGCACAAACAGTCCAATACCTGCCAGCATCCGGCCTCGCCGCTGCTTTTGGAGGTCGACGCCGGTCAGTCCCGTGACGTAGCCGAGGTAACCGGGGACGAGGGGCAGGACGCACGGCGAAAGGAACGAGACGAGTCCCGCCAGCAGCGCAACCGGCACGGCAAGCAGTAAGGATCCATTCAGTATCGTCTCGGCGAAAGGACTGTTCATCGGTACTACTCAGCCACTGCGGACGTAATGAGGGCCTTCAAAGTGCTCTTCTCAATTTCGCCGAGGACACGGGAGGCAACTTTGCCCTCCTTGTCCAGGACCAATGTGGTGGGCACCGCACCCGGAGGAACGATTCCGGACACGGACAGGAGCACGGCACCGTCTTTGTCGTTGAAGCTCGGGTAGGTGAGGTTGAAGGTCTTGTCGAAGGCCTCCGCCGTGGCTTTCTCGTCACGCAGGTTAACGCCGAAGAATTGAACGCCTTGGTCCTTGAACTCCTGGTGCAGGGCTTCAAGCTGGGGAGCTTCGACGCGACAGGGGGCACAGGCCGCGAACCAGAAGTTCAAGACCGTGACCTTGCCCTTGAGGTCTTCGGGCTTGACCGTGTCTCCGTTGAAGAGTGTGCCCTTGAGCGCCACGGGTGCAGCGCGGTCCGCTTTGGCGAACTCGGTGACGGAGCCATCCCCGGCTACATAGTTCTTGTTATCGCCTTTTCGGGCTTGCTCTGCGAGGGAGTCCTTCTGGGCGCAGGCTGACAGGCCCATGGTAAGTCCTGCCAACAGGACACCACCGGCTGTGAGCACGCCGCGGCGCGAGAGGTTGTTATCCATCTGTCTACGCCCCCGGGGTGCTTGCTGCACCGGGAARGAGCACCGCAGCAGGTTCGCTGTATTCGACCCGCACAATCTTGCCGTCGCCGTCCAGGGTCAGGGATGTCAGGGAGGTCAAGGTGCATTCACGCTTACGGGGGTCGTGCGCCAGCCGGCGGCCCTCGGCGGACAGACGGGTGGACCAGATGGGAAGCTGATGGCTGACAAGGATCGCCTCAGCGCCGTCGCCACCCAGTTCGATTGCCTTGACCCGTGCGTCTTCAACAGCAGCCAGGACCCGCGCGGCTTGCTCTTTGTAGGGCTCGCCCCAGGACGGGCGCAGGGGGTTCCGGAAATAGAACCAGTGCTTGGGCTTCAAGAATTCGCTGCGGGTGGGGTGGAGTCCCTGGAAGTGGTTCTCCGCTTCGATGATCCTCGGGTCTGTATGGATCTCGAGATGGAGTGCCTCCGCAGTGGGCATGGCCGTTTCCTGGGCGCGCGTCAGCGGCGAGGCTACCAGGTGGACAATCCTGGCACCCTCGCTTGCGCGGACGGCGAAGTGCTCAGCCAGCATGCGTGCCATCTCCCGGCCCCGCTCGGACAGATGGAATTCAGGCAGCCGGCCATAGAGGACGCCATCGGGATTATGGACCTCGCCATGGCGAAGCAGATGGACAGTTGCTTGGGGCATGTTTACCAGTTTCTCAAAGAAGCGGGGCGATCCGAAATCTTCTACCGCTAGTAGAACTCAAAGTTTTCCAGAAATGTTCCGTAGAGTTGGAATAAAAGATGCATATGCATGTTTATACTAGACACGAAGCTCGGTTGACGTTTCAAGTAAATGCATCAACCAGTCGACCGGGCAAGCCAGCGGTACCTTCCACTACATACAGGAGCAACATCATGATGACCCTTCCCGCCAACGTCACCACCGGCATCTGGACCCTCGACGCTTCCCACAGCGAGATCGGCTTCACAGTCCGCCACGCAGGCATCAGCAAGGTCCGCGGCGTCTTCAAGGATGCCGACGCCACCCTCGAAGTTGGCGAGACGCTGACCGACTCGAAGGTCAACGCAACCATCCGGACCGCCAGCTTTGACTCCGGAGACGTCAACCGCGACGGCCACGTCAAGGGCGAAGACTTCTTCGATGTGGAGAAGTACCCGGAGATCACTTTCGTCTCCCGCCACGTCAAGGCAAACGGCGACGGCTTCGATCTTGTGGGCGATCTCACCATTAAGGGCGTGACCAAGGAAGTTTCCATCGAAACCGAATTCAACGGCGTGGCAGTGGATCCCTTCGGCAACACCCGTGCAGGCGTCTCCGGCGAAACCACCATCAGCCGCAAAGACTTCGGCCTCACCTGGAACGCAGTGCTTGAGGCTGGCGGCGTGCTGGTCAGCGACAAGGTGGTCATCAACCTGGAACTCGCGTTCATCGCACCGGCAGCTGCCTGACTCCCAGGCAGTTTCCGCAGCAGCTTCCACGGGAGTTTGCAAGGCAGTCCCGAGCAAACGGCGCCCCACCACAGTTCCGCTGTGGGGGCGCCGTTTCGCGTACTCAGAAGTCACCCTGCGATTATTCGGCAACCAGCCTGTAGTTAGCTGCGAAGTAGCTCCGAATTTCCTATGCATCCTTCAACCTGCGGTCTAAAGTGATGCCATGAGTAACCCAGATGAAGCACCAGAGCCTCAGCAGCCCGGCGCCCAGCCTCCGCAGCCCGGCAACGTTCCTCCTGCGGGTTACCAACCGCCGCAGGGCTACCAACCACCCCAGGGCTACCAGCCGCCGTCGCAACCTGGCCAGTATTCGCAACCCGGACAGTATTCGCAGCCGGGACCGGGTCAGCCGGGACCGGGTCAGCCGACGCAACCAGGACAGCCGGGTGGTTTCCACTTCGAAATGCCCACCGACGGACCCCGCAACTTCAATGACGTCCTTCCGCAAGGTGGTTTCTCGGGCCTCTTCAAGACCATGGGCCTGCCCACTGAGCTCAAAGTGTCCTACTTCATTTGGGTGATCTCCGGACTCCTGGGCCTCCTCTTTGGCCTCATTGGGCTTTTCGCCATCATCGCGGCCTTCGCGTTCATGCCAGGGGTTGCCGCACTCCTTCTGGTTCTCCTGATCATCAGCCTTGCTGTTGCAGCCGCCCAGATAGTGCTGGCCATGAAGATGAAGGAAGGGAAGGAATGGGCACGCCTTGCCCTCACCGTCCTTGCCGCGGTTTCGCTGTTGCTCGCCATCTTTGGCTCCATCAACGCCGGCGGACCCGGTGCAGGCCTGGGTGGCAACTGGTTTGGCTTCCTGGTCAGCGCGGTGGCCGTTGTGCTGATGTGGTTGCCGAACTCGCAGTTGTGGTTCAAGGCAGTAAAGGGCGCCGTGTAACCCCCTGAAGTACCGCCGTCGGGCTCGCATCCGAGCCACCCTGACAGGTGTACAAGGCCGTGGTGATCCATCGGACCACCACGGCCTTCATCATGAAGGCGTACGCCATCGTGATGATTTCACCGCCAAGCAGCAAATTCCTGCGTGTGATCATCCGCAGCGCCGGATCCCAGAGGTACGGTGGAAGCAGAATCAGGCTGGGGGCAGGGTCTTTTTGCTGATCCCGGCAGCCGCACCAGCAGTCGAACAAGCAAAGGAATGCCATGAGCAACCCTCCATACCCGCCGTCCAACACGGGGGACGCCAATTCGGGCGACGCGAACAAGGGCGATGCCAACAAGCCTGAGCAGCCGGGCCAACCATCCACGCCCCAGTATGGTCAGCAGGCACCGCAGTACGGTCAGCAGACTCCCCAGTATGGTCAGCAGCCGAGCGCTCCACAGTACGGTCAGCAGTCCCCGTCCGCGCCCCAGTACGGTCAGCCCCCGGCTCCCCAGTACGGCCAGCAGTCCCCGCAGTTTGGCCAGCAGTCGCCACAGTTTGGTCAGCAGTCCCCGTACGGCCAGCAGCCTTCTCCCTATGGTCAGCAGGCCCCGCAATATGGCCAGGACACCAACTGGCCCAGCCAGCAGCCAGGACCCACTACGGTTCCGCAGCTGGTCAACATCTCCTTCTGGATGATCATCGCAGCGGGCATCCTGTCTGCCATCAGCTCGCTGATCCTGGCCACCACGGGCTCGGATGCCTTCATCAATTCGATGCTCCAGCAGGCGGCACAGCAGGGCACTGAATTCCCGGAAGGCTCCATCGAAGGCATGCGTGGCGGCATTGTCGTTGCCGCGATCATTGGGGCCATCGTGTCCCTGGGCCTTTATGCATTGGTTGCATTCCCGGTCCGCAAGGGCAAGAACTGGGCCAGGATCCTGGGCACCGTCTTCGCGGCAATCTCTGTCCTTGGCCTCGCCGGACTGTTCCAGTTCGGTGCCACGTACGGCATCCTGCAGCTCTTGGTGATCCTGCTGGGAGTTGCCGCGATCGTCCTGCTGTACCTGCCGGCGTCGGCTCCGTACTTCCGCAAGCCGCAGCCTTTCGGCAACCCTTACCAGAACCCTTACGGCCGCTAAGCCGACAAGCTTTCTATAACAACTCAACGGGCGCGGACCCGGTACGGCTAGACAGCCTGACCCGGTGTTTGCGCCCGTTGTGCGTGGTAGGCCAGGATCTGCAGCTCGGTGGCCATGTCCACCTTGCGGAGGTTCACGTGCGGCGGAACCTGCAGGAGAACCGGAGCAAAGCTCAAGATGCTCCGGATCCCTGCAGCGATGACGCGATCGCAAACTGCCTGGGCAACGGTGGCCGGCAAAGCCAGCACCACCATGTTGGTGTGGGTGCGTTCCAGGACGCGTTCAAGTTCCGCTGAATCGCTGACCCGCAACCAACCCACCTCGTTGCCGATCACCATGGGGTCCGCGTCGAAAATAGCCACGACGTCGAAACCTCTGGATTCGAAGCCGCCGTACCGCGCCAGCGCCTTGCCGAGGTTACCGGCACCGACAATTGCGACCTTCCAATCGTGCGTCAGGCCAAGTGCTGCGGCAATGTGACGGCTCAGGTACTGAACTTCATAGCCCACCCCGCGGGTCCCGTACGAGCCGACGTAGGAAAGGTCTTTGCGAAGCGTGGAGGAGCTGACGCCTGAAGCCTCGGCCAACGCGTCCGATGACACACGTTCCACGCCTTCTGCCAGGAGGGAGTTGAGCGCGCGCAAATAGAGGGTCATCCGGGCCACAGCCGCGGGCGGGATCTGCTTGGCGGCAGGTTCGTTGTCCCCGCTTGTTGCCCCCGGGGACGGTTCCAGCGCAGTCACGGTTTTCTCCATTGCGTCGCTTGTTGTTCCACTCTATGGCCCTTGGCCGGACTCAACAAAAGCCGATACTTCCGGGTAACAGAGTCCCCCTGATCCTCAGCTTTCAAGGACTCTTTTCAAAGTACGGGTCAGGCGCTGCTCGTCGATCTTCCAAAAGTCGCGCTGGACCCCATCCACCAGCACCACGGGAATTTCCTCCGCGTAACGCTCCTGCAATTCCGCGTTACCGTCGATTCCCTGCTCGGTCCACTGGACGCCCAGCGCCGAGGTAACGCGTTCGACGGCGGCACGCGCCTCCGTGCACAGGTGGCAGTCAGCTTTGGTGAGGAGAACGACGTCGGGAATAGCCATGACACAACGGTAACCGCCCCAACCCTCTCTCACATCCACCGCCCAATCCCCCAACGCTCTCTCACATCCTGACCGGTTTCCCACCGATGCTGTCTCACATCCTGACCGCTTTCCCCCAACGCTCTCTCAAATCCCGGCCGGTTTCCACCAACGCTCTCTCAAATCCCGACCGGTTTCCACCAACGCTCTTGCACATCCCCACGGGGCAGCCCCACCGTGCGCCCTCAACGCCGGGGCCTGGCGATTGACTAGACTCAAGGCATGCCCGACGAGAAGAACGCCGCTGTGGTCGCCGACGCCAAGGTTCCGCAGCACACCGGCGAAGCCGCTTTCTTCGACGTCGACAACACTTTGATGAAGGGCGCAAGCCTCTTCCATGTGGCCCGCAAGATGTACGAACGCAAGGCCTTCACGCTGTCCCAGGCGGCTGGCTTCGCGTGGAAGCAGTTCAAGTTTGTAATGCGCGGCGAGAACATGGACGACGTCCATGCCGTGCGCGACTCAGCCCTGACGTTGGCCGCCGGGATCACTGTGGAGGACATCAAAGCCCTGGGCGAAGAAGTTTATGACGAAATGATCGAGTCCCGGATCTGGCCTGGAACCAAAGCGCTCGCCGAGCAACACCTCCGTGTAGGCCGAAGGGTATGGCTGGTGACGGCGACCCCTATTGAGGTTGCCACCGTCATCTCCACAAGGTTGGGCCTGACGGGCGCGCTGGGAACCGTCGGCGAAGTCCATGACGGAATGTATACCGGCAAGCTTGTCGGTGACATTCTGCACGGCCCGGCCAAAGCCATCGCGGTCCAGCTCATAGCTGACCAAGAAGGCTTGGACTTGGACCACTGCTGGGCTTACAGCGACTCCGCCAATGACATCCCGCTCCTCACTCTGGTGGGCCACCCCGTGGTGATCAACCCCGATTCGAAGCTGCGCCGGCATGCCCGCGACAACAACTGGCCCGTCTACGATTTCCGATCCGGACGGCGTGCGGCAACCTTGGGGCTCAAAGCCGCAACCGTGGGCGGCGCCATCTACGGGCTATGGCGTGGATTCTCAAAGTTCCGCGGGCCCCGCTAGCCGATCCTCCCTCACATCCCCACGCGTTTCCAGCGTTCCTCCCTCACATCCCCACGCGTTTCCAGCGTTCCTCTCCCACATCCTCTGGCACTGCCGGCCTACCTGTGGATAACTTCTGCACGCTTAGCGGCTTCCAAGGAACAATGCGGGTATGCAGAATTCGTTACTCAACCAATCCAGCCAGCTCTTGGGACCTTTCAGCCTGAACGACGCCAAGGCAGCGGGCATCGATCCTTCAGACATTTGGCGCAGCAGTAGCATCGTTCCTGTGAGCCGGGGCTTGTATCGGCCGACGGATTGGGATTTCGACCTCTCGTCAGCTGCCCGTTCCCTCTCGTCAGCCAGCCCTGGCGCTTGGATCTCCCATACAACGGCAGCCAGGCTCCATGGTTTTGTCTTGCCGGCGTGGCTATCGGATTCAAATGAATTGCATTTGAGCAAACCGCGACGTCTGCCGTCGGTCCGGCGCAAAGGCATCATAGGGCACACTGAAACGCTCTTCGAGGGAGAAATTGAGCAAGTCCAAGGGATTTGGATGAGCACTCGAGCTAGAACATGGCTGGACTTGGCGCGTCGTCTCCCCCTTCATGACCTCGTATGCGTGGCAGATCAGTTGATTCGCATTCCACGGCTGAATCTTGAGGGGCGCGATACACCGTTCGCCACTGCCGAAGGGCTTCGGAGCATGGTCGAACGGCACAAGAACCGTCAAGGCGTAGTCCGGGCACGGGAAGCCCTGGACCTCATGCGCGTCGGGGCCGACTCAGCTCCAGAGACTTTGCTTCGTTTAGCCATGCTCGATGCCAACTTGCCCGAGCCTCAGCTCCAGGTGATGCTCCGCGCGGACGACCCGTTCTCGCCGTCAGCAGACTTGGGTTTCAAGAGCCGTCGCCTCGCGATCCAGTACGACGGCGGCCATCACCTTGAGGAGGAACAGATCCATAGCGATCGGCGCAGGGATAAGGCATTTAGAGCAGCGGGGTGGACTGTCCTCGTTTTCGGAAAAGAGGACCTGGCGGACAACTTTGGCAACGCCGTTCTGCAGATCAAGCGGGCGCTACGGACTGCATGGATGGATCCATCCGTTGCATCCGGGTTTGCCAAGAACGCGACGTGAGAGAACATCCCGCCAGAAGCGCCACGACGTGAGAGAACATCCCGCTGCGGTCGTATGGTTTTGTGAGACAGCTTGATGGGAGCTTCAGTTCAGATGACCACGCCCAGAAGAAAATACGATGCGGCTTTCCGTGAGGATGCTGTGCGGCTTGTTTTGTCCACGAACCGGTCGGTGAAACAGGTCGCCGAGGAGAT
>NZ_JBFTIL010000030.1:0-53669 GCF_056394745.1 Paenarthrobacter sp. 10N417
CCACGGTCCGGAAGACCTCGAACACGTTGCCCAGGAACTCAACGGCCGCCCACGCAAAACGCTCGGCTGGAAAACTCCCGCCGAGCGTTTACGTGATTTACTACTAACCACCTAACCAACAGGTGTTGCAACGACCCCTAGAAACCGCCGGGTGCCGGGGCTTTCTTCGTGTTGAGTATGGGGTTCCCGCGATTCAGGCCAACTGGCTCTCGATCCGCATAGCGCTCGCAGCCAACTCCTTACCTACGGCGTCAGCGTCCTGGTCGAGACGGATATAGACGACGGCGATAGCGGCCGGCCTTCCGCCCGGGACGTGGATGGGAGCGGCGATCGATGACAATCCAGCGATGACTTCGTCGTGGCTGGTGGCGTAGCCGGCGCGCCGGGCTTCGTGCGCTTCGGCGCGGTAGGGGATACCTGCTCCTACTTGGTGCCATCGGTCCTCGGTCATGGTCGATTGGATGGCGATACCGGGTGCGCCAATGCCGATGGGGTGGCGGCTTCCCGGATGTTGGGCGAGTGCGGCGCCCGAGTGGCGCGGTTCCACGGTGACCAAGGTAACGCATTCCTGATGGTCCCAAACAGCCAAGAAGGCGGTCATGTGCAGGGTGTTCGCCAGTTGGGTGAGCTCGGGCAGAGCAGCTGTTTGCAGGTTGCGCGAGACGCCACGTGCCAGCACCGCCAGTCCGGGACCCGGCTGGACGCGGCCTGAATCGTCCCTGATCAACAGCGAGTGGTCCTCCAGCGTCCGGAGGATGCGGTAGGCAACAGAGCGGTGCACCCCCAGGGCCTCGGCGAGTTTGGCAATGCTGAGCGGGCGTTCGGCTTCGGCAAGGATCTCCAGTGCGCGGATTCCCCGTGAGAGGGTTTGCGACGGCGGGGCCTGGCTTGCTGCTTCCTGCGGACTCTTGACGTCGCTGCGGGGACTCATGCGAACCATCCTATGTTGGCGGGTGACGGCATGCGGCGGACAACTCTTGTGTTGCACGCCCCATCAGGATATCGTTCCATATACGAAATGGCTATTCAACTATAGAACATTGGTGTTCTTGAGCTTCATGTTTCTCGTTGTGCCGAGACAAAATGCTGTGCGCTGGGTCACGGCATGTAGTAGCCTTTCCTAACTGACCGTTCTGTCGGTTAATGCAAGTCACGCACCGACCAGTCACTCTCACCCCTGGAGTTCCAATGACCGCAACTTCCACTGTCGACTCTGCATCGGGCCCAAGCAGTAAGCGCGAAGAGCGCCGGGTCCTGGCGGGGACTTTGGTCGGCACCACCATCGAGTGGTACGACTTCTTTATCTTTGCCCAGCTCACGGCAACGCTGTTGTCGCCGCTGTTCCTGACTCCGCTGGAAAAGTCGAACCCAGGAGTGGCGCAAATTCTGTCCTTCGCCACCATTGGCATCAGCTTTCTCTTCCGGCCACTCGGCGCCTTCGTTGCCGGACACCTCGGCGACAGGCTGGGACGCAAGGCAGTCCTGGTCATGACACTTGTCATGATGGGGGCGGCGACGGCGCTGATCGGCGTGCTGCCTACCTACGGGACAATCGGGCTTTGGGCTCCGATTCTGCTGATCACCCTGCGGGTGGTCCAGGGCTTCTCGGCCGGTGGCGAGTGGGGTGGCGCCGCCCTGATGGCTGTGGAGCACGCTCCGATCTCCAAGCGCGGACTCTTCGGTGCTTACCCGCAGATCGGTGTGCCCATCGGCATGATCCTGGCAACCGGCCTCCTGTTCTTCCTGCAGTCGGGCATGTCAAAGGAAGACTTTGCCGCCTGGGGTTGGCGTGTGCCGTTCCTGCTCTCCGTGGTCCTGATTGTGGTGGGCTACCTCATCCGCCGCGCAGTCGGGGAAAGCCCCGTCTTTAAGGAAATCGCGCAGCGCAAGGCGGAAAGCAAGGCGCCCCTGAGCGAGCTGTTCCGGAATAACAAGAAGGAGGTAATCCTCGCGGCACTTATCTTCATCGCCAACAACGCCGCAGGCTACCTGTTGATCGCCTTCTTTATCTCCTACGCCACCAAGGCGCTGAAGATGCCGGCGCCGCAGGTCCTCCTCGCCACCACGGTTGCCTCCTTCGGCTGGCTCATCTTCACCATGGTGGGAGGCTGGCTTTCGGACAAGATTGGCCGCGTAAAGACGTTCCTGCTCGGTTACGGCCTGGTGTTCGCGTGGATGATCCCCATGTTTGCTTTGATCGATTCCAAGGACATCGTGCTCTACGGAACAGCTTTGTTCGTCCTCACCATTGGGCTTGGCCTGTCCTATGGACCCATGTCAGCCATGTACGCCGAGATGTTCCCTGCACACGTCCGCTACTCGGGAATCTCCATTGGCTACGCCTTGGGTGCCATTCTCGGTGGTGCCTTCGCCCCGTTGATTGCCCAGGCTTTGTTGGACGCCACCAAGTGGTCCGGATCAGTCGGCCTGTACATCATGGGCCTGTGCATCATCTCAGCGGTGGGCGTGATTCTTGCCAAGGAAACCAAGGGCCGTCCCCTCGGCTTCAGTGTTCATCACTAGGCGAACAAGAGATCCAGTCCAGCAACACATTGATTCTCCGGGCGGGCGCGGTTGTGAAACCGGGCCCGCCTCGGGCGTTAAGCAGCTATTTCGCCCTCGGGGCCTCTGCGCCTTCCAGCTGCTCCACGACGTCGTCGTCCGTCAACTGTTCAAAACGCTCGTAAAACGAACCAACAGCATGGAATTTGCCTGGCGTGTGCAGTGCCATCATGAAGTCGCAGACCCGTGCCAAGGATGTTGCGGCTTCCAGCGATGCCACGGGCACGGCGGCGACCACAGTGCGGGCACCTGATGCCCGCACGGCCTCCACGGCAGCACGCATTGTTGCGCCGGTGGCCAGGCCATCGTCCACCAGAATGACGGTCTTGCCCCGAAGGTCGTTCTCGATTCCCGGGTACTGCCTTGCGCGCCGAAGTAGTTCGGCGCGTTCATGTGCCTCTACTGCATCCAACGCGGCTTGGCTGATGCCATGGGCAAGGACATGTTCCTTGAGCGGTTTGTTGACGATGCGGACGACGTCGCCCTGGCACCACGCCAGTGCGCCGTAGGCAGTCTCCTCGCGGCCAGGTATCCCCAGTTTGCGGACCAAAATCGTACCGAAGGGCAAGTACAACGCGGAGGAGGCCGCCACGGCCAGCGGGACACCTCCACGCGCCAGACCAAGGACGATCGTGTCTGGCCGTTCCCTGAACTGGGGGAGTCCTTCGGCCAGGCGCCGGCCGGCTTCCGTCCGGTCCTTGAAACGCATGCCCATTTGCCCCACTTCCACGTAATTTGGCTGCTTCCAGCCTACCGTTCAAAGCTTGCCGGGTGAGGCATCCGCTGGAAGCATGGGCTTGTGAACAAGCCCATTGGATATTGGATCAAGAGGCTCGACGCCGCACTGGAACTCCAACTCGACGCCACGCTGGCCCGGGTCAAGCTGAGCCGGCGGCAGTGGCAGACCCTGGGCACTTTGGCAGAGGGAACCGTCCGTCCTGATGAGCTGGATGAGATCCTGCGCCCGTTCTGGGGCAATGACACGCGCCTGCGGGAGCGGGAGCTTGCCTCCTTGGTGGGCAGGGGCATGATCACCATGATCGATGACCGCTTGGCGCTCAGCGAGCTCGGCCGCGAAAAATACCACGAAGCCCTCCGCTATGTGGAAGCCGCCCGCCAGGACCTTTCCATGGGCATAGGAATCGATGAATACGCCATGGCGTTGAGCGTCCTGGAACGAATGAGCCTGAACGCGGAGCGGTTGAGCCGTTAGCGCCGGCGCAATCGCTACACGCCAAGGAATTCGATGGCAGCTTCCTTGAAAGCCCTGCTTGTGATCACGTTCGTGTGGGTGCGTCCGGGGACCACAAGGGTCTCCACCAAGGCCCCCCGCTTGCCGGCCAGGTGCGCGAGTTCGGGCATGGTGGCCGCGCGATCATCTTTTTCGCCGGCAACCAGGAGGATGGGCACGTGCGGTGCAGCCTCGTCAGGATCGAACGGTTCACCCTTGATGGCCTCGATGAGCGAAAGCAACGCGAAGAGGTCATTGCTCGGCAATAGTTGAGCCATCTTCAGCAGCCCGGCGGTGGACTGGTCCTCAATGGGTGTGCCATCAGCCAGGTGCCGCTGTGCGGCAGCGAGGTCGAAAGCTGCCAACGGATCCGCTGAGCTGGGTCCGCCCAGGACGATCCGGTGAACCAGGTCCGGCTGGGTCGCGGCGAATTCCCAAGCCAGCCGGGATCCCAAGGAGTAGCCCACGATGTCCAGTCCTGTGGAAGGATCGCCGTCGCGCAGTGGCCGCGCTCCGGCGTCTGTGGCGATCTGGAGAAGGTCCGCACGGATCCGGCTGGGCGTGTACGAGTCCAGGTCCTCGGGGGAGTGGCTCCTGCCGTGGCCTGGCAGGTCCACGGTAATGACCCGGCGTCCGGCGTCCTGGAGGGCCGTGATCCAGCCGCTGTCCGCCCAGTTAAGTTTGCTGGACGAGGAAAAGCCGTGGATCAACAGGACAGGTCGTAGTCCGGCATCGGTGGTGGGTTCATGCACTTCAACGAACAATTCGGGATCGGTGCCCTCAACTGTGTGCCTGTGCTGTTCCACGGTGTGCCTGCCGGTCATCATGTCAGTCCTCATCGAGTACGGCGCTCAGGCGGACCCGGCGCTTGGGTGCTTCGTCCTTCGGAACCGTGCCTACGATCCCGGCGGTGTCATCCGGTACCTCGAACACGATCAGCGGTTCGCCGACGTTGATGGTCTCGCCCGGCGCCCCATGAATACGCACCACTTTACCCGCCTGCGGGCTGGGCAATTCGAGTGCGGACTTGCTCGTTTCCAGCTCCACAATGGGCTGGTTGCGCTCCACCTGCTGGCCCGGCGATACGAGCCAATCCAGGACGGTCGCTTCGATGAGGCCTTCGCCCAGATCCGGGAGCGGGAAGGAAAGTTCAGCCACGGCGGTACTCCAGTACGCGTTGGATCCCAAAGAGGATGCGGTCGATGTTGGGAATGTATTCGTCCTCCAGGTCACCGGAGGGATAGGGTACGTCGAATCCGGTCACGCGCTCCACGGGCGCCTTCAGCGTTTGGAAGCAATGCTGCGTGATCAGTTGGGCGACCTCGGCGCCGAGGCCTGAGGTCAAGGGAGCTTCGTGGACGACGACGGCGCGGCGCGTCTTTCCGACGGACCTCGCCAGGGCTTCGGCGTCGATTGGCTTCAGCCAACGCAGGTCCAGGACTTCGACGTCGATGCCGTCTTCCGCTGCGAGTTCGGCAACTTGGAGACACCGTGCCACCATGGCGCCCCAGGCGACGAGTGTCAGGTGACGGCCTTCCCGCGCAACCCGGGCGCCGGTGAGGCTGCCGGCGTCGTCCATGCCGGCGTCGGGCTCTGCTTGATCCGGAGGTGCTTGACCGGGAGCAGGACTGTTGAGGTCTACCGGACCCTTCTGCCAGTAGCGGGACTTGGGCTCCATGAAGATGACGGGATCCGGGCGCGTGGCTGCGTACTTGAGGAGGTGATAGGCGTCATGTGGGGTGGAAGGCGAAACCACCTTCAGTCCGGGAACGTGCGCAAACAGGGCTTCAAGGCTTTCGCCGTGGTGTTCCGGAGCGCGGATTCCGCCGAAGCTGGGAACCCTGAGCGTGATCGGCATCGGGAGCGTGCCGCGGCTGCGGTAGTTCATCCGGGCGATTTGGCACACGATCTGGTTGATGGCCGGGTAGGCGAAGCCGTCGAACTGTACTTCGGGGATGGGGTGGAAGCCTGCCATGGCCAGTCCCACCGACATGCCCAGGATGGCGGACTCGGCCAGTGGGGTATCGAAGACCCGTTCTTCGCCGTGCTTGGCCTGCAGGCCGTCGGTAATCCGGAAAACGCCGCCCAATCGGCCGCAGTCCTCGCCGAAGATGACCGTTTTGGGATGGTCGGCCAGGATCTCGTCAAGCGCTCGGTTCAGTGCCTGCTGCATGGAAAGGTGCAGGACGGGTTCGGTGTCCATCGTGACCGACCCGGGAGCGAACGATAGTGCCGTGGCTGTCTCAGACATGTTCGGACTCCTTGCGCCAGTCACTTGCCTGGGATTGAAGGGTGGGCGTTGGTTCCTGGAAGACGAGGCTGAACATCTCGGCCCCGGGACGGGGCGCAAGGGCTTCGATGCCCGCGCGAATGGCTTCCTCTTCCTCCTGGGCCTGCTGCTGCGCATCGGCGAAGAATGCGTTATCCGCAATGCCGTCGTCGAGGAGGCGCTGCTTGAAGCGCTCAAGGGGATCTTCGCCGGCACCGAGCCGTTCCTCTTCCAGGGTGCGGTAACGCCCGGGGTCGTCCGCCGTGGAGTGGGGCCCACGGCGGTAGGTCATCGCTTCGATGACGACAGGACCGTTACCGGCGCGGCAATGGGCAAAAGCCGAACGTGTGGCCTCATGGACTGCGACGACGTCGTTGCCGTCCACCTGCAGGGAAGGAATCCCGTATCCGGCCGCCCGCGCAGCGACTGAGCCGCCGGCAACCTGGCGTTCGGTGGGGACGGAGATTGCCCAGCCGTTGTTCTGGATGAAGAAGACCACTGGCGCCTTCATCACAGCAGCAAAGTTCATGGCCTCGTGGACATCGCCCTGGGAGGATGCTCCGTCGCCGAAGTATGTCATGGCAACGCCGCGTTCGTCGTCGGGCTTTCCGGAGAGGGTTTGGCCGTGCGCCCAGCCAACAGCATGCAATACCGATCCGGCCACTACAGCCTGGATGGGAGCGAAGCGGGATTCCAGCGGGTTGTACATTCCGCCATGCCACGTGGCTTTGTGCGTGGACATGTAGCCCACCATGTCCAGGCCCATTGCCCGGGCCACGCCCATCTCGCGATATGTGGGGAACACGAAGTCGCGCGTCCGGTCAACTGCATATCCGCTGCCTACCTGCGCGGCTTCCTGGCCAATCTGGGGCGCATAGCCGGGAATGATGCCCTGGCGTTGCCAGGCGACGGCTGCGGTGTCCAGGTGGCGGACGGAGGCCATCAGGGAATAGAGCTCACGAAGTTGTTCGTGCGTGAGCGGCGCGGCATCCTCATCGACGGCGGCGAGCACGTTGTTGGTAGTCATGGTTGTGACCCTAGTCACCAACAATGGGCGTGCGCAATCAGCTCAGTTTCAACGAAACACTTTGTACAATTTGGATACGCAAAGAGGTCCTGCGCAAAACAAATTGCGCAGGACCTCTTGGTTTCAATGAACAGGCGGCTACTTCGTATGCAGTGGCTGCTTGCCGGCCTTCGTCTTGGCGTTGAGGAAGCATCCTGCGGCGATAACCAGGATCAGGATGAAGGTGCCGATCAGCTGGCCGGCGCTCTCAGGGTTGGCAAAGCCCACCACGAGGATGATTCCCAACAGGACGATCCCCACGACCGTGAGGACCGGGAAGCCCTTCATGCGCAGCGGCAGCTCGGTTCCCTCGCGGTCCGCCCTGCGGCGCAGGATGAACTGCGAAACCAAAGCAGTGCCCCACACCACCAGGCATGTGGAGCCCACGAGGTTCAGGAGCGCCGGCAGTACGTGCTCGGGGAAGAGCAGCTCCAGGACGGTCGCGATGAAGCCGAAAGCAACGGAAATCCCGACGGCGGCTACCGGCACCTTGGAGGCGCTCAGCTTGGACAGGAAGCCAGGAGCCTCGCCCCGCTCTGACAGGGAGAAGATCATCCTTGAGGCGCCATACAGGTTGGCATTCAGGGCGGAAAGCAGGGCAACTACGGCCACCAGGGTGATGGCAGCGCCGGCACCAGGGATACCCGCGAGATCCAGTACGCCCGCGAAGGGGGACTTCAGTCCTTCCGAGCCAACGGGAAGAGCCGCTGCGATGACGAAAACAGAGCCGATGTAGAAGACCAGGATGCGCCAAACTACAGTCCGGATAGCCTTGCCGACGCTGTGCGCGGGGTTCTCTGTTTCGGCAGCGGCGACGCTGACGATTTCCGTTCCGCCGAAAGCGAAGATCACCACGAACAGAGCAGCCGCGATGCCGCCGATTCCGTTTGGGGCGAAGTCCCCAAAGGCCGACAGTCCCGGGGAGGCAACGTTGGGCAGCCAGCCGAACAGCAGGGTGGCGCCGATGAGGAGGAAGATGACGATTGCCGCGACTTTCAGAATCGCGAACCAGAATTCGAACTCGCCAAAGTTGCGGACACCTACGAGGTTGATGCCGGTGAACACCACCATGAACACCAGGGCGAGCACCCACACCGGAATCACCGGCCACACGGTGAAGAGCAGGCCTGCCGCGCCCAGTGCTTCGGCTGCGATGACCACCACCAGCTGCAGCCACCAGAGCCAGCCAATGGTGCCGCCAGCGGTCTTGCCCATGGCTTTTTCGGCGTAGACGGAGAATGCTCCGCTGTTGGGATTTGCGGCAGCCATCTCGCCCAGGGCCCACATGACCAGGATGATCAAGGTTCCTGCCACGAGGTAGGAGATCAGGACCGCCGGGCCGGCGGCCTGGATGCCTGCGCCGGAGCCGAGGAAGAGGCCCGCTCCGATGGCGCTCCCGAGCCCCATCATGGTGAGTTGGCGTGGCTTAAGAGAATGGCCAAGGCCGGATGTTTGGGCAGGAGCCGCGATGGACTTCGTTGTCATACGTGTCTACCTTCTATGGATTTCATACTCGGTGTAGCGAGCTTGCCTCTTGGGCTGAGCAAGCTGGGCGTCGACGACGCAGCAAGAGCCGTGGAATAATTCTCGCAGTTTGTAAGATACATCACTTTTTGCTGTGGCGATGTGATGGGTAAGAATCCCCGGGGACAGGAACTTTGATGCTGGTCGATGCGCTTGATGCAAAAATTGTACGTTTTTTCACTGATTCGCCGAGGTCCTCCGTGTTGGAGGCATCCCGGGTGCTGAGGGTTGCCAGGGCTACGGTGCAGTCCCGGATTGACCGGATGATCGAAAACGGGGTGATTGGCTCCTGGGTTCCCCAGCCGGATCCGGCCAACTTCGGCTTCCCTGTGGTGGCGTTCTGTTCGGTCACCATTACCCAGGAGATCGGTCACGACGCCATTATTCAGAGCCTTAGCGCCATCCCGGAGATCATTGAAGTGCACACCGTGACGGGAAATTCCGATTTGATGGTTCGCATCGCAGCGCGCTCAAATCCTGATATGCAGCGGGTGCTGGACGCGATGATCGCCACCAAATCCGTGGTACGTTGCTCCTCCGTCATCGTGCTAAACAGCCACATCCAGGGCCGCACCCTGCCGCTGATGGAAGCTGCCGCCAAGTCAGTGTGACGCAGGGCATTTTGCCAAGAGGCTGCAGAGTCGTACCATTAGTTCTAGTCAAGATGACTTTAACTAAGATTCCAGTGTGTGGAGGAAGTCTCCAGACGGCGACGAAGCGAGGTGAACGCCGTGAATCCGATCTCGGCGAACGTTGCTGAACGCCGCTTGGCGCCGCCGTCGTTGGCAATCTCAACGGTGATTTTCGCCCTCCGTCCCAGCGAAACATCGGGCCGCCCCACGCTCTGGCTGCCACTGGTGCGAAGGATCCGGGAACCCTACAAGGATTTGTGGGCCCTTCCCGGCGGGCCTTTGGCCCATGATGAATCCCTCCAGGACGCCGCATCGCGCAATCTTCGCGAAACCACAGGGCTGGCACCGCAGTACCTGGAGCAGCTCTACGCCTTCGGCGGTCTGCATCGCTCGCCCAGCCAGCGCGTCGTGTCGATCGTCTACTGGGCACTCGTCCAGCCAACCGAAGCCGCCCTCGCGGACGAATCGGAAAATGTGCGGTGGTTCCGGGCGGACAGGCTCGGCGAACTCGCCTTCGACCACAACGCGATTGTGGATTACGCACTCTGGCGTCTGCGCAACAAGATGGCCTACGGTTCCATCGCCTACCACCTGCTGGGAGAGTTCTTCACCCTCGCGCAGGTCCGTGAAGTCTACGAAGCAGTGCTGGACCGCCAACTGGATCCGGCAAACTTCCGCCGCCATATCAAAGCCACACCGGACATTGAAGAAACCGGTGAATACCTGCAGGGCGGAAAACACCGTCCGCCACGCCTCTACCGCTTCACCGGCACGCCCGGTCTCGGACCAGATAACAGGAGTACACCATGAGCAGCGTCAACACTGCCGTCCAGCTGATCACGCGGGAGGAAGCCGAGAAGGGCCTTTCCCGCGCAGGATCCACCTGCAGCCCGGCCCTGGCCAAAGGGCCCTGGGAGTACGACCTTGCCGAGGCTCTTGCCGGTGCCCCCGCTTACGGACCGGGAGCCTCCAGCAGCGACGTCGCTCCCAAGGAGACGCCGCGGCAGGGACAGCTCCCGGAAGAGTACAAGCGGGCGACGGATGCTGAACTGGATGCCCGTATCCGGGCTGCCAAAGAGACGCTCGGGGACCGCGCCGTGATCCTGGGCCACTTCTACCAGCGTGACGAAGTTATCCAGTACGCCGACTTCGTGGGTGACTCCTTCCAGCTCGCAAATGCTGCACTGACCAAGCCCGATGCTGAAGCCATCATCTTCTGCGGCGTCCACTTCATGGCTGAAACTGCGGACATCCTTTCCACGCCCGAACAGGCAGTCATCCTGCCCAACCTGGCGGCTGGCTGCTCCATGGCAGACATGGCTGATGAGGACTCCGTAGAGGAATGCTGGGAACAGCTCGAAGAAATCTTCGGCACGGACACCGACGCCCAGGGCCGCGTTCCGGTCATCCCCGTCACCTACATGAACTCCTCTGCTGCGCTGAAGGCCTTCTGTGGCCGCAACGGCGGAATTGTCTGCACCTCCTCCAACGCCAAAGTGGTCCTGGAATGGGCTTTCGAGCGTGGGCAGCGCGTCTTGTTCTTCCCCGACCAGCACCTGGGCCGCAACACTGCCAAGGCCCTGGGCGTCCCCCTGGAGCAGATGCCTATGTGGAACCCCCGCAAGGAACTGGGCGGCAACGACGAACAAACGCTGCTGGACTCCCGGGTGATCCTCTGGCACGGCTTCTGCTCGGTGCACAAGCGCTTCAACGTGGGCCAGATTGAAAAAGCCCGGCTCGACCACCCCGGCGTCAACGTGATCGTGCACCCCGAGTGCCCCATGGAAGTTGTGGATGCTGCCGATTCTGCAGGGTCCACCGACTTCATCAAGAAGGCCATCGCGGCGGCCACCGAACCCACCACCTTCGCCATTGGTACCGAAATCAACATGGTGAACCGGCTGGCTGCAGAAAACCCACAGCACACGATCTTCTGCCTGGACCCGGTGATCTGCCCCTGCTCCACCATGTACCGCATCCACCCGGGTTACCTCGCCTGGGTGCTTGAGGAACTCGTCGAAGGACGCATCGTCAACCGCATCACCGTGGATGACGCCGTACAGGACAACGCCAAAATTGCGCTGGAGCGCATGCTGGCGGCCAAGCCTGCCTAACCTGCTACCAACACCGGTCTTCCGGACGATCCGAATCGAGCCTCACATGACCTCAGGAAGCCTCGCTGGAGGGCACCAGCCCAAGCGGCTGATCGTCGTCGGAAGCGGCATTGCGGGGCTGTACTCAGCGCTGCTGGCCGCCGAAGCCGGAGCCGAAGTGGTGCTGCTCACCAAGGGCGCGCTCGCGGACAGCAATACGTACTTGGCACAGGGCGGCATCTCGGCTGTTCTGGAGGAGCCGGCTCCGGGGGATACCGTTGCTGCCCACATCGCCGACACGCTCAATGCCGGTGCGGGCCACTGCGACGAGGAAGCCGTGCGGGTGTTGTGCACCGAGGCCCGGATGGACATTGCCGGACTTGGACGCTTCGGCGTCCGTTTCGACCTTGACGACGACGGYGATCCCTCCCTGGGACTCGAAGCCGCCCACTCTGCCCCGCGTATCCTCCACGCCGGGGGCGACGCCACAGGTGCCCGCGTTGCAGCCGCCCTGATCAAGACCGTGCTGGACTTCCACGCGACCGGACGAATCCAGGTAATCGGGCATGCGCAGGTGACTTCACTGTCCTACGACGGGGAGCGCGTCACCGGTGTCGAGTACATGCACGATGGCCGGGAACTGACCCTTCAGGCTGACGCAGTGCTCCTCGCAACAGGTGGAGCCGGTCAACTGTTCGCACAAACAACCAACCCATCCGTAGCCACAGCCGACGGGCTCGCCCTGGCGTGGCGGGCCGGCGCCGAGGTGGCCGACCTCGAATTCTTCCAGTTCCATCCCACATGCATGGTCCGTACAGGGGATGCCCTTGAAGCAGAAGGCAACACTGACCCCCTGCTCATTTCCGAGGCAGTACGCGGCGAAGGCGCCATTCTCGTGGACGCCACCGGACGCCGGTTCATGGCCGATTACCACCCGGACGGCGAGCTCGCCCCCAGGGACGTCGTCTCCCGGAGCATAGCCCTGCACCTTGCAGCACTCGGTGACCCCAACGGTCACGTCTTCCTCGATGCAACCGTCATCGAGGAACAGCGTGGGAAGGGCTTCCTCGAGAAGCGCTTCCCCACCATCAGCGAACGCACCCGCCAAGCCGGCTTGGACTGGAGCCGCGAGCCTGTACCCGTCGCTCCAGCAGCGCATTACTGGATGGGTGGGGTGGTGACCGATCTTTACGGCCGGACCTCTGTTCCTGGACTGTTGGCGGCCGGTGAAGTTGCCTGTACCGGGGTTCAAGGGGCAAATCGGTTGGCGAGCAACTCCTTGCTCGAAGGGCTCGTGTTTGGGCGGCGGGCTGTTTCTGCCTTCCTTAGCGGTGAACACGGTGGGTCGCCTAACGGAGTCCCTCTGCGTGCTAACTCGGCCGCGGGCGGCCTCGCTTTTACGCACGCTGCCGGGACCCCGCCAGACGACGATCGCAGCGGCCTTTTCAACGAAACCGCCCCAGCGGCAGCACTTCCAGGCGGGTTTTCCCGGCAGGCACTTCGTCGCTTGATGACCGCGAAGGCTGGCGTGTTGCGTACCGGTGAGTTGTTGGCAGAGGCCGCAGAAGCTCTTGGTTCTTGGGAGGGAGAAGTTGTTCCCTTGGAGGTGCCTGACTCATTGGATCCTCGGGAGCACGAGGATGCCAACTTGCTGTTGGCTGCGCAGTTGCTCGTTCATGCGGCGCGGGAGCGGCGGGAGTCGCTTGGGGCCCACTACCGCAGTGACGGCGTGAGCGAACCAGCCGCCGTCGACGATTTTGACAAGCGTTACACCATGAGCCGGAAAGCGAGCCTCGTCAATGACTGACCTGACCTCCATGACCAACCTGACCCTTCCCACAGCGCCTGTGCGGGACATTCTGGAACGGGCCTTCGCGGAGGACGCTCCCAGCGGCGACATCACCTCACAGCTACTGATCCCCGCCGGGGCGCGTGCCACTGCTGTCCTGAACGCCCGCGTCCCGGGCGTGTTCAGCGGTGGAACGGTGTTCCGTGACGCCATGAAGCTCGTCGACCCGGACACGGACGTCCAGCTGCTGCTGGCGGACGGTGAAGCGTTCGACGCCGGCACGCACCTCGCCCGCGTCACCGGCAGTGCGCGCTCGGTACTGTTGGCAGAACGTGTCGGACTGAACCTGGTGCAGCGGATGAGCGCCATTGCCACCAAGACTGCGGAATTCGTCAGGCTGGTTGAAGGAACGCGCGCCCGGATCACGGACACCCGCAAGACAACGCCCGGCCTGCGTGTCCTGGAACGCTATGCCGTCCGCTGCGGCGGGGGAGCGAACCACCGTTACAGCCTCTCGGATGCTGTGCTGGCAAAGGACAACCACCTGGCTGTCATGACCGGCGGAGACCCCGCAAAACTGACTGAACTGCTCGTGGCCGCCAAAGCCCAGCTGGGACACACCACACACTTTGAAGTTGAGGTTGACCGGGCAGATCAGATCGAACCCGTGCTGGCCGCGGGAGTGGACACCATCATGCTGGACAACTTTTCCATCGATGAACTGCGGGCAGGCGTCAAGCAGGTAGATGGACGGGCTAACGTGGAAGCCAGCGGCAACGTCAACCTCAACACCGTGGCAGAGATTGCGGCAACCGGCGTGGACGTCATCTCGATCGGGGGGCTGACGCACAGTGTTTCGGCACTGGACCTCGGGCTGGATATTGAGCTGCGAACCGATGCAGAGCTGAAAGCAGTCTGACTTCCATGATCTTCCTGGACGCTGCAGCCACCACGCCGGTCCGGCGCGAGGTACTCGAAGCCATGTGGCCGTACCTTAGCGGCGAGTTTGGCAACCCATCCAGCCACCACAGCCTGGGTGAAGCGGCGGCCACGGCGCTCGCAGGGGCGAGATCCGCCGTCGCGAAGGTGCTTAATTGCCGCGCGGGCGAGGTGACCTTTACCTCGGGTGGCACCGAGGCTGACAACCTGGCCGTCAAGGGAATCGCACTGGCCCGGCAGGCAGCCGATCCCTCGCTGAAGCGGGTAGTGATAAGCGCCATTGAGCATCCCGCGGTGGAAGAATCAGCCCGCTACCTAGAACGCGTGCATGGCTTCACGGTGGACGTTGTGCCGGTGGACGGGGACGGACTGGTCACGGTGGAGGCGCTCCGCGCCGTCCTTCGGCCGGACACAGCCATGGTGAGCATCATGTATGCGAACAACGAGATTGGTACGGTCCAGCCCGTTGCGGACCTTGCAGCCGTAGCTCACGGGTTTGGCATCCCCTTCCACACAGACGCTGTCCAAGCCGCCGGCTGGCTGAGCTTGGACGTCAAGGCTCTTGGCGTAGATGCGCTGAGTATTTCCGGCCACAAGCTGGGCGCGCCCAAGGGATCCGGAGTCCTGTTCACGAAGGGCCGGATGCGCGTGGAGCCGTTGGTTCATGGGGGAGGCCAGGAGCGGGGAAAGAGATCCGGAACAGAGAATGTAGCCGGGGCCGTGGCGTTGTCCACCGCTCTGACTTTGAGCCTTGGCGAGCAGCCGGAGCTGGCCTCGCGGGTTTCTGAGCTGCGGGAGCGGTTCGTCTCGCGCATCCTTCAAACCATCCCGGGTGCCATGCTGACAGGGCATCGAAGCCAGAGGCTGCCATCGATCGCATCGTTCTGCTTTCCTGGAACCAGCGGCGAATCAGTCCTGCTTGAGCTGGAACGACTCGGCGTGGTCTGCTCCAGCGGCTCCGCCTGTGCTGCCGGATCTGATGCGCCGTCACCGGTTCTGCTGGCGTTGGGCATTGCCCCGGAGGTAGCCCAGACAGCCGTCCGCTTCAGCTTCACCTCAACTGTTACCGAAGCCGAACTCGAGCAAGCTGCCGGAGCCGCGGAAACCGCCGTCGGGCGTGTCCGGAACCTGGCGTCTCCCCAAGCCAACTAATCACACCCCGCCGCGTAGTCACACGTGGCGGGCGCGGCGGAAAATCCAGTGCCTCAACAGGGTGAACCGGACTCCTGTGGCGACGAAGCCGGAGAGAGTCGTGGTCCAGAGTTCTTCACTGACAGTAGCCTCGGGGTGGATGAGATGCAGGATGCCCAAGCTCCCTCCAGTGATGACCAGGGCAATGCCTATGACAATCAGCCCATGCATGTGGTCCTGGCCGCGTTTCCTGCTGCCGCTGATCTTGAAGGTCAGCCTGCGGTTCAGGGCTGTATTCATGAGCGAGGTGACGATCAATGCCACGGCATTGGCAAGCTGCGGGTCGATCCAGGGACGCAGCAACGCGTAGAGGGCAAGCGAACTCGCCGTGCAGAGAATTCCGACGCCGGTGAAGCGAAGCAGTTGCCGCACCACGGGGTATTTGAGGAGGCCGGGAGGCCGCTTGCTGGGAGGCTTTTGTAAGGGAGGCGGGCGCAGTTCGGTGGCGTCTGCGGCTGTCTCCATGAGTTAAGCCTGACACACTATGCGGGCACGTCCTCCCAGGAAGCGGTGGTGACGGGGTTGGAGAGCTCTCCAATTCCTTCCACCCGGCACACCACGGTGTCACCTGGCTGAATGCGCGCGCACTCGGCGGGGAAGCCAGTCAGGACCAGGTCGCCGGGCTGGAGGGTCATGAACGAGGACAGGTAGACCATGATCTCGTCCACTTTCCAACCGAGGTCCGCGGTGCTGGCGGTTTTGAGCTTGGTGCCGTTGTGGACGATCCCGATGGAAAGATCTGCGGCGTCCAAGTCCGTGACGATCCACGGACCTGCAGGCGTAAAGGTGTCCTGGCTTTTCGCGCTGATCCAGAGTTCGTCGGTCTTTTGGAGGTCGCGTGCAGAGACATCGTTCCCGATGGTGTAGCCCAGGATTGCCGAACCCGCCGTTTCCAGCGTCAGGCCTCGCGCTGTACGTCCGACGACGACCGTCAGCTCGGCTTCAGGGTCAACATGACCAACGTTCGCACTCAGCTGGATCGCTTCGCCGGGGCCGATGACGCTGGACGCGGCTTTGTGAAATGCCTGTGGTTGAAGGTCTCTGCCAGCTTGCCCGGTGTTGTGGGCCATACCAAAGACGTTGGCCGGCACTGAAGGCGCGAGGAAAGTGAAAGAATCCTCCCGCACCCCAGTCCCTGGTTCCCAACCGTGCCGCGAGGGGCCACTCGCGTTTGCCCTTGATGCCCCGAAAGGTGAATCGATAACCAGCCAGTGCTTCCCAGCCTCGGATTCGAAGTCCCGGGCGTCGTTGGCAACGAAGAATTGCTCGTTGGGATCCTGTGAATCCAAGGGGCGGACGCGGGCGATGCGACGGGGAAGGCGGGAAGTCATGATGACATCCTACGTCCTGCAACGTGTTGCGGGGTCCGCTTTACGCCCTAAGACCCCAGGTAAGGGCGCAGACGTGGCCCAGCAACGAGTCAGGCAAGCTGCGCCGATCCGAAGGCGACGCTGAAACGGTCACACCAGAGCACCACCGATGACAGGCCGGAGAGGTCCACGCCAGAGGGGATGACATAGTTCTGATTCCCATGCGTGGCCTTGATGGCACCGAGGTCCACATAGCGGCCCGAGCGGTACTTGTACCAATCGCCTCCTGCTTCAAGGCTGCTGAGCCAGACCTTGACGTCCGGGCCATCGCTGCTGGCCAGGTTTTCCAACCTCAGCACACGGGAGCCATCGGGCAGTTCCAGGAGCTGTGCGGTACCAGAAGTCTGATGCTCCTGGGATTGGAAATTGCCGAAGCCCAGCACCACAGGATCGGTCGTGACTGCTGGCGTTGAGGCAGACGTGTTGGGGGCAGGCGAGCCGTTGCCCTGTGCCTCGGAAGTCGGTGTATCAGAAGTCGGTGCATTGGAAGCCGGTGCGTTGGAAGCCGGTGCATTGGGAGGTGTCGCCAATGTTGATGCGGGAGGAGCCCCCGGCAGGGCCTCGTTCACGCTGCTGCTCGTAAACAGCCGCCAGGGCTGGAACAGTGCGGCCCCAACGATGACCAGGACCACGATCGCCACGCCCACCATGCTGGCAAGGATCCTGTGGGCACGGATCATCCGCCCGATTCTGTTCATGCTCCAAGGCTAGGCTTTTACGGTCTGGCCCAGGGTGCTCCAGAACTTACGGTTCCGTGACACTGCGCCCGGCCCTCTCAAGCAACACGCAGTGTCGGCCGCTCAAGGCGGCTGGCTTCAGGGGGCGTTAGCCTTCTCCCAAATACAGCTCACCCACTGGTACCTCGGCTGCGAGCCGGTTGGCCGGTCCGGCAAGGGGGCATGCCCAGGCTTCGTTGTAGGCGCAAGACGGGTTGTAGGCGAAGTTGAAGTCCACAATGAACTCCTGCCGTTCATCGATGCGGCGAACACCGTGGTAGGCGCCCTTCACTGTGTCCAAAAGGTATCTTCCGGCGCCGTAGCTTCCACCCTCTTTGCCTGCGGTAGCGTCGCGAAAAGGCACGAAGATGCCGCCGCCGTAGCTTCGGAGCCGCCAAACGGCCAGGGATCCGAGTCCGGGCAACTCAAAGGTTCCGATCCTCACAAACGGAACTACGCCGTCGGTCCCTGTTTCAACATTCATTTCCTGTCCCGTACCCTCCGGTGACAGCGGAACGTACATGCGGAATGCGGGATCGTAGTCGGCCGTGCGCAAACCGGAGAAGGATGCTTTCATCTCTGCTGTCAGGGCGGATGCGGGATGGGTAGCAAACATCCGGTCCCGCTCCTGGCGCCAATAGTTGTGTGCATCGAACGGATCCGTAGCTGCCAGTTGCCGCACATGGTCATAGAGGGCGAAGGTCCGCAGCCGCCAATCCGCAACGTCAACGGCGGACATGGTGGGCATGTTGTCCTCGAATGCGTCATGCTGATCGGGAGCCATGTCTTCAGCCTAGTACGCCGTCAAATCCCGTGTCGGGTCCTTCCCCGCCGATAAGCTGTGCGCATGAACGGCACTATCCACCCGAACGGCATGACGTCGAAGCTTCGGCTCGGCGCATTGGTACTGGGCGCCGTCCTGCTTACGGCTACCGCGGCCTGTTCCACTGAAAACAAGGGGCCACAGGTTTCCCAGACTTCCGACTCCCATCCCAATAGTTCAGAGTCAGGCCTGCCGTCCCAAGGCTCCGGGTCGAAAAGTACGACGCCGTCAGGAGGCGCCGTCTCCAGCCCATCGTCCGCGACACCCGGCTCAAGCGCTGCATCCAGCTCTGACCCGAGCCCGGCAGCCACGGCGTTGACCTGGAAGACCTACACGGATCCCGCTAAAAAGGTCAGCTTCGAACTCCCTGAGGATTGGATTGCCCAGACTGGCACGGCTGAAGCTGGTTCACTGCCAGGCGCCCTGAAGGTCGAAGTCAAAGATGGCGGGGGCCGATACATCGCAACCCTGCAGACAGGACTGACTCCTGCAGGGCCGATCGCTTGCCCCGCCGGCCAAAGCCATCCCTACGTTGTTATCAGCAGTGTGCCACTGGATGTTCCGCACGCCGATGGTCCGGACACCATCGATCCCCGCGTCGTTTTCCGCGTGATCCAAGGGTACAAATTCTTCGGTTCCTTCGGCATCACCAACATGGTGGCTGGTGCCGACGGCCAGGCCTGCGAACTGAGGAACCGCGTTCAGGGACCTTCCGGCAAGGGCGACTACTCTTTCGGGGATGTCACAGCGGTCCATGCCTTCGCCGCCGATGAAAAAGTAGCCCCGGCAAAGACTTTTGACACGTTGGACCTGGCCGCGAAGTACGTCGCCCATGATTCTGAATTCGCCAACGTCCAACGGATGCTACTGTCTCTGAAGGTCAATCTGTAGTCCTGCGGTTGGCTGATCCATACAACGGCGGCATCGGGGGCTGTCCCGCCGCAACCCACCCCGGAGATCAATGGAACGCAACGTTGCTGCCAAGCTCGTTTTCAAGACTGTAGCCAACACGAAAGTGGCCATGGCCATCGCCGTGGCCAACAATCCGGGGTACGAGTCAGTGACGGAAACACTCTCCATCACTCTGGATGGGAACGAGATTCCCTTCGCTGAACTCAGCGACGATCACGGGGGCCGCTTCCAATACATGGAATTCGCGGAGCCCAGTGAAGTGACGGTTGACTACCAAGCAACGGTCCACGGCTTCGCAGACCGCGACACACCCTCTCCCATGGAACTCATCCGGTACGTCCGGCCGAGCCGCTACGCCGAATCTGATCGGTTGCTGCCCACCTCTTACGCCGAGTTCGGCAGTCTTAGCGGGGCCGAACTGCTCCACGCTGTCCGCGATTGGGTCAATGGAGAGCTGCGCTACGTCAGTGGATCCTCGCGAGGAACCGACGGGGCGGTGGAGACGCTTCTCCACCGCCGGGGTGTATGCCGTGACTTCGCCCATTTGGCCATTGCCCTGTTGAGGTCCAAGGATGTCCCCGCCCGCCTCGCGGCTGTGTACGCACCCGGTCTGAGCCCCATGGACTTCCACGCTGTGGCAGAGGCCTACATCGACGACGAATGGCACATCATCGACCCCACAGGGCTGGCGCCCCGCGAGTCCATGCTTCGCATTACGGCAGGACGGGATTCTTCAGATACAGCCTTCTTGTCCACAGTGGGTGGAAGCTTGTCGCTGAAGACCCTCAAGGTCAGTGCATCAGTCAACGGTGAGCTCCCAAGGGAGGATCCACGGCAGCTCGTCCGCCTGCGCTGAGATGACCTGCGCTGAGATGACCTGCGCTGAGATGACGGAGACCGGCACCCCTACCCGTGCATTGGCTGGTGTCCTGCCACCGAGGCCCGCAGCTTCTCCGTCAGCCGCAACAGCTCCCGCTGCTCCTGGACAGTTAGCGCCGGCCCGACCAATTGGGCAATATCGCGCACGTGTTCCCGACCAATTGTTTTCTGCAACTCGCTGCCTGATTCGGTGAGGGACAGCAGCACTCCACGGCCGTCGTCGGGCGCTGTTGTCCGCTCCACCAAACCGCGCTTCTCCAGACGGTCCACCAAACGGCTCAGGCTGGACTGGCTCAGCAGCACTTTGTCATTGATCTCGTTCAACCGCAGCTGGCCGGAAGGGCATCGCGAGAGCGTGAACAGGACGTCATACTCCTTGACGGGCAGGGACTTGAACGCCGGACCTGATTGAAGTTTCCGCATCACCGCCACCTGGGAGCGGAACAGCGACTCCCAGGTCTCGGCGGCGAGGCGAACGGCGGAGGACGCCGAAGGGCTGGACATCAGGCCTCCTGACCCGGGGCTCCAGCTGGAGCGGACTCGTTGACGCTGGCCTCCATGGCCGCAGCAACGCGGGAAGCGTGCGTCGGCGCGTCCGGCACGTTGGCCGGCTTCAACGCAGCATATTCCTTACGGAGCACGGGAAGGACTTCCTCGCCGAAGAGGTCAAGCTGCTCCAGGACGGTCTTCAGGGGCAAACCTGCGTGATCGATCAGGAACAACTGCCGCTGGTAGTCGCCAAAGAACTCACGGAAGGTGAGCGTCTTCTCGATGACTTCCTGCGGACTGCCCACGGTCAGGGGTGTCTGTGAGGTGAAGTCCTCCAAGGAAGGACCGTGACCGTACACCGGCGCGTTGTCGAAGTATGGGCGGAACTCCTTGACGGCGTCCTGGGAGTTCTTCCTCATGAAGAACTGGCCACCCAGGCCCACGATTGCCTGGTCTGCCGTGCCGTGGCCATAGTGCTCGTAGCGCTCGCGGTAAAGGCCGATCAACTGCTGGTAGTGCTCCTTGGGCCAGAAGATGTTGTTGGCGAAGAAGCCGTCACCGTAGTAGGCAGCTACTTCGGCGATCTGCGGCGTGCGGATGGATCCGTGCCAGACGAAGGGGGCAACGCCGTCGAGGGGGCGCGGTGTAGATGTGAAGTTCTGCAGGGGTGTGCGGAACTTGCCCGACCAATTGACCGTATCTTCATCCCACAGCTTGCGGAGCAGGCTGTAGTTTTCGATCGCCAGCTCGATCCCGTCCTGGATGTTCTTTCCGAACCAGGGGTATACAGGCGCTGTGTTGCCGCGCCCAAGCACCAAGTCAACCCTGCCATCGGAGAGATGCTGCAGCATCGCAAAGTCCTCGGCGATCTTGACCGGGTCATTGGTGGTGATCAGGGTTGTGGCCGTGGACAGCGTGATGCGCTCGGTCTGGGCTGCGATGTAGGCCAGTGTGGTGGTGGGGGAGGATGAGAAGAAGGGGCGGTTGTGGTGCTCGCCAATGGCGTAGACATCCATGCCGATTTCTTCGACCTTTTTGGCAATGGCAACGGAGGCCTTGATGCGTTCGTTCTCCGTGGGCGTGCGGCCCGTGGTGGGGTCAGTGGTGATGTCACTGACGCTGAATACGCCGATCTGCATGATGTGCCTTTCTCCCTGCCCGTGGTCCCGGGCTCTGTAAACAGTGTATCCCAAACTAGATGCATTTGCATGTATCAATGCCTGTAACAGGGCAGGGCCGGGAATTGTTCCCGGCCCTGTTGGCTGTTTATGCGGGTCTACTCCGCGGGGTTGTTCGCCGCCCGGCGTCCCGTCACCCGGGGCACCATGCCGGTGGTCCAGTCGACGAAGTCGTCCTGGCCGTTCCCGCCATTTCCCTTATCCGGCGTGACTTCGGGGCGGTGCTGCAGCTGCTTCAGGAGTTGTTTTTTCTCCCGGCGTCCTTCCACCAGCTTGTAAAGGACGGGGACCAGAATGAGCGTCAGCGCCGTTGAGGACACCAGGCCACCGATCACGACGATTGCCAGCGGCTGCGAAATGAACCCTCCGCCACCAGTGAGGCCCAGGGCCATGGGGGTCAGCGCGAACACTGTGGCCAACGCCGTCATCAGGATGGGTCGCAGGCGTTGGCGGGCGCCGTGGGTAATGGCATCGGCTACGCTCATGCCCGGTGTGCCGTTGTGGGGTTTGCGGTACTGGTTGATGAGGTCGATCAGCACGATTGCGTTGGTGACCACGATGCCAACCAGCATCAGCATGCCAATCAGCGATGGCAACCCCAGGGGAACGCCCGTGGCCAATAGCAAGCCCACAGCGCCTGTCGCGGCGAAGGGAACAGAAACCAGGAGTATCAACGGCTGCACCAACGATTTGAAGGCAGCCACCATGATCACGTAGACGATCGCGATCGCAGCCAGAAGAGCCAAGCCAAGTTGACGGAAGGACTCCGCTTGCTGCGTCGTGGCACCACCAACGGCGGCCGTTACGCCGGCAGGCAACTCAACGGACGCCAACCGCTTCTGCACCTCGGTGCTGACGCTGCCCAGGTTGGAGCCCGACGGCGTCACGGTTACCTTCGCGGTCCGCTGGCCGTTGCTGCTCGTGATGGACACAGGCGTGTCGACTTGTTCGACGCTGGCGATACTCTCCAGCGTCACAGGACCACGCGCCGTCGGGAGTGGCAGTGAACGGACCGCGGTGATGCTGGTGAAGCGTGTTCCCTTTCCGATCTGGACGGGGTAGTCGTTGGTCTCGATGCGTACCGTCCCTGCGGGGACCGGGCTGACGGTCGATGCCAGGAAGGCACCCACTTGCTCCTCCGTCAGTCCGGCGGCCAMTGCCTTCGCGCGATCCACGCGCACCTGGACTACGGACTGGTTCGCGGCCAGGTTGGTGGATACCTCAGTGCTGCCGGGTACGTCCTGCATCGCCTTGACCATGGCGTCACTTGCAGACTGGAGATCAGCCGAATTTGCGGCCTTGATAGTGATGTCCACTGTGGATGATGTGCCAAATCCGCCCTGCTGGGAACCCACGCTGATCTTGCCCGCGGCACCCTGGAGCTTGGAGCGGACATCATCCTGAAGCTTCTTCTGGTTCGCTTTCTCGTCCGTAACGATCGTGAAGGTCGAGTTGGAGGAGCCAGTTGACGTTAGCGCGGCGAAGCCAGACTGGGCGTTACCGGAGGTCACCTGGACGTCTTTGATGCCCTCCATGCCTCGGAGCATGTCCTCCACCTTGGTGGCTTCAGCGCTGGTGGCCTCCAGGCTGGTTCCTGCTGGAAGGACCTGGCGCACTGTCATGCTGTTCTCACCGGATCTCCCCAGCAGGTCTGTGGCAAGGAGCGGCGATACCGCGAGCGTTGCCACCAGCACCAAGGCCGCCGCAGACAAAGTGAGGATGGGGTGCTTCTGCGTCTTCGCGAGGATAGGCAAGTAACCTCGCTGGAGCCGGCTCCGCTGTTCGGCCTCCCGGGCCTTCGCTGCAGCCTCGTTGGGCGTCATTGATGCTTGGGCATCTTGGCGGGGCGAGGGAAGGAACCAGTAAGCCAGGACGGGAACGATCGTGAGGGAAACCAGCAAGGATGACAACAGGGCGATGGTTACCGTCAGCGCAAAGGGCCGGAACAACTCGCCTGCCAGGTCGCCCACGAAAGCGATGGGCAGGAAGACGGCCACTGTGGTCAGGGTGGACGCAGTGATAGCGCCGGCAACTTCCCGGATGGAGGTCAGGATGGCGGCCAGCTTGTGCTCGCCATAACTGAAGTGGCGCTTGATGTTTTCAATCACCACGATCGAATCATCAACGACGCGGCCAATGGCAATGGTGAGCGCACCGAGAGTGAGGATGTTCAACGAGTAGCCCGTGGCGGAAATGCCAATGAACGTGATCAGGAGGGAAAGGGGGATCGACACTGCGGTAACCAGCGTGGACCGCACGGACATCAGGAAGACCAGGATGACAGCGACGGCAAATCCCAGGCCAAGGAGCCCTTCGGTGGTGAGGTCCTTGATGGACTTCTCTATGAAGGGAGCCTGGTCGAAGACGGGTGTGAACGCAGCGTTGTTCCCCAGCTCTGCTGCCATCGGCGCAAGTGCATCCCGCACCGCGTGCGAAATCGCCACAGTGTCGCCTTCGGGCTTCTTGGTGACTGACAGCGCCAGCGTTGGCTTGCCATTTGTGCGCGTGATGGACGTGGCGGGGTCGTCCTCGATGCTGACATCAGCCACAGTTCCGATAGTGGCGGAATCCTTGGCGCCCGATATCGGCAAGCCCTTGATGACGTCAAGGGAATCAACCGGGCTGCCCAGTTGCAGGGACAGGGTTTTTCCCTGGTCCTCTATGGTGCCCACAGGAACCAGCGTGCCGTTGTTCTTCAGTGCGCTGCTGATCGACTGGACGGACGCACCCTTCGCCGCAAGATCGGCAGGGCGGGGCTGGATCAGGATGTGCTGCTTGGAGCCGCCAGTCAGATCGGCGCCGCGGACGCCGTCGATCTTTTGGAGTCGGGGAACGCTCAAGCGCTGGAGGTCGGCATTGAGTTCGCTGAGCGGTTTGTCAGAGGAGACAGCCAGGAACACGATGGGAAAGTCGCTGATGTTGCCGGCAACGGATTGCGGTTCGACGTCGGCCGGAAGCACGCGTTTGGCGTTGGAAATCGCGCGGTCGATCTGGTTGCGTGCGCGGTCGAGGTTGGAGCCGTAGGTAAACACCATGGTGATCTGTGAAACACCATTACGGGATGTGGAGGTGGTGGACTCCAGTCCCTCGACGCTGTTCAGGGCCGTCTCAAGGGGCCTGCTCAGTTGCTTGTCCACTACTTCGGGAGAAGCGCCGGGCATGGACGTGATGACCGTGATCTGCGGGAACTCGATCGACGGAATAAGTTCCTGCTTGAGCGAGCCCATGGTGATCACGCCGAACACCGCCGCAAAGACGGTGATCAGCGCGATCAGGGCACGGTTTCCCAGGGACAAAGTGGCCAGGCGGAACATTTCATAGTCTCCTGAGATCTACGGAACAATTCGGCTGACGGGAACCCGGCCGCAGCCCCGGCCGGCCTAGCCCTGGAGGGCGTTGGCCACTTCCAGTTGCAATGACTGTGCAGTGCTTGCCTCAAGCTCTGCGGCAAGCTCAGGGTTCTCGTTAAGCTTCACGCCATAGCCCGGCATCATGTCCTTGAGCTTGGACTGCCAACCCTTGAAGTTCTTGGGGAACGTCTTCTGGAGCAGTTCAATCATGATCGGAACAGCAGTGGAAGCTCCCGGAGACGCACCCAGAAGGGCGCCGATGGAACCATCGCGGGACGCGATGACCTCAGTGCCGAACTGCAGGATGCCGCCCTTTTGCGGGTGCTTCTTAATGATCTGGACGCGTTGGCCCGCAGTGATCAGTTCCCAATCATTGCCAACGGCCTCGGGATAGTACTCACGCAGGGATTCGACCTTGGCCTCGTGGCGCTTGGCCACTTCCTTGATGAGGTACGCCGTGAGGTCCATATTGTCCTTGGCCACAGCAAGCATCGGAATAATGTTCCCCGGTCGGATGGACAGCGGGAGGTCAAGGTAGCTGGAGGTCTTCAGGAAGTTCGTGGAGAAACCAGCGTACGGCCCAAAGAGGAGGGAACGCTTGCCCTCAACAAACCGGGTATCCAGATGGGGGACGGACATGGGTGGAGCGCCAACAGATGCCTGGCCGTAGACCTTGGCGCTGTGTTGTGAGGTGATGGCTTCGTCTGTGCAGCGGAAGAACTGGCCGGAGACGGGGAATCCGCCATAACCCTTGCTTTCCGGAATGCCCGAGGCCTGCAGCAGGTGGAGTGCTCCACCGCCGGCGCCCACGAAGACGAACTTGGCGTGGATGCGGCCGTGCTCACCTGATTTGGGGTGCTTGAGGGAAAGGTCCCATCCGCCGCCTGATGCACGATTAATGTTGGTGACATCGTGACCAAAGTTGACCTCGGCGCCGGTGTCCCGCAGGTAGCCTGTCAGCTCACGGGTCAGCGCGCCGAAATCGACGTCGGTGCCTTCCGCCGCGCGGGTGGCGGCAACACGCTGCTTGCGTTCCCGGCCCTTGACGATGAGGGGCGCCCACTTGGCGATCTTGTCCTGGTCTTCGGTGTATTCCATGCTGCGGAACAGCGTGTTGGGCTTGAGGGCCTCGTACCGGGTCTTCAGGAAGTTCGCGTGATCGTCCCCGATGACGAAGCTCATGTGCGGAACAGTGTTGATGAAGCCCTTGGGGGAGCCAATGACATTGCTGTCCACCAGATGGGACCAGAACTGGCGCGAAAGTTGGAACTGCTCATTGATGTGGATGGCCTTGGAAGGATCCACGGAGCCGTCCTTGGCCGCGGGGGAGTAGTTAAGCTCACACAGCGCAGCATGTCCGGTGCCGGCGTTGTTCCATGGTCCGGAGCTTTCGAGTCCCGCTTCGTCGAGTCGTTCAAAGAGGGAGATGGTCCAGGTGGGTTCGAGTTGCTTGATGAACGCACCAAGGGTGGCACTCATGATTCCGCCGCCAATAAGGACGACGTCGGCATGTTGAGTCTTGGAAATGAAGGTCACGATCAATCTCCGTTAGCGGCGGCACTGGCTGTCACAGAATATCCCCGGGCAGACGCAATACTGAAATTACAGGGAATCGTCAAGGCTTTAAGCGGACGTTTGTGAAAACTTCGTTGAGGACAGGTGAAGCGGGATAGCTTTCCACCTTGTCGGACAGGGCCAGCGCAGAGATAGGGAAGGCTATGGGCACGGCCGGTACCGACGCCGCTATCTCGGCATTGATGGACTGGTACAGGGTGTTGCGGTCATCGCCGTCGGGCAGGGCGCGGGCCCGCTCGATCTTGTGGAAAACTTCCGAATCCGCATATCCGAACTCACCCCTGGCTTCTCCGAAAAGCGGACCCAGGAAGTTGTCAGCATCCGCATAGGAGCCATTCCAGCCCAGGAGGTGCAGGGCGTGATCGCCAGGGGACTGCACCTTTTGGAGGTAGCCATCCTCCCAGTCCACGGGAACCGGTTTGATGTTGATGCCTACCGCAACCAGCTGGCGGCTGATCTCGGCGTAGATCTTCTCTGGCGTGGGCATGTAGGCCCGCGTGGCGTTCAGCGGGTAATAGAACTTCAGTTCCTCGCCTTTGTAGCCGGCCTTCTCCAGCAGATCCTTCGCCTTCTCCGGGTTGTATCCCAACGACGGGGCATTGTTGTTGAAACCACTGAGCTTCGGGGGAACAAATTGTGAAGCTTGCGCCGTGTTGTCGATGAAGAACCTGCGGATGAGCGATTCCTTGTCAATAGCCATCTCGATGGCTTGGCGGACCTCCAGCTTGTCCAAGGGTGCAACCGCTTGGTTCATGCCGAGGTACATCACTGAGAAAGGGTCACGCTGGATGATCTGGACGCCCTTTTTGACCAGTTGATCAAAGGTGCCGGACGTCACCAGATCGTAGGCGTCGATCTTGCCGTCCAGGAGCGCTTGCTGGCGCGTTTCGGCGTGGTCGTAAGGAATGAAATTGATAACGCCGATTTGGCCCCTGTTGCCCCAGTAGCCCTTATAGCTGGCCAACGTGATCTTGTGTTCGTCCCAGGCAGTGAATGCGTAAGGACCTGTCCCCACCGGATGGCTGGCGTAGGCGGACACTTCCTGGCCATTTTGCACCTTGTCCAGGACGTTGGCCTTCTGCCCTTCCAGGGCGGTGGGGGAGGATATCGCAAAGGCAGGCAGCGTCAGTGCCTGCAGGAAACCTGTGAAGGGTCGGGTGAGGTTGATCTGGACGTTGCTGGCGGAAACAACCTTGCAGTCCTTGAAGATCGAAAACACTGGCTCGTCCGAATAGGCCTTGAAAACACTTTGGAAGGAGATCCCGGGCGCTTGTTTCCTCAGGTCGGCGGGAAACGTAAACCAGCGGTTGAAGTTGGCACAAACTGCGGCGGCATCGAACGGCGTTCCATCATGGAAGGTCACTTTTTCACGGAGCTTGAAGTCGTAGCTCAGCCCGTTGTTGCTGTCTTTCCATTCCGTGGCGAGCAGGGGGGTAGTCTGCCCGGTGGTGCCGTCCACGCCTACAAGCCCCTCAAGGACCTGGCGGGTCACGCGGTACGACTCCGAATCTGCTGTCATTGCCGGGTCGAGGCCCAACGGCATGGATGCTGTACCGAAATTAAAGGTAGCCGTCGGCTCCGTAACTGCTGTGCTGCTTGCCGATGACGACGCTGTGGGCCCCGGCGTCCCGGTACATGATGACAGTCCCAAAATCACGAGGACTGCCGTGCACAGTATTCCCAGCCGCCCTATCTTGCTGCTTGCCACTCTTGTCCCCTCAAGCCGGTCGGAAGTGCTGTGGCCGGCTTCGGCCAGACCGCATTCCAGTCTAGTTGAACGCCCCGGTTGCCGGTTCAGGCGCGTTGCGAGGCATGGTCCCCGTCTGCTTGAGGAAAGAACACCCCCGGTCCGAATGAAGTGCTCAACGAACCGGGGGTGTTTGAAGAATCCGTGGTTTTTCACCACTGTGTTGCTGCCGTGTTGCTTCGTGTTGCTCCAACTGACGTGTTGTTCCAACTGCTGTGCGCAAGGGGGGACTTGAACCCCCACGCCCGAAGGCACAGGAACCTAAATCCTGCGTGTCTGCCAATTTCACCACTCGCGCTGGCTGGCCGCTGGACTGCCCTATGGGCTGACCGGAGCCTTCTTCCGGCCTCCAGTGTACCCGCTACTTGTCGAGTTTGAGGTCGCGGCGGAGCTTGGCGACGTGGCCCGTGGCTCTAACGTTGTACTGTGCCAGGTTGACCTTTCCGTCCGGGTCCACCACGATCGTGGAACGGATCAGGCCCATGTAGGTGCGGCCATAGTTCTTTTTCTCGCCCCAGGCGCCATAGGCCTCGGCTACCGAATGCTCTGCGTCCGAGAGTATACGGAACGTCAGCTGTTCTTCCCCTGCGAACTTGGCCAGTGCTTTCACGGAATCTGGAGAGACTCCCACTACTTCATAACCCGAAGTCTGGAGGGACGCGAGGTTGTCCCGGAAATCACAGGCCTCCTTGGTGCAGCCGGGCGTAGATGCTGCCGGATAAAAGTAGACAATGACCTTCCGTCCACGGAAGTCCGAAAGACTGACGTCGTTGCCATCTTGGTCTTGAAGTGTGAAGTCCGGGGCTACATCACCGGGAATAAGACGTTCCGCCATAATTTGCTCCTTGCTAACGTTCGCGACTCCCCAGCTTAGTGGCCAGAAGCAACGGCAACAGCTTCCACGCGCATATACTGTCGGCATGCCAGATATGGAGAGATGGCCCACCACGCGATTGCTTTCAACGGCTGCGCGACTCGTGGAAATCTCATGGAATGAAAAATTGAAGAACATCGGACTGACGCATGCCGGCGTGATCGCCATGGAAGTCCTTGCTGCGAAAGGGCCCATTACGCAGGCGGCTTTGGCTGAAGTTGCCAGGGTCAAGGCGCAGACCATGGGCACCACTCTTGCAAGGCTTGAGCTGCACGGGCATGTCAGTCGTCAGCGCAGCGACTCGGATCGCCGCAGTCACGTTGTGACGCTCACGGACGCCGGCTCCTCTGCTTTGGCCGAAGCAGTGCGGCTTGAGCAGGACGTGCTCGCCCTGGTTGAGGTCGACACCGCCCGGCTGCGCGACGAACTCAAGATCGTGGTCCGGGGACTTGCCGGAATGCCCGCGCTTGACCGCACGGCGGGGGACATCAACCCGCAGGTTTGAGGCCGAGCCGCCCGAACGGGCTGACTTATTCCCTTACCCTCGCCGGTGAAAGAATTTCCCGGCGTGGGAAAGCAGGAAAGGCCTCAGTAAGCAGGAAAGGCTCCGGATCGTAGCAACGATCCGGAGCCTTTCCTATTCTGTGCACCCCCCGGGACTCGAACCCGGAACCCATTGATTAAGAGTCAATTGCTCTGCCAGTTGAGCTAGAGGTGCAGCTATTGTTTCGGTCAATACGAAGGAGCCATATTCTCCATTGACGCCCGCAACGACAGATAACTCTACACCACTTTTCGACGGCCGCTAACCAGAATTATCTCAACGTGATGCATTCCACGAAGAGTAGTGTTCGACCGCAAGAAGGCAACGAAAAAAGGCCTTGGAGTGAATATCACTCCAAGGCCTTTCCTTGGTGCACCCCCCGGGACTCGAACCCGGAACCCATTGATTAAGAGTCAATTGCTCTGCCAGTTGAGCTAGAGGTGCAGCTGTCGATTTCGACCAACCCGGGGGCTTTTGTTCCCTCGGCGATCTCCGCAACGACATGTAACTCTACACGACTTCGGCGGATGAGGGAAATCGGCGGCGCCAAGGGTTGTAGGTTCACGAAGAGGGCCTCAAAATCAGCGCAAAATCAGGGTTTCTGTTGTTGCTGAGGACCCACAACGTCCCGTCGGGAGCCTTGGCGACGTCCCTCAGTCGACCATACTCGCCTGTGAAGTAAGCCACAGGCGAACCCGCCTTGTCGCCGTTCAGCGGGATGGCCCAAAGCCGCTGGCCACGAAGGGCTCCGGTGTAGGCCACGCCGTCGGCAATTTCCAATCCGCTGGGCGATGCCTCAGAGGTTGAAGGCCAAACAACCTTTGCATCAATGAACCCGCTGCGGCCCGGGGCTCCTGTCACTGTGGGCCAACCATAGTTGCCGCCAGGGGTAATGAGGTTCAGTTCGTCGTCCACGTCCGGACCAAACTCGCTCGCCCACAACCTTCCTTCGCTGTCCCACGCCAAACCCTGAACATTCCGGTGTCCATAGCTATAGACGGGGTTCTCACCGAACGGGTTGCCCGGAGCGGGGCGTCCTTCGGCGGTCAGCCGCAGGATCTTTCCGCCCAAGGCGTGTGTATCCTGTGGCTGTTCCCGGCGCTGTGAATCGCCGGTGCCCACATACAAGAATCCGTCAGGGCCAAAACGGATCCGGCCGCCGTTATGGGTTGAAGCCTTGGATATGCCGGAAAAGACCACCTCAGGGCCGCCAAGCCTCAAAGTGCCTCCGGGCTCTTCCGACAAGCGCATTCTGGCGATCCGGTTGTCGGTTGCTGACGTGAAATAGGCGTAAAGCCAACGGTCATTGGCGAAGGCAGGAGACAGGGCAAGGCCCAGAAGCCCACCTTCACCACCAGGTTCGACGCCGTCAACCTCGCCGATGGTCGTTGTCCGGCCGTCACGAATGCTTTTGACCTGGGCCGAATCGCGCTCGGACACGATGGCTGTGCCGTCCGGCAGGAAGACGACGGACCACGGCAGCTGCAGGCCGGCGTCGAGCTTTTGCTGTACCTCCAGTTTTTGTGGAACAGCAGGTGGTGCTGACTCAGTTGCAGTGTCCGTCCCTGGCGAGACGGGGACGCTGGAAATGATGGAGCCGTCAGGCGTGGCGGCCGAACCTGGCGACGACGGACTACCCGTGCAAGCTGACAGCAGGGCCGCCAGTAAGAAAGCGGCCGGAAGCAGGACTGCGGTCCGGGCGGGCATCAACCTGCCTGTTCTGTTCAGTGCCTGTTCCGTGGAGGAGGGCGGAACCCGGCCGCTTCCGCATGAGCGGCCGATTCAAACCACACATCCGCGGTGGCTTCGGCGTAGCCGGCGGTATCTTCATCGTGATAGGTCATGGTCGAAGCGTCCGCCTTCACCGGGTAGCCCTCGGGGCCACTGCCGTCTGACGCCGCTCCTGCAGAACCAACTCCGTATGGATGCTCGGCGGCGAGATGGCCCGTTGGTGTCGTTGAATCGTCGTCGTCCGTTTCAGCTGCCGCGGTTTCCGCCCCTGCCAGCGTGGCCGAGTGTTGATCCGTGTATTCGTGATGGTGGACGGCAGTGCCGCTTGCATCCGTCCACGAGGATTCCCACTCAGCCTTATCTGCGGCGTTGGCTGCTGACTCGTCCACTTTGGGCGAGTCATCGGCGCGCGTAACGTCATCCGCGGTCACTCCCTCAGCGGATTCAGAAACCGCTGGTTCGGAAACTACGGGCTCCGCCACTGGAGGCTCGGAAACTGCAGGCTCGGAAACTGCGGGCTCGGCCGCCCTGGGTGCAGATGCCGGCGTTCCGGCAGCCTCCCAGTCATCGACATCCCCGGCAGTGACCTGTGCATCCGTGTCCACCACTGGTTCATCGACCACTGGTTCGCCGACCTCGGGCGTTTCAATGACAGGTTCGTCCACCGGCGGTCCACCGGCAGCTTCGGTTTCGACGCGCGATTCCATACTGGATTCGACGGGGCCGCTGCCCTCAGAGGCCGCCTTCCCCATATTCGTAACCCCAGCCAGGCCCGCTACGCCAGCCACCGCCGCGGCTGTATCGGGCATCGACATCGTGTCGCTGGGTTCCATGGCAGCGGGTGCGGCAGTGCCCGGCCGCCCGGGAGCCCCGGTGCCAGAGGCAGTGCCCAATGGTGCACTTGAGGAATTCCTGGCGTTGTTGCGGCTCAGGAGCCACCAAACAATCGCGACGATCAGCACAATAACAATGACCCAAATCAACCAGTCCATGGTGAGGCCCTTCTGCTCACAGGGTGCAGTTAGTGGTATTTCCGACGTTACGTGGCTGCAAATGGGGTGTCCAGCGTTTCGGGGCCGTCCAACCCTGGTTGTGATGCAGTTGGTGACGTCGTGGAAATGGCAGGATTTTCCGTCGGTGACGAGGAAATATTCTTCTCTTCGTGCTTAACCCGGCTCGATTACGTCGTGGGCCGCTGCCGTTGACACATAGACTTTGGACCATGAGCGACGCCACCCAAATTGCGACAGATACCAAACCGGACATCAAGCCCCGCAGCAGGGTCGTGACCGACGGAATTCACGCCGCGCCCGCGCGTGGCATGTTCCGTGCAGTGGGGATGGGGGATGACGACTTCGCCAAACCGCAAATTGGTGTCGCCAGTTCGTGGAATGAAATTACCCCCTGCAACCTTTCCCTCAACCGTCTTGCGCAGGGCGCCAAGGAAGGCGTCCACGCCGGTGGCGGATTCCCTATGCAGTTCGGCACCATCTCCGTCTCGGACGGTATTTCCATGGGCCACGAGGGCATGCACTTCTCGCTCGTTTCCCGCGAGGTCATCGCGGACTCTGTCGAAACCGTAATGCAGGCCGAGCGCATCGATGGCTCGGTTCTCCTGGCTGGTTGCGACAAGTCCCTTCCCGGCATGCTCATGGCTGCTGCCCGGCTGGACCTCGCCTCCGTCTTCCTCTACGCCGGATCGATCATGCCCGGATGGGTCAAGCTCGAGGACGGCTCGGAGAAGGAAGTCACGCTCATTGATGCCTTCGAGGCTGTCGGCGCCTGCGCAGCAGGCAAGATGAGCATGGAGGACCTCACCCGCATCGAAAAAGCCATTTGTCCCGGCGAAGGCGCCTGTGGCGGTATGTACACGGCCAACACCATGGCCTGCATTGGCGAGGCGCTGGGCATGTCCCTCCCGGGTTCCGCCGCTCCGCCCTCGGCGGACCGCCGTCGCGATGACTTTGCACGCAAGTCCGGCGAAGCCGTGGTGAACCTGCTTCGCCTCGGAATCACCGCCCGCGACATCATGACCAAGAAGGCATTCGAAAATGCCATCGCGGTCACCATGGCGTTCGGTGGATCCACCAACGCAGTCCTGCACTTGCTCGCCATTGCGCGCGAAGCCGAGGTTGAACTGACCCTGGATGACTTCAACCGCATTGGCGACAAAATCCCGCACCTCGGTGACCTGAAGCCCTTCGGCCGCTACGTCATGACTGACGTGGACAAGATCGGCGGCGTGCCGGTCATCATGAAAGCGCTTCTCGACGCCGGGCTGCTGCACGGTGACTGCCTTACCGTCACAGGCAAGACCCTCGCCGAGAACCTTGCCTCGATCAACCCGCCGGACCTTGACGGCAAAATCCTTCGGGCGCTGGACAACCCCATCCACAAGACCGGTGGCATCACCATCCTGCACGGCACCATGGCTCCGGAAGGGGCTGTGGTGAAGAGCGCCGGCTTCGACGCCGACGTCTTCGAGGGCACGGCCCGCGTCTTCGAGCGCGAGCAAGGGGCCCTTAACGCACTGGACAATGGTGAGATCCACAAGGGCGACGTCGTGGTCATTCGCTATGAAGGACCCAAGGGTGGTCCGGGCATGCGCGAAATGCTTGCGATCACCGGTGCCATCAAGGGCGCCGGACTGGGCAAGGATGTGCTGCTGCTGACCGATGGCCGCTTCTCCGGCGGTACCACCGGTTTGTGCATTGGGCACGTTGCGCCTGAAGCGGTCGACGGCGGTCCCATCGCCTTCGTCCAGGACGGCGACCGCATTCGTGTGGACATCGCTGCGCGTTCATTCGACCTCCTGGTGGACGAAGCTGAGCTTGAAGCCCGCAAGGTTGGCTGGGAGCCCCTGCCGGCGAAGTTCACGAAGGGTGTTTTGGCCAAGTACGCAAAGTTGGTCCACAGCGCCTCGACCGGAGCTTACTGCGGCTGATGCCTGACCCGGACTCCCCAACCTTTGGGTGGGGGAGTCCGGCAGACGGACGCCACTGTCCATATGGTGAGATACGATAGTGGTCAATTGACACGTATCTCACTTAGAGGGAACACTGAACGCATGATCTCATTCGTTACCGTCGGCGTCGTCGTACTTACCAAGCGCGTGGCTTAGCCCGACTGGTAACGAACCGTCACGCGCAACCCCTCGAAAAGCCGGAAGGCTGAGGGGTTTTTTTATTCCCCGAAGCAAGACCCATCAATTGAAGATCCACAAAGGAAGAGTCCGATGAGCAAAGGATCGCCGATCAGCCCCTCGCTGATGGCTGCAAAGTCCGCTGGAGCCCCAAAGGCTCCGGATAAGGTCGACCGTACGGCTGAGGCCGTCGTCGTCGACACTGCTGCACCTCTCTCTCCTGTACTTGGGCCGAACAACGTTGTACCCCCAACGGTGATGACCGGCTCGCAAGCAATTGTCCGTTCGCTCGAAGAACTCGGCGTGGACGATATTTTCGGTTTGCCCGGTGGCGCGATCCTGCCCACCTACGACCCCTTGATGGCCTCCAGCATGAATCACATCCTGGTCCGTCACGAACAGGGAGCCGGCCACGCCGCGCAAGGCTACGCCATGGTTACCGGACGGGTTGGCGTTTGCATCGCCACCTCGGGACCCGGTGCCACCAACCTCGTTACCGCCATCATGGACGCCCACATGGACTCCGTGCCGATGGTAGCCATTACCGGCCAGGTCGCCAGTGGCGTCATTGGGACGGACGCGTTCCAGGAAGCGGACATCGTGGGCATCACCATGCCCATCACCAAACACTCCTTCCTGGTAACCGACCCCAACGACATCCCGCATGTCATGGCCGAAGCCTTCCATCTTGCTTCCACCGGCCGCCCGGGACCCGTCCTGGTTGACATTGCCAAGGACGCCCAGGTAGGCCAGATGACGTTCTCGTGGCCGCCGAAGGTTGACCTGCCGGGCTACCGTCCTGTCGTCCGTGGTCACAGCAAGCAGGTCCGCGAGGCTGCCAAGCTGATCGCAGCCTCCCGCAAGCCTGTTCTCTATGTGGGCGGCGGTGTGGTCAAGGGACACGCCTCTGCAGAACTCATGGAATTGGCTCTGGCAACCGGAGCGCCGGTAGTCACTACGCTGATGGCCCGCGGCGCTTTCCCGGACTCACACCCGCTTCATGTTGGAATGCCCGGCATGCACGGTTCCGTATCTGCAGTCACCGCCTTGCAGCAGGCAGACCTCCTCATTACCCTCGGTGCCCGGTTCGATGACCGCGTTACAGGAGTGTTGAAGACATTTGCTCCCTTCGCCAAGGTGATCCACGCGGACATCGATCCCGCGGAAATCTCCAAGAACCGGACGGCCGATGTTCCGATCGTCGGTTCGGTGAAGGAGATCATTCCGGAACTGACCGAAGCCGTGAAGACGCAGTTCGAGCAGAGCGGTGCACCGGACCTGGACGCGTGGTGGGCGTTCCTGGGCAACCTGCGCGACACCTATCCCTTGGGTTGGACTGAGCCCGAGGACGGACTGACGGCACCGCAGCGCGTGATCAAGCGCATCGGCGAACTCACAGGTCCGGAAGGTATCTATGTGGCCGGCGTTGGCCAGCATCAGATGTGGGCTGCGCAGTTCATCAAGTACGAGCGCCCCCACGCCTGGCTGAACTCCGGTGGAGCCGGAACCATGGGATACTCGGTTCCGGCAGCAATGGGTGCCAAGGTCGGCGAACCGGACCGCGTGGTCTGGGCCATTGACGGCGACGGCTGCTTCCAGATGACCAATCAGGAACTGGCCACCTGCGCCATCAACAACATCCCGATCAAGGTTGCGATTATCAACAACTCCTCGCTGGGCATGGTCCGCCAATGGCAGACACTGTTCTACGAAGGCCGTTACTCGAACACGGATCTGAACACCGGCCACGACACCGTCCGCATTCCGGACTTCGTCAAGCTGGCGGACGCCTATGGTTGTGCCGCACTGCGTTGTGAACGGGACGAAGACATCGATGCCACCATCCAGAAGGCACTCGAAATCAACGACCGCCCCGTCGTGATCGACTTTGTCGTCAGCCCCAACTCGATGGTGTGGCCAATGGTGCCGGCAGGTGTCAGCAATGACCAGATCCAGGTTGCCCGCAATATGACCCCGGAATGGGAAGAGGAGGACTAGGCATGAGCCGCCACACACTGTCCGTTCTGGTCGAAGACAAGCCCGGCGTGCTGACCCGCGTAGCCAGCCTCTTCGCCCGGCGCGCGTTCAACATCAATTCACTGGCTGTGGGACCCACCGAGGTTCCCGGCATGTCCCGCATGACGGTCGTCGTCGATGCCGACGGCGACCTCATCGAGCAGGTCACCAAGCAGCTCAACAAGTTGATCAATGTGATCAAGATCGTTGAGCTGACTTCCGAATCTTCCGTACAACGCGACCACATCCTGGTCAAGGTACGTGCGGATGCCGCGACACGCCTGCAGGTAACCCAAGCTGCAGACCTGTTCCGTGCCGCCGTCGTCGACGTGTCTACAGACTCGTTGGTGATCGAGGCAACCGGTACCCCCGAGAAGCTCGCCGCACTGCTCTCAGTGCTTGAGCCGTTCGGCATCCGTGAAATCGTGCAGTCCGGCACCTTGGCCGTTGGACGGGGATCCCGCTCCATGAGTGACCGGGCGCTACGCTCCGCGTGAGCGTTGCGTCCAGTAACCGCAGCACCACATCAATATCTACGAAAAACCACTCAAGAGGAGTTACGCAAGTGACTGAAATGTTCTACGACGACGACGCAGACCTGTCGATCATCCAGGGCCGCAAGGTTGCCATCGTCGGCTACGGTTCCCAGGGCCACGCGCACGCACTGAACCTGCGCGATTCCGGCGTCGAGGTTGTTATCGCGCTGAAGGAAGGGTCGAAGTCGACCGCCAAGGCAGAGGACGCCGGCTTCACGGTCAAGAACGTTGCCGACGCCGCTGAATGGGCCGACGTCATCATGATCCTCGCGCCGGACCAGCACCAGCGCTCGATCTACAACGACTCCATCAAGGACAAGCTGACTGAAGGCAAGGCACTCGCCTTCGCCCACGGCTTCAACATCCGCTTCGGCTACATCGAGCCCCCTGCAGGCGTTGACGTCATCCTGATCGCTCCGAAAGCTCCGGGCCACACCGTGCGCCGCGAGTTCGAAGCCGGCCGCGGCATCCCGGACATCATCGCTGTTGAGCAGGACGCATCCGGTTCCGCTTGGGAGCTGGCCAAGTCCTACGCCAAGGCCATCGGTGGCACCCGCGCCGGCGTCATCAAGACCACCTTCACCGAAGAAACCGAAACGGACCTCTTCGGCGAGCAGTCCGTCCTTTGTGGCGGCGTTTCCCAGCTGGTCCAGTACGGCTTCGAAACCCTCACCGAAGCCGGCTACCAGCCGCAGATCGCCTACTTCGAGGTCCTTCACGAGCTCAAGCTCATCGTTGACCTCATGTGGGAAGGTGGCATCGCCAAGCAGCGCTGGAGCGTCTCCGATACCGCAGAGTACGGCGACTACGTTTCCGGCCCCCGCGTCATCACTCCCGAGGTGAAGGAAAACATGAAGGCTGTCCTCGCGGACATCCAGAGTGGTGCCTTCGCCAAGCGCTTCATCGAGGACCAGGACAACGGCGCCGTCGAGTTCAAGGAACTGCGTGCCAAGGCAGAGCAGCACCCGATCGAAGAGGTTGGCCGCGAGCTGCGTTCCCTGTTCTCCTGGCAGCAGCAGGACCAGGACTACGTTGAAGGCTCCGCAGCCCGCTGACGTTTTGCCCAGTGCCTTAGGCACTGAAACCGACGCCCGTCCGGCGAACAAAGCCGGGCGGGCGTCGCTGTTTCGCAGCCGCTCCTCCCAACACAGCGTCCTGTGAAATTCTTCACAACAACCTCAACCGGGCCGTAACATCGTTCACCGGCACCGGAATCCCTGTCCAGGTTCGATATTCTGGGCTGGTCCCGGCGTCGTGTCCGGGCCCCGCATCCGCTCCTTGTCCAGTACTGTCCCAAAGTTGTCCAAAGTAAGGTGCCACCCCGTGTCAGCCACCAAACCCGTCGTCCTCCTCGCTGAGGAACTTTCACCCGCCACCGTCGAGGCATTGGGCCCGGACTTTGAAATCCGCCAAACCGACGGCGCCGACCGTTCCCAGCTGCTGTCCGCCATCGCCGACGTCGACGCAATCCTGGTTCGCTCGGCAACCCAGGTTGATGCCGAAGCCATTGCCGCTGCGAAGAACCTTAAGGTCATCGCCCGGGCCGGCGTGGGACTGGACAACGTGGACATCAAGTCCGCAACGCAGGCCGGTGTCATGGTCGTCAACGCACCGACGTCCAACATCGTTTCAGCAGCCGAGCTGACGGTGGGCCACATCCTGAGCCTCGCCCGCCACATTCCCCAGGCGAGCTCAGCGCTGAAGAACGGTGAGTGGAAGCGTTCCAAATACACCGGCATCGAACTCTTCGAGAAGAAGATCGGCATCATCGGCCTGGGCCGTATCGGCGCCCTCGTGGCAGCCCGCCTTCAGGGGTTCGAAACCGAGATCCTGGCGTACGACCCCTACATCACGGCCGCTCGTGCCGCACAGCTCGGGGTCAAGCTGGTCACGCTGGATGAACTTCTGGAAAACTCCGACTTCATCACCATCCACATGCCCAAGACGCCCGAGACGGTGGGCATGCTTGGCGCCGACGCCTTCCGCAAGATGAAGGAAACAGCCTACGTCATCAACGTGGCCCGTGGCGGCCTGGTGGATGAGGAAGCCCTCTACATCGCCCTGAAGGAAGGCCAGATTGCCGGTGCCGGCGTGGATGTCTTCGTCAAGGAACCCAGCACGGATCTGCCTTTCTTCGAACTGGACAACGTGGTGGTCACCCCGCACCTGGGCGCCTCCACGGACGAGGCCCAGGAAAAGGCCGGTGTCTCGGTGGCCAAGTCCGTACGCCTTGCCCTTGCCGGCGAGCTCGTGCCGGATGCCGTGAACGTCGCAGGCGGTGTGATCGCTCCGGACATCCGCCCGGGCATCCCGCTGATCGAAAAGCTCGGCCGGATCTTCACGGCGCTGACCCATGCGTCGCTGACCCAGATCGACGTCGAGGTTGCCGGCGAGATTGCCGCACTGGACGTCAAGGTGCTTGAGCTCGCTGCTTTGAAGGGCGTCTTCGCCGATGTCGTCACGGAGCAGGTCTCCTACGTCAATGCACCTGTCATCGCAGAGCAGCGCGGAATTAATACCCGCCTGATCACCACCCCGGACGCCGAGGACTACCGCAACGTCCTCACGATCCGTGGTGCGCTCAGCGACGGTTCCCAGATCTCCGTTGCCGGTACCCTGACCGGACCCAAGCAAGTGGAGAAGCTCGTTGGCGTCAACGGCTATGACGTGGAAATCCCCATCAGTGAGCACTTGGTGGTGGTGGCCTACGCGGACCGTCCCGGTGTCATTGGCACCATCGGCCACATCCTGGGCATGAACAACATCAATATCGGCGGCATGCAGGTTGCACGCCAGACCGAGGGAGGCCAGGTGCTTGCGCTCCTGACCATCGACAGTTCTGTTCCGCAGCAGGTACTGGAAGCCATCAAGGCGGGCATTGGCGCCGACATGGTCCGCGAGGTGGACCTGGAGGACTAGGACTGCTCCTCATCAGCCAAGTTCGCGTGCCGGGGACACACCACTGACACGCAACGGTGGTCGGTCTGCTTACAATGGCTTGGTCCGGGATTCGGACCCGGCAGCAGGCCGGCCACTACTTTTTGCACATAGAGCCCGGAATTCCTTTGTGTTTTTCAAGGATTCACGGAGCATGTGTGCGCGCCCGCAATCAAGGTCTCAGGGAGCCCAATGAACGCCGTCCAAAGGTTCATCAGAAGCCGTGTGCTGCTGCTGACCGCGGCCATTTTGATCGTCGCGATGTGCTTGTCCGTCCTAGTCCAGAGCCAGTCACAGGCCGCTCTGAACAGGACTGTGGATGAGAACTCGCGGGGACTCTACGACATCCTGGTCCAGGCAAAGCCGGACCCCTCACAGGACGGGGACGGCGGTGCACTGATCCAGCCGGAAATCGCCAATGGGCAGGGCGGCATCAGCTTTGAGCAGCTGGAGAAAATCCGCACCATGGGCCAGACGGCAGTCGCTGCTCCCATCAGCCTCGTTTCGCGCGTTTCGCAGAACCTCGAGGCTCCGCGCCTTAATGCCATGGACTATCTGGGGTACAACGCCGGCCTTGCCGGTGGCATAACTGCAGGGGACCCCTCGGCCATGGACTCCAGCAAGTGGCCCGCAGCTGAATCCGTTTTGTCCGACACGCCCAAGAAGTATCGGCTGACGGCCTCCGCCACAAGCTCCGATGGCGTCAACCAGCAAACCCTTTTCAAGACGAGCGCCGAAGGCACCCTGGGCAAGGGCCGTCTGATCCAGGAACAGGCTGCCGGTGGTTCGAATGTCCGGATCGCAGGTCCCGACGGCGAGACCGGGATTAAGTTCCCCGCTCCAGCACTGGGCTCGGAGCACAACCTCTTCAATCTTTCGGTGGCGCTTCCACTGGCGCCGGAGGTGACTGAGTCCGTCGTCGCCGTCGATCCTGCCTCCGAGCGGGCGTTGTTGGGCTCCGCAGGTGATTTCCTTGCACCCCTGGAGAAGGCTCCGCCAGCGGACGCCCGCAATGCAGGCGCTATTGGACGGCACTTCGAAAGCCTCTTCACCAGCGGCCTCAGCATGAACCAGCTTGAAGAAGGACCCGATTTCCTGGGTGTGAAGCTGAAATACTGGGCCCCCTTGATGACGCAGTACCAGCAGGCAAAGCGTGACGGACTGCTGACCGATGACTCCCAGGCCATTCCGCTGATTGTTCGCTCGGGAACGTCCCTGGATTTGAAGTACTCGGTCAAGATCGAGGAAATCGACAACACGGGCAAAGTAGTCAAGGATGTCGGCACTGTAACGCGGTCCCTGGACAAGGATTACCTGCCGTTCGTTTCCAAGGCCCCGTTTGCCCTTGAATGGCCGGGTTCAACTGACCACAGCCAACTCCTGGGCAGTACTGCCTCCTTCAGCCAGGGACTTTACAACCCGGCGACCTGGAGTACTGCTTTTGCTGCAGCCCCGAAGTACAAGGAGGGCGACGAAGCCTCCAATGGTGCTTCGGACAAGACTGCAACGCCGGGGGACTGGGTGACAGTCAACCGCCTTCCGGAAAAGTCGTCCTTCGGCGCAGCGGTAGACCAGACCCAACGCAAGCCTGTGGATGAGCGCTCCTACCGGGAAGACCTGGAAACCGGAAAAAAGCCCGCGACTCCCATGCCGATGGTGTACGGCACCTTTAATCCGGCAGACGTTCAGGCCGCAGCCGGTGACGTCAACAAGCTCCCATTGGGCGGCTATGACCCGGCTCCCTTGACACTGAGCAAGGACGCTGAGGGCAAGGATGCCAATGGCACTGTCCTGAAGCCATCACTGAGCGCCACAGGTCTGGTCAGCCAGTCGGCCGGCGCCATCACTGACTATTACGGCCTGGCCGCAGCCCGTGGCTATGACACCAACGCCGACGTCATCGACGCCATCCGTGTCCGCGCCACTGCCACTGGAACGTGGAAGCAGGCCCAGCCGGACGTTGAAAAGCTCGCTGCCCAGATCCGTGAACTCGGCCTTGAAGCGACCGTGGTGGCGGGTTCCGCCCGCGAAGACGCCAATATCTTCGTCCCCGGGTACAGCAAGGACGACGCCGGCAAGGAATCCCCGCTGGGCACTGTCCAGCAGTCCTGGGTTCGGCAGGACGCGGCTGACGCCGTTTCGGGTTCGCTGACAGGGACTAACATCACCCTGCTCTTCCTGACGCTTCTTGGCGCCACGCTCCTGACTGGTGCCTCGACGGTCAGCTACATCCGGCAGCGCCGGAGCGAAGCAGGCATCCTGAGGGCAATGGGCTGGACGCAGAAGCGCGTCAGGTCCTGGGTGCTCGAAGAGTTCGCTGTGGGCGCGGCTGCCTTGGCCGCGGCAGGGATCATTTTGAGCCTGCTCAGTTGGAACCTTGCCACTGTGATCGTCTCAGTGACCATGCTCATCATCTACGTGGGCGCTGCGTTGCTGGCTGCCCAGCAGCTGCGTCACCGCGTGGAGGTAGACCAGGAACCCCAGCATGATGAACGCCTCGTCACTGTTGATTCGCCCTTGACGTTCGCCAACAGGCAGCTCACTACCAACCGTTTCAACTCAGTCTCGCTGGCCGTGGCGGTAGGCGTCTTCGGTGCCGCAGTGGGGGCCTTGATCGCACTGTTGATCGACATTCCCCGGGCAGCAGGAGCCAGTGCCTTGAGTGGGCTGGCCGCGGCGAGCATCGCCTTGCCAAGCGTGATCCTCGCTGTGTTCGGCGTGGTTGTGGGTCTGCTGCTCACACTCGTGACCGGGCGGTTCGAGCTCCACGCCAAGCGCGAGTATCTGGGCACTTTGCGTGCCATGGGCTGGAACCCGGACATGCTGGGCCAGGTCCGCTTCTTTGAAAATGCACTTGTCGGCACCGTGGCGCTTCCCTTGGGCGTCCTTGGTGCCCTTGGACTGGGGCTGCTCCTTGCTCCGTACGCAGCACTCTGGGCCGGACTGGCCGGGCTGCTGGCCGTAATTTGCTGGATTCCGATTGCAACGAAAGTAGTCAAATGACTGACAACCTCAACCCCGAGCTGACGGCGACCCCGGAATCCACGGACGAGTCGCTGCAGACACGTGCCAACACCATCATCCGGGCATCCGACCACGCCACACCCTTGGAGCTCAGCCGCGTCACCATCCACTACGGCGGAGACAAGGGCGGCGCCGAGGAAGTCGACGTCGTGGATGACTTCAACCTCACCCTGCACGCGGGCGAGATGCATTGCATCGCCGGCCGAAGCGGCTCGGGCAAGACCAGTATCCTGACCGTCAGCGCCGGGCTGACCCTGCCGACGTCGGGCACCGTGTTTTGGGAAGGCCAGTCCCTGGCGTCCATGGGCGACGACGAAATCGCTGACAGGCGCCGTGCCTTGATTGGCTACGTCGATCAGGGCGGCGCCTTGATCGACGGCATGAGCGCCCTCGAGAACGTGCTGCTGCCCGCCGTGCCGGATGGAGAAGTGGAACAGCGCACGGAGATGGCCAAGGACCTCCTGGACCTGGTGGGCCTCGGACGCCGCATGCGGCACCGTCCCGCCCAGCTTTCCGGCGGTGAGCGCCAGCGTGTGGCAATCGCGAGGGCCCTGATCCTGGGCACCCGCGTACTGGTGGTGGATGAGCCCACTGCCAGCCTGGACCGTGCTGCAGCCAACCGCATCATCGGCATCCTGAAGGACACCACGAGTGATGGCATCGCTGTGCTCGTGGCTTCACACGACCACGAACTGGTCCGGCTCAGCGATACGCTGACCGAACTGAACTAGTCCGCAAGACTGCTCCTTCGCCGGAATATCCGGCACAGACCGGACCGGCCGTCATTTGCGGCCGGTCCAGTCATTCCATCCGAAAAAAAGGTAACTTCTTAGAGTGACGTCTGCAGAGAAATCCCCGTTCTACATCACCACCGCTATCAGCTACCCCAATGGCGTGCCGCACATCGGACACGCCTACGAGGTCATCGCGACTGATGCCATGGCGCGGTTCAAGCGCCTCGACGGTCATGAGGTGTTCTTCATGACCGGCACGGACGAGCACGGGCTCAAGATGCAGCAGTCGGCCGAGAAGGAAGGCATTACGGCCAAGCAGCTCGCGGATCGCAACTCGGCGGCGTTCAAGCAGATGAGCCAGGACCTGGGAATCTCCCATGACCGTTTCATCCGCACCACGGACCCGGACCACTACACGGCGTCGCAAGCCATCTGGAAGAAGATGGAAGCGAACGGTGACATCTACTTGTCCAAGTACGAGGGCTGGTACTCGGTCCGCGACGAAGCGTATTACGTTGAGGACGATACCGTCGTCAAGGAAGACGGCCTCCGCTACTCGAAAGAGACGGACACCCCGGTCACCTGGACTGCTGAGGAGAGCTACTTCTTCCGCTTGTCCGCTTACCAGGAGAAACTCCTAGCCCTCTATGAGGCCCAGCCTGAGTTTGGTGCGCCGCAGTCCCGGTTCAACGAGGTCATCAGCTTTGTGAAGCGTGGGCTTGAGGATCTCTCCATCAGCCGCACCACCTTCGACTGGGGTGTCCCTGTTCCGGGCGATGAGAAGCACGTCATGTACGTCTGGGTGGATGCCTTGACGAATTACCTCACCGGCGCCGGATACCCGGACGTCGAGTCCGAGTCCTTCAGGAAATTCTGGCCAGCCGATGTCCACGTTATCGGCAAGGACATTTCCCGCTTCCATGCGATCTACTGGCCGGCATTCCTCATGAGCGCAGGGCTCGCATTGCCCAAGCGCGTCATGATCCACGGCTTCCTGACCAACAACGGCGTGAAGATGTCCAAGTCCCTGGGCAATGTTGTCGCCCCACAGGACTTCGTGGCGCAGTACGGGCTGGACCAGTGCCGGTTCTTCTTCCTCCGGGAAGTCCCCTTTGGCGCCGATGGCAGCTACAACCATGAGGCGATCGTGGGCCGCATGAATTCGGACCTGGCCAACAACTTCGGCAATCTTGCCCAGCGTTCCTTGTCCATGGTCGCGAAGAACTGTGAAGGCAAGGTTCCCGTCCCCGGAGAGTTCACGGCCGAGGACAACGCGCTGCTCGCCAAGGCCGGAGAATTGCTGGCTACCGCCCGGGGCGCCTTTGACAAGCAGGAGTTCAGCCGCGCCCTGGAGGCTATCTGGACAGTGCTGGGCGACACCAACGCCTACTTCGCCGATCAGGCCCCGTGGGTGCTGCGGAAGACCGACGTCGAGCGGATGAATACCGTGCTGTACGTCACCCTGGAAGTTGTCCGTATCGTGGCGATCCTCGCCCAGCCGGTGATGCCTTCCTCTTCCGCCAAGCTCCTTGAGGTGCTCGGACAGCCCGAAGGCGATGCCAGGCAGTTTGCTGCCATCGCCACGCCGATCGTTCCGGGAACTGAACTTCCGGCTCCGGCGCCGATCTTCCCGCGCTACGAGGAACCGGCGGAAGCCTAGGCACCATTCCCTCTCGCACATAACTGCCCTAAAACAGAAATGCTCTCTCACGTCCTCCCATTCAGGGGCAGGAAGTGAGAGGGCATTTCTCATATGGCAGGTCGATGTGGGAGACGGATCAGGCCGTGGCCAGGCCCTCCACAGGAGACAGCCGGGCTGCACGATGGGCAGGAATCACGGAGGCCAGCAAGCCCGCCACCACAGCCACGCCGAATACCGTTGCGAGCTGCAGCCACGGAACCGCCGGAACAACATCAGCCACACCACCAAGAGCGGCTTGGGCGCCGAGCCAACCATAGACGATGCCGATGCCTGCACCCAGGACTGCGGCCACACCAGCTACGAGCACGGCCTCGATCGCGAGCATTCCCCGGAGTTGGCCCTTCGTCAGGCCCAGTGCCCTCAGCAAGGAGTTCTCGCGCGTTCGTTCAAGGACGGAGAGGGACAACGTGTTCGCCACACCGATCAGGGCAATCACCACGGCCACGCCCAGCAAGCCTGTGACCACCAGCAACAGGACGTCGATAATGCTGTTAAAAGTCACGCGCTCGATGGCAGCGCCGCTGACAGTGCGCTCCTGTACGCCCAAAGCTGCGGCCACTTCCTTTTGAATGGCCTGGACACTGTCTGCCGATACTGAGTCGTCCAGTTTCACCCACACCATGCCGGGCATTTCCGGCAAGGCACTGGAAGGGATGCTGGAGGTCTCAACGAAGGGTGGGATGTGACGCGTCCGCAGGACCTTGGCATCCAGCGATACGGGACCGGCCGCCGTCGAGATTTTCGCGGCTCCGCCTGTGGAGTCCTCAGGCAGGTAGACGGCACCGGGGCCTGGCTGCAATGTGCTGTCCCGCAGCACGGACGCGGCATCGGCTGCGGAAAGTGAATAGACGGTATTTCCGCCATCAGGCGTGGCCTCGGCAAGGGTACCGACAGCCGGGAGCAGGACTGCGGTATCCACACCGTCGATTGCCTTGATGCGGGAGACAGCGGTATTGCTGGAGCCAATGGCACCGGCCGCGGTCATCGCTGCAAGGTCCACCGGATAATTTTCAGCGAGGGTATCGTCGAAAGCTTGCCGTGAGGTTGCGGCGCCGGTCATCATCAGGGACACCAGAGTGACGCCAATCAGCAAAGCCGCGGCGGTAGCCGACGTACGGGCGGGGTTGCGCGTGGCGTTGACTGCAGCCAGCTTCCCGGGAACACCCACAGGTGCGGCCAAACGTCCAGCCAAGGCCACTACCGTGGGAATGAACAGGGTTGAGCACAGCAGGATCCCCACAAAGGAGAGGGCTCCTCCGAGCAAGGCAATCAGCAGCGAGACGGTGGTGCTGCCGAAAAACAGCAGTGACGCGCCGCCGAGGAGCGCCACCAGGCCAAGAACCAGGCGGACCTTGCCGCGCCGGTTGCCAACAGCAGCGTCGTCGGCAGGTCTTAGGGCAGCCAGAGGAGCGACCGCGGTAGCAGCTTTGGCGGGGACGAGGGCTGCAACGACTGTCAGCAACGTTCCGGCCACAAGGCCGGCGATGATTGCCGACGGCGGTACGGCCAGGGTGGCAAAAGCCTGCTCAGGCTGTGTCTTCGCCCAGGCGATGAGCCCGTACATGAGGCCGGTTGCGGCAACCACGCCAAGCACGGAGGAAATGAATCCAACCACCAGTGCCTCCAGCATGACCGATCTGCGGATCTGGGACCGTCCTGCGCCGAGGCACCGAAGAAGCGCCAGTTCCCTTGTTCGCTGGGCTACCAGCACGGAGAACGTATTGGCCACCACCAGAGTGGAGACGAGGATAGCGACACCGGCAAAGGCGAGCAGTACCACTGTGAGTTGGTCCTGACCGGCGCTCAGCATGGCCACCGTGGATGTGACCTTCTCCTGTGCGGTTTCCAGGATGGGGGCGTCGGCGCCTGCCGCTTCCATGCGGTGCGCGATGTACTCCTTCGCTGCGGAGACGTCTTCGCCGGGTTGGAGGATGAATTGCAGTCCCGAATATCCTGCTCCGGCATCCTGCACCGCGTTCAGGACAGACTCTGAAGCGACCAGCTGGGGCGCCGAGGACGAGAATGGATCATTCGTGGCCTGAATCAGACCGGTAATTTTCACTTTGGCGTTCTTGACGGGTCCGGCACCGTGCAGCCCAAGCGAACTTCCAACGGTGAGTCCGAGATGCTCTGCGGTCTTGACATCCATGACGGCTTCGAAGGGCTGCGACGGCATGGAACCTGAGGACAAGACTGCGCCCTCCAAGGATGACGGCGCCGTATTTCGCAGCCGGCCGTGCTGCTCACCGCCACCGGCCACGAACGTCACGTAGGTGGATCGCTCGGCGTAGTGTTCCTTGACTGCGGGCGCGGACGCCGCGGCATCCACCGCGGCCTGGCTGAAGGCCTCACCATTCTTGGATGCAGCAATAAGATCCGCGTTCCGGTAGGCCTCGCCGATACTGGCGCCAAGGGAAGCAGTGGTGCTCGCGCCCACCATGAGCGTGGCGGAGAGGAACATGACGGACAGCATCACGGCGAGCCCGATTGCGACGAATCGCCGGAAGTGCGTCGTCAATTGGGAGAGAGCTACGCGCAGCATGCCTTAAGCCCCGAGCTTTCCGAGAGCCGTCAAAACTGATTCCGCTGAGGGCTCCTGGATCTCGCCTACCAGGCCACCGTCGCTCATCAGCACCACGCGGTCGGCATAGCTTGCGGCGACGGGGTCATGGGTCACCATGATGATGGTCTGGCCCATCTCCTGGCTGCTGCGACGCAGGAGCGCAAGCACTTCGCCGCCGGCTCTGGAGTCCAGATTGCCGGTCGGCTCGTCGCCAAACACGACGTCGGGACGCGTCAGTAGCGCTCGGGCTACGGCCACACGCTGCTGCTGTCCGCCAGACAACTCGTGTGGTCGGTGCTTCAACCGGTCCTTCAACCCCAGGGTGCTCACTACGGTATCCAGCCACCCGGCGTCGGCGGTTGTTCCCGCCAAAGCGAGCGGCAGCGTGATGTTCTGCTCCGCTGTAAGGGTGGGCACCAGATTGAAGGCCTGGAACACGAAGCCAATGCGCTCGCGTCGAAGGGCGGTGAGCTGGCGGTCGTTGAGCCCGGTGAGCTCTGTGCCGCCCAGGACGATCCGTCCGGAGTCCGCCGTATCAAGGCCGGCGAGGCAATGCATGAGCGTGGATTTGCCCGATCCGGAAGGTCCCATGATTGCGGTGAATTTGCCGGCGTCGAAGCCCACGGATACCTCGTTCAGGGCCATGACACGTGTATCGCCGCGTCCATAGCCCTTTGTCAGCGCGAAAGCTTCAACCGCTGTGTGTGGCCTGGCTGCATCGGATTCAGCGGGTCGGCCGTTACCTGTTGGATGGGGGAGAGGCGTGAAAGTTGTCATGTTTTCACGCTATGTGCCGGGATGCGCTGCTGGATCGGGCCAGGGACCCATTCCAGGCAAGGTCAGCTCATACTGTGGTCTGAGACCGAGGCTTAAATCGATGCGCTAGCTTCCGGGGGCGACCACACCTGTCTCATAGGCGATGACCACCACCTGCACGCGGTCCCGGGCTCCAAGCTTGGCCAGAATGTGGCCGACGTGGGTCTTCACCGTGGCCTCTGACAGAAACAATCCTGCGGCTATTTCCGGATTGGACTGGCCCTGGGCGATCAGTTGGAAAACCTCGCGTTCACGCGCGGTGAGGCGTTCCACTGCGGCCGCGTGCCCGCTTTGTTCCGACGTTTGCTTTCTAAGCAGCGGAGCCACATGGTCCAACAACCTGCGCGTGGTGGATGGGGCGATCACCGCGTCGCCACGGTAGACCGTCCGGATGGCCTCCAGCAATTCCTCGGGCGGAGCGTCTTTGAGCAGGAACCCGCTGGCGCCTGCTTGGATCGCAGCCAAAGCATATTCGTCAAGGTCGAAGGTGGTGAGGACTACAATTTTGACCTCCGCCCGCTGGGAGCCCGACGGCTGGCCGGCTGCCTGTTCCAAAATGCGTCTCGTGGCTTCAATGCCGTCCATGCCCGGCATGCGCACATCCATCAGGACCACATCCGCCGTGGTGGCACTGAGGGCCTGGACTGCTTCGATTCCGTTGCCTGCCTCTGCGACCACCTGGAGATCGGGTTGGGAATTGATCAGCATGCCGAACCCCGAGCGGACCAAGTGCTGGTCATCGACGAGCACCACCCTGATGGGTGCGGGGTGTTCAAGCATGGCTTAGGCCTCCGAATAGGGAATGAAAGCGGACACACGGAAACCGCCGCCCTGCAAAGGGCCTGCGGTCAAGGAACCATCGTAGAGCGAGATGCGCTCGGCCATGCCCCGGAGGCCGTTTCCCCCACCTGCGGCGGGCGGATCAGCGGCGGCGCCACGACCGTCGTCGGCGATGTTCAGCTCTAAGCCGCGACTCTGCCATGTGAGAATCACACTCGCATCCGCTTGGGGTCCGGCATGCTTCACGACATTGGTGAGGGCTTCCTGAATGATCCGGTAGGCCGTGAGTTCGGCACCTGCCGGCAGTGCCCGGCGAGGCGTGCCGAGTTGTTCGAAGGAGACTTTGAGCCGGGCAGCGCGGAAGCCCAGAAGGAGTTCATCAAGATCGGAAAGTCTCGGTTGGGGCCTGGTCGGCGCATCTTCATCCGAGCGCAGCACGCCGAGCAGCCGTCGCATCTCACCGAGGGAATCCCGGCCTGTCGCGGCGATCGTGGCCAGCGCTTCGGTGGCCAGTTCCGGCTTTGCGGCGGCAGCGTACCGGGCACCATCGGCCTGGGTGATGATGACGGACAGGGAATGCGCCACGATGTCGTGCATTTCCCGAGCAATATGGGAGCGTTCATCAGCTGCGGCCAATTGGCGCTCTTGTTGCTGCTCGATTTCAAGGCGTCGGGCTCGGTCCTCGAGGGCCTGGAGCTGGAGCCGCCGTACTCGGGTAAGGTCGCCCAGCGTCCAACTGACCAGCACCAGCATCCAGATGAGGACTGTGTAGAGGGCCCCGATCGTTAGGCCCATGATGCCGGACTCCGCGGGGCTCGAGTATTCGCGCGTGGTGAGCATGACGCCGCCCAGCAAACCAAGCAGCAGGACCGTCCGGCTCGCCCATGCCGGTCCATAGGCAGCGGTGGCATAGATGACCAGGGGAACGGCGATTTGGCCGGCCACGGGCTCCGCGCCAATCGCCCACTGGATCAGGCACACCAAAACCACGACGGCGGCCGCGACCACGGGACGCGTGCGTCGCCACGCCAGGGGCAACAGCAGGCCGCAGGAGATGAAAAAGAGCAAGGGGCGGTCGGCCACAAGATAGACAGGTCCGAACAAGAGGACCAGCAAGCACATGGCCGTCATGTCTACCTTGAAGCGGTTGATCCGGAACCATTCGTATATCTCGTGCCTTCTATCCACGGTAAGACTCTATGTGCTGGCTATGGGCCCGGGCGTCATGCCCTGGTCTGATTCGCTCCACTAGAATGTTCGAGGAGTGAGACGATTTTGACCAGCATGTGGATTGCTTGGCTAGATAGACCTATGAGTGCATCGTCCATCAATCTCGCTGTCATCCCCGGCGACGGCATTGGCCCCGAGGTCATCGCCGAAGCCGTCAAGGTCCTCGAAAAGGCTGTCGCCGCAGAAGGTGTAGCCCTTGAGCAGACCCACTACAAGCTCGGTGCCCAGCACTGGCTTGAGACGGGCGAGACCCTGCCGGACGAGGTCCTCGCAGACCTCCGCACGCGTGATGCCATTCTCTTTGGTGCAGTGGGAGCCGCTCCGGGTGACACCAGGATTCCCTCCGGCATCATCGAGCGCGAGATGCTGCTCAAGCTCCGCTTCAGCCTGGACCACTACGTGAACCTGCGGCCATCACGCTTGTACGGAACCGTCGGGAGCCCACTGGCAAACCCCGGCATCATCGATTTCATTGTTGTCCGCGAAGGCACCGAAGGTCCCTACGTCGGCAACGGCGGTACCCTGCGCGGTGGCACGCCGCATGAGGTTGCCACGGAAGTCTCCCTTAACACTGCACACGGCGTGGAGCGCGTGGTCCGGGATGCATTCCGCCGCGCCAGCGAACGTCCCCGCAAGCACGTCACCCTTGTCCACAAGCACAACGTCCTGGTCTTCGCCGGACACTTGTGGAAGCGCACCGTTGAAGCTGTGGCCAGCGAATTCCCCGAGGTCACGCACGACTACCTGCACATCGATGCTGCAACCATCTTCATGGTTACCGATCCCTCGCGCTTCGATGTCATCGTCACCGACAACCTTTTCGGCGACATCCTGACCGACCTCGCGGCTGCCGTCACGGGCGGCATCGGCTTGGCGGCATCGGGCAACATCAACATGGACCGCACAGCACCGTCCATGTTCGAACCCGTCCACGGCTCAGCACCGGATATCGCCGGACAGCAGAAAGCCGATCCCACCGCGGCCATCCTCTCCGCAGTGCTCCTCCTGGACCACCTTGGCTACACCACGGCGGCCCGTAAGATCGAGGCGGCAGTGGTCGCCGACGTCGAAAGCCGCACCGGCGAGCCGCGCACTACTGCGGCGATCGGCGATGCCATTGCGGCGGCACTTTAGGCTCTTTTCTCAGGCGTAAGCTTGTCTTGAATTATTTACCTGCTTCCCTGGTCCACCGCTGAACCGCTTCCTCCGGGACCCGTTTCGCGCCACCAGGTAGCTGACTGTGGAGGAAACATGACTCAGACTGCCCACGGCGTCGAATTCAGCCAGCAGCTTTCGGAAACCCCGAAGTCTGCTGAGGAGCGTGCAGCCGTCCTGGCGAACCCGGGCTTTGGCGATTACTTCACCGACCACACCGCCGTCGTCGACTACAAAGTTGACGCCGATGGCAATGGCGGTTGGCAGAACGCCCGGATCGAGCCCTACGGACCTATCTCCCTGGATCCCTCGGCTGCAGTGCTTCACTATGGCCAGGAGATCTTCGAGGGTCTTAAGGCATACCGCCACGCCGACGGTTCCGTGTGGACCTTCCGGCCGGAAGCGAATGCCGCGCGCCTGAACAAATCGGCCCGCCGGCTGGCCCTCCCGGAACTGCCCGAGGAATACTTCCTGGGTGCTATCCGCGAACTCGTGCAGGCTGACAAGGAATGGGTTCCTTCGGGCGACGGTGAAGCCCTGTACCTGCGCCCCTTCATGATTGCCACCGAGGCCTTCCTCGGCGTGCGAGCTGCCCGGGAAGTGTCCTTCCGTGTCATTGCCTCTCCCGCCGGTAACTACTTCGGTGGCGAACTGAAGCCCGTTTCCATCTGGATTTCCCGTGAGTATGCACGCGCGGGCCGCGGTGGAACAGGTGCAGCCAAGTGCGGTGGCAACTACGCCGCCTCGCTCATTGCCCAGCAGGAAGCTGAGGCCAACGGCTGCAAGCAGGTACTTTTCCTGGACCACTTCAACGACGACGCCGTGGAAGAACTCGGCGGTATGAACGTCTTCTTCGTCATGAAGGACGGCTCGCTGGTTACTCCCGCACTGACCGGCACCATCCTGGAAGGTGTGACCCGTTCTTCCGTGATCCAGGTTGCCAAGGACATGGACCGCGAGGTTTCCGAGCGCAAGATCACGCTCGATGAGTGGCGCGATGGGGTAGCTTCAGGCGACATTGTTGAAGTCTTCGCTTGCGGTACGGCAGCAGTGATCACCCCGATCGGTGTCCTCAAGGACGCCACGGAATTCATCGGATCCGAGGACGCAAAGGCTGGCGAAACCACTATGGCCATCCGCCAGCAACTCCTGGGGATCCAGACCGGCACAGTGGAGGACACCCACGGCTGGCTGACCCGCCTGGTCTAATACGGCATGAAGCGAACGACGGCGGCCCTTCTGCTTGGTGACAAGCGGAAGGGCCGCCGTCGTCATAGCCCGATGTTCTCTCACATCCTGACCGTTCCACCGGGATCTTCGCGCACATCCTGATATGTGGACATCAAAGGCGCGGGCCGCCTTCCAATTTAAACTGACCGAGCATCGGTGGAAAACGGTTCAGATGTGAGAGAACCGAAAGTTGTCAAGCTGTGTGGAGTCATTGGGCTAGTTTTTGGGGTGTTTTGGTTTGGGGGAGGTTGATCCCGACGTGTGTGGCGGGGGCCGGTGTGGTGGGGCGTTGGCGGAATCTTCCTGGGTGTCGTTCGTAG